>NZ_SMGG01000005.1:0-322958 GCF_004339245.1 Seleniivibrio woodruffii
GAACCCGCAGGGTGAAGAATCTCTGCGTTTGAGACTCTTCGGCTATGCCTCAGAGTGACGTGGCTTACCTTGTGATAGTTGCCGAATAGAGTGACCAATATTTTACGTCACTGCGAGGGCTTTAGCCCGTGGCAGTCTTCCAATTTCATATAACCCGCCGCTTTGGTAAGTTCTACACTCGGGAGTTTCGTATTTCCCCCTTTAATAAAGGGGGACTAAGGGGGATTTACATTCCGGTTTTCCACACGTGGAAGACTGCTTCACTTCGTTCGCAGTGACGGGAAACCACATTTGCTTTTTAGAACCGAGCAGTTCAAGGCGGACGATGAAAAATTGACGAGCGTATATTGAAATACGTGAGGATAATTTTTATGAGGACAACGAAGAAATGCGAAGCGTTATAAAAAGCAAAAAAAAGGCGGGGTTAAAAACCCCGCCCTGCTTACTTAGCCATATTCCTCAGCACATAAGGCAATATGCCTCCATGCTTAAAGTATTCGATCTCGATCTCGGTATCCAGTCTGCACATGACATCAAACTTTATCTCTTTGCCGTCGGGCTTTTTAGCCGTAACAGCGAGGGTGCATCTGGGTGATACCTTGTCCACACCCACGATATCATATGTTTCCGTGCCGTCCAGTCCCAGCGATTTCCAGCTTTCGCCGTTCTTGAACACCAGAGGCAGAACGCCCATTCCCGCAAGGTTGCTTCTGTGGATACGCTCAAAGCTCTCTGTTATAACAGCTTTTACGCCGAGAAGAACCGTACCCTTCGCCGCCCAGTCACGGGATGAACCGGAACCGTATTCCTTGCCGCCCAGAATAACCGTGGGTACGCCCTCTTTGATATATTTCATTGCGGCGTCATAGATATACATATCTTCGCCGTCAGGCATGTGCTTGGTGAAGCCGCCCTCTTTGGGTTCTGCAAGTTTATTTGCGATCCTGACGTTGGCCAGTGTTCCACGCATCATCACCTCATGGTTTCCGCGTCTTGCGCCGTAGGAGTTGAAGTCAACGGGTTTTACTCCGTTCTCCTGAAGATATCTGCCCGCAGGGTAGTCCGCAGGGATGGAGCCGGCGGGTGAGATGTGGTCGGTGGTGATGGTGTCGCCCAGCAGGCACAGGGGCTTTGCGCCCTTGATATCTGTGGGTGCAACTGGTGTCAGGCTGAAATTCTCGAAGAACGGAGGTCTTCTGATGTAAGTTGATTTTGCCTCCCAGTCATAGATGCTGCCTTTGACTGTGGGGAGTGCTCTCCAGTTCTCGTCTCCGTCCAGAATTTCGCTGTAGCGTTTTTTGTACTGCTCGTTGCTGACGCACTTGTTGACCAGCGCCCATATTTCATCGTTAGAGGGGAAAACATCCTTCATGAAAACGTCTTTGCCGTCTTTTGACTTTCCGATGGGATCTTTATAGAGGTCGATGTCCATTGTTCCGGCCAGTGCGTAGACCACGACGAGCATGGGTGAGGCCAGATAGTTCTGGCGAACCTGAGGATGTATCCTCGCCTCGAAGTTTCTGTTGCCCGAAAGAACGGACGCAACGTTCAGTTTATTCTCTTTAACTGCCTTTTCAAGTTCGGGTCTAAGGGGACCTGCGTTACCGATACAGGTTGTACAGCCGTATGCGGCGAGGTTGAAGCCGAGCTTATCGAAGTACACATCCACACCCGCCTCACGCAGATAGTCTGTCACCACCTGAGAACCGGGGGCAAGGCTGGTCTTCACATATGGCTTGATGGTAAGCCCCAGTTCAACTGCCTTTTTGGCAACCAGACCTGCGCCTATCATAACATAGGGGTTTGATGTGTTGGTGCAGGATGTGATGGCGGCGATAACAACGTCGCTCTCTCTGAGGGTGACTTTTTTGCCGTCCAGTTCAACTTCGACGGTTCTGGGAGCGGCAACCTCTTTGGCCACCGTTTCCTTAACTGCATCCAGCGGAACGTGCTGATGGGGCTTTTTGGGACCTGCGATGCATTTTTTGACGGTTGAGAGGTCAAGCTCAAGCACCTGAGTGTATTCGGGTTCCTGCGAATAGTCGTTAAACAGCAGGTTTGCTTTCGTATAGTTTTCAACAAAGTCCGCAACGTCGGCTCTGTTTGTGTTGCGCAGATAGCGCAGGGTCTCGTCGTCCACTGCGAAGAAGCCCATGGTTGAGCCGAACTCGGGAGACATGTTGGAAATGGTTGCTCTGTCGGGCAGAGTGAGTGATTTAAGACCGGGGCCGTACACCTCAACAAACTTCTCAACAACTTTCGCCTTGCGCAGAAGCTCTGTGATTGAAAGAACAACGTCTGTTCCGGTGATTCCCTCTGCTATTTTGCCTGTGAGTCTCAGACCGATAACTTCGGGAATAGGCATATAATAGGGCTGACCGAGCATGACCGCTTCCGCCTCGATTCCGCCCACGCCCCAGCCCATAACGCCGATGGCGTTGATCATGGTTGTGTGTGAATCCGTGCCCACGAGGGTGTCGCAGTAGGCCGTCATTTCGCCGTGGACTTCACCTTTCAGAACCACCTGACCGAGGTATTCAAGGTTCACCTGATGGCAGATGCCTGATTTCGGGGGAACGATGCGCATGTTGTTAAAGCTGGCCTGAGCCCACTTAAGAAAAGCATAGCGTTCGCCGTTGCGCTCATACTCCAGCTTAACGTTCTTATCCAGTGCATCCGCCGTTCCGTAATAATCCACCTGAACGGAGTGATCGACAATGAGGTCAACGGGAACAAGAGGGTTGATGAAAGAGGCGTCTTTGCCCTTTTCCACCAGAGCGTCACGCATGGCGGCGAGATCCACCACGCCGGGAACGCCTGTGTAGTCCTGCATAATCACCCTTGCAGGGTGATAAGGTATTTCATAGGGCACTGCATAGGACTTTTTCCACTGGCCAAGCTCCTTAACAGCGTCCTCCTTAACTACCTTTCCATCGAAATTTCTTACGAGGTTTTCAAGTAAAACTCTTATGGAGAATGGAAGTTTAGCGATGTCGGCAACTCCGGCATCACGAACTTTCTTAAGGTCGTAATAGGCATATATCTTTCCGCCAAACTCAAAATGACTTCTGAATTGCTCTCTGTTCATCTTCGTCTCCTTGTTTATTTTCCGAAAGTATATATAATTTTACTATCATTATCAGAAGACGCAAATGAATAAGATAAGTTTTATGAAATTTTAAGAGGATAATTTGAAGGCTCACCGCTTAACAAGGACACAACTGCTCCCCATATCCATTATTGAGGCATGGAATTTCTTCTCATCCCCTATGAATCTGGCGGATATCACTCCCGAATGGCTGGGGTTTAAAGTTATGTCAGAACCGCCCGCAAAGATGTATGAAGGGCTTATAATTCAGTACAACGTGACGCCCATGATGGGGCTTCCGCTGTGGTGGGTCACCGAGATAACCCATGTCAGGGAGCCTTTTTTCTTTGTGGATGAACAGCGCAAAGGTCCTTATGCCATGTGGCACCACGAACACCACTTCGAAGATACCGCAGACGGAGTTCTCATGACGGATATGGTGCATTACATCCTGCCCCTCTCAACCATCACTCAGCCTGTTCTGGGCGGCTATGTGGCAAAAAAGCTGGACGAAATATTCGACCACCGATACAGGACTCTGGAAACCAGATTCAAGACTTTATAATTTATTTAACAACATCTGACAATTACATAACATTTTCCCACTATTTATGGCAGTATGTTAAAGACACTGGAACTGCCCTCCATCTGGCAGAAAAGACTTTTACATCTCGAACATGCATTTCAGCCCATAATCAATCCCCTCAGCGGCAGACTGTTCGCCGTGGAGGCACTTCTGCGGGGATGGGACAAGGCCGGGTTTGAAAGCATCTTCGACCTGTTCGACACGGCGTTTTCCGACGGCGTGCTCCTTCCTCTTGACATAGAGCTGAGGCGCAGGGCAGTTGAGAAATTCACCCGCATCCACCACCACAAAAAGATCAAGCTTTTCTACAACTTCGACGTGCGCATCACCGACATGGAGGACTACAAACCCGGAGTTTCCGGCCGCCTTATGCAGGATATCGGGCTTGATCCCGGAGTCTTCTGTTTCGAGATAAGCGAAAGGCACAAGATAAACGACAAACACATGAACTGCCTGCTGAACAGCGCAAAGACATCCGGCTGCCGCATAGCCATTGACGATTTCGGTTCCGGATTCGCAAACTTCGAGCTGTTCTATTTCAGCGAACCGGACTACATAAAGCTGGACAGGTTCCTCATCTCCGACATCCACAAGGACGTGCGCAAGCGCAAGTTCTGCTCACATATAATAAATCTTGCACATTTCTTCGGAATCAGCATCATAGCCGAAGGCATAGAGACCGAACGGGAGTTCCTCTCATGCCGGGATATGGGGGTTGACCTCATTCAGGGTTACTACGTCGCCCGCCCGTCACTGAACACCGACGACATGCTCCAGCTGTACAGCCACATTGAGGCACTTTTCGCCGGAAACAGACGACTGAACACACAGGATGCCCATCTGGTGAGCAACGAGATGGTATACATCGACCCCATAGACATAGGCGGTTCCGTTGAGGAGCTTCTGCACAAGATAAGCCTTAAGCCCGACCTGAACTTTGTCCCCGTGGTCGACGCAAACCTGATACCCGTGGGAATAATCAGCGAAACAGATCTGAAACAGTACCTCTATAAGCCATACGGAAAAGAACTGCTCTTCAACAAGAGCCACACGCCGTCCATCAAAAAATTCATGAAAAAATGCCCCATCATAGAGATAACCATCCCCCTTGAGCAGATGCTGGAGATATACGTTGCCAACCCCGAATCCGAAGGCATCATCATCACAAAAGACCTGAAATATCACGGTTTCATGACCGCCCAGTCACTGCTTAACACCCTGAACGAAAAGAACCTCGCCTTTGCCAGAGACATGAATCCGCTGACCAAACTGCCCGGCAACAGCCTTATCAACAACTATCTGAACAAGGCATACAGGGACGAGGACAGTTCATATGTCTTCATATACTTCGATTTCGACAACTTCAAACCCTTCAACGACCGTTTCGGCTTCCGTCAGGGCGACAGAGCCATAATGCTGTTCACCGAAATAATGCGGGAGCGCATAACCGAATCGGGTTCGTTCATCGGACACATCGGCGGGGATGATTTCTTCTGCGGAGTCTCCTTCAGAGCGGATGATCCGGAGAGCGGAGTAAACGTCATGGCTGTCATAAACACCGTCATACACGACTTCACCGATGCCGCCGCCAGCTTCTATGACCCAGAAGAGGTGTCGGCAAAAAGCTATGCCGGAAAGGACAGGGACGGAAACGAGCGCCTGTTCCCTCTGCTGTCTGTCAGCGCAGCCATAATAAGGCTTCCCGAAGGCAAAAGGGACTACACCTCCGACGACCTCAGCAACACCCTTGCGGTATTGAAAAAAGAGGCGAAAAAGTCAACGACTAAAACAGCTTTCATAGATCTCGGTTCGGAAAACAAGGTGGACACACGGATAAATATGCTTCTGAAGCACGCCATTAACACAATTTGATTGCGCACAGCCCTTGACAACCTGTAATATTCAACCTATAAAACCACACCAAATCAGTATTCCGGCATCTTCACGAGGTCAACATGTCAGAAGTTATTATCGTCGGCCACAAAAACCCCGACAGCGACTCCGTCTGTTCCGCATACGGCTATGCACAGCTTAAAAACCGTCTGAACGACGGGTTCCGATATACCCCCGCACGCTGCGGAAACCTGAACAAACAGACCAGATTCATCTTCGAGCGTTTCGGTGCTGAAGTTCCTAAGTTCATAGGCGACGTATACCCGAAAGTTAAAGACGTTATGACACACAAGGTTATAGCAATCGACGAAAACGACCCCATAAAGGGAGTTCTGCGCAATATTGATGAACTGAAGATCCGCATAACGCCTGTGACCACCGGCGGCGTAAAACTCTGCGGAGTCATCAGCATCCTCGAAATTGCACATTTCTTCACACCCGAAGACCCGTCACAGCGTCCGGTCTATCTTTTCAGAGGCTCGAACTTCGAAAAATCAGTTAAAGGATACACCCACATCAGGGGCGAAAAAGAGGAGCTCGAAGCGGGATTCATGATAGGTGCGATGCCCTACGACAGGTTCGTTGAGCGCATGGAGAACGTTGACAAATCACGCACCCTGCTCATTGTGGGCAAGCGACGTGACATAGTGGAATACGCCATCAGCAACGATCTGCCCGCAATCGTCCTTACAGGAATAAGGGGCGAGAGCGATATGGATTTCGACTTTTCCGGCTACAAAGGCTGGGTTTACGTTTCCGAGCTGGACACAGCGGAGACCCTGCGCAACCTTCAGCTCAGCATACCCGCAAAAGCCTTCATGAAAGCCGACATCCCCGAGCTTTCCGCCGAGGACTATCTGGAGGCGGCAAGCAACGTTCTTATGAGTGTTGACCACAAAGGCCTCCCCGTAACCAGTGACGGCAGACTGATAGGCATTTTCACCCGCTCGGACATCATAAAAAAAGCTCAGAAAGAGCTTATTCTGATGGACCACAACGAGCTGACACAGGCGGTTGACGGTGCGGAATCCGCAAAAATCGTTGAAATAGTCGACCACCACAAACTTGGCACAATAAAAACAAAAACACCCATACATTTTTTCGCAAAACCCGTGGGCAGCACCTGCACACTGGTATATCAGCTTTTCAGAATAAACGGACAGGAGGTCGACAGGATCACTGCGGCAATTCTGCTGTCGGGAATCCTCTCCGACACCGTAATTCTGAAATCACCCACAACCACCTCTCAGGACGAGCAGGCTGTTAAAGAACTGGCGGAGGTAGCCGGACTTGACTACACGGCATACGGGGTTGAGATGTTCTCGTCCACCGACAGCCTAAAGGCAAGAGACCCCAGAGATGTCCTGAACACAGACTTCAAGATATTCAGCGAATACGGAATAACTCTGGGCATCGGTCAGGTGGAGGTTGTGAACCTCGAAGAGCTTGCGGATGCGCAGGAATCACTCCTGAAGGTAATCGACGAGCTCAAGAACGAGAAGGGGCTGAACTGGTGCATGCTTCTGGTGACAGACATCATCAAAGAGGAATCGGTGCTTCTGACCAGCGGCTACGAGGCCGCCGAAAAACTGCTGGCATACAAACACATAGCACCGAGAAGATTCTCTCTGCCCGGCGTGCTTTCACGTAAGAAACAGCTTCTGCCGGAGATTCTCAGGGTTCTGGAAGACATAGCGTCTTAAAAGGCAACTGGATATTGCGTCATTGCGAACCTGCCAAAGCGGCGGGCTGTCTGGATTTGGAAGACTGCTTCACTGCGTTCGCAGAGACGGGATATATTTACGTCATTGCGAACCTGCGCAGCAGGTGTGGCAATCTCAACTTGTTTTGCAACAGCCACAGGCATAAAGCCCCCGCAATGATGCTGAAACTATAAAAATATCAAAGATAAGGCAGGCTGATGGTCATAACGGTGCCGACGGGCATTGAAGCGGCTGTCAGTCTGCCGTTCATATGCTCCTCAACAATAACCTTCGACATATAAAGTCCGATGCCCGAACCGCCGGCTTTGGTTGTGAAATACGGATCGAACATCCGTTCCGCAATATCACCGCTGATTCCGCATCCGTTGTCGGTGATGTATAGATTAAGCCTGTCTCCGGCCTCTTCAACCTTAAGGGAGACTCTTCCGTCGCCGGACTCCTTCTCTATGATGGCATCCACAGCATTGTTCAGAATGTTGATTATCACCTGCTTGAACTCCGCCGGAACACCCCTGAGTCTTATAAAATCGTTGCTTTCAAGCACCTGCTGAATATTGTTCTCGTCCGCATGAAGGTTCCTTGCGCCTGCAAAACAGCTGAAAGCCAGAGAAACCCCGCTGTTCTTCATTCTTGCGCTTTGCAGGGTGATAACCTCGCCGAGCACCCTGAACACGGAGAAAATCTCCTCCTCCTGTCCGGAGCGGAAGAAACTGCTCAAATCGTCCATTGTCTTTGAGATGGTCTTTATGAGAGCCATGGAGTCCACCGTCAGCTCTTTAATGTATTGCTCGTCCAGTTCGCCTGCGTTGTATGCGTCTTCAAGGTCTTCAATGTTAATTCCCAGAGCCGAAAGGGGCTGCCGCCACTGGTGGGCTATGGCGCTTATCATCTGCCCCATGGCCATGAAGCGTGACTGCTCGAAAATTATCTGTTCGTTCTTTCTTCTCTTGTCCGTCTCTTCGGCCACAGCCTTCGCCAGCTCAATATTCACCAACTCAAGCTCTTTCTGTTTTGCTATCAGCTGTTTCTCAGCTTCAAGCTGATCTGTTATATTGTGGAAGATGTGGACTATACTGCCGGACGGAAGTCTGTAGAGATAGCTGTTGAACCAGCCTCTGATAACATCGTCCTCGTAGTACATTTTTTCGTTTTTAAGGGGCTGTCCTGTCTCCTGAACCTGCCTCAGTGCCTCCAGAAAGCCGTATTCCTTTGCGTTTTTGTAAACGGCCGTCATTGGGCGGGACACAAGGTCGGTTCTGTCCCTTTTCAGCAGAGTGCAGGCGGCGTTGTTCACATCGGTGAAGATATATTTGCTGCCGAACTCTATCAGGTCGTAGATGGCGACACCGCTGGACATGTTGTTGAAAAGCTCGCGATATTTCAGCTCGCTCTCTTTAACAGAGGTATCGTTACGGAATTTGTGCAGTGCCAGCTCAATTGTCGTTTGCAGGGTGCCTTCGTCAAACGGTGTGTAGATGTAGCCGTAGTGGTTGGTCTTCATGGTCTGATAGAGGGTTCTGCTGTTGATGGCTTCTGTGAAATAGATCACGGGAACAGAGAGCTCTGTCTGAATCAGGGAGACTTTGGCTATAACGTTTCTGTCGGCGTTCACAGTCATATCGACTATGAGTGCATCAGGCATATAGGCCTTAACCTCTTCTGCGATATCGGAAGAACGCAGACCTATAACACGGACGCCGTACATCAGTCCTTTCAGGGCTTTTTCAAGATTTCCGGTGGCATCCTTTTTGGATTCCACAATCATAATGTTTCTGCTTTTCATATATGTTCCGATTTAGCCCAAATTACCGACAAATACAATATTAAACTGACCAAAATAATCACAGACAGAAAAAAAATGCATCAATATTTCAGTATTCCTAAAATTGACGAACGTTGAAAAACTTGATCAGATTCAGGTCGCAGAGCAGGCTGTACAGTTTTTTATCGTGCACCTTCAGCGACAAAGATATTCCGTCCCTGTGTATAATTTTTGTAAAGAAGCCTATGATAGAGGAGTTTATCGACATCGAATCGGTTATTTCGATTGTCAGCTCCTTTTCTCCGGATGCTATAAATTCCGTGAGCCTTCGTTTCAGCTCGACATAGTTCTCAATTGTTTTGACATCGCCTCCGAGGCGCATAACATTTGGTTCAGGAAATTCAACAATCATCATATTCCCCGGCAGCGGTTATCACTTTTTCTTTTTTTCATTTGTAATTATAAACTGAAATTGATAAGATTTCATCAAAATAAAAATGTCTTATTACGGATAGATATGAACGAAATCAGCATTATGACCGACCTGATGCGGGAGCTGACGGTTCTATGTGTGGATGATGAACCGCTGGCACTGGAATACCTGGGCGCAAAACTCGCCCGCAGGTTCAAATCCGTTTTAAAAGCATCCGACGGCACAGAAGGTCTGGAAATGTTCATCGCCCAGAAGCCCGATCTGGTCATAACCGACAACAGAATGGGTTTCATGGACGGCATCGACATGATCAAAGAGATCCGCAGGATCAATGCCGACGTGCCTATCATCCTTGTAACTGCATACACAGAGAAGGACGCTCTGGTTGAGGCGATAAATAACAACGTCACCCAGTTCCTCTCAAAACCTATAGACACTAAAAAGCTGACACAGGCCATTGAGAAATCAATGCAGTCGTTCGTAAACCAGAGACTGCACGAAACAAACCTGCGTCAGGAACTGGAACTGCTGAAATATCAGGAGAAATACCACTCCCAGCAGGAACTTAACGCATTCAAAAAAGAACTTAGCCTTATCCAGAACGATCTGTTCCTCGAAAAATTCGGACTTAAGAACTGCTACGGCGACGAATACAGCGTTTATCTGAACATCTTCTACAAACCGCTGGATATCCTCAGCGGCGATATATACTCAATCAGAAGGCTGGATGACGGTTCGCTGTTCATATTCCTTGCGGATTCAATGGGCAAAGGGCTTTCGGCATCGGTAACATCGATCCTGACCTCCGCCTACATGAATCACATCATAGACACTGAAATGTCTGTGGTGGTGGGGCCTTTAAGAAACTCGGTAAAAATATTCAATAACTACATAAGAAGCATCCTTCTGGATGACGAGATACTCTCAATAACATTCCTGAAAATAGACTTTGCCAAAGAGAAGATGGAGATAGCCAGCTTCAGCTCCCCTCCTGTCTATGTGAAGGACAGAGACGGCAACGTTGAGATAATCAAATGCAACAACCCGCCCCTGACGAAATATATGACGGATTTCTGCACGGACGAAACCGACATAAGGGACGTGTTGGGCATAATGGTCATAACCGACGGGCTTTACGAATGCAGAAGCCACGAGGGCGAAACCATGGTGGACAAGGTCACCGACGGTTTTAAAGCATCGGCAATGAAGACCGACTTCCACAAATACGTCGGCAGCCAGATGGCCACTCCTGAGGACGATATATCGTGCATCCACATCCTTAAGATTGATGAGAAACTTAAGGATGAGCGTGTATTTGAGTTCGAATCCAGCCTCAAAAATGTCGGCAGATCCATTGAATGGGCGGAAACCTGTTTCACAGAGATGCAGAGCGACTTTGAAACCATGAACATGCTCACGCTGGCATTCACCGAGATGGTGATGAACTCCTTTGAGCACTCTGTTCTGGAGCTGGACAACAGACAGAAATATCAGATGATAAATCAGGGCGTTTATGACGATTACATAGCCGCCGCATCATCGGAAAAGAAGATAAAGACCACAATAGGCATTCAACACCTCTGGGACAAGACCGCCATAGTAATCCGTATCGAAGACGAGGGCACGGGATTCAACCCCCATATCCTCAAAACATGGATGTATGACAAAGAGAAGAGCGACGGCAAAGGCATAAAGATATCACGACGTATCACGGACGAGATCTATTATGCCAAAGGCGGCAGGGAATCGATAATCATCAGGGTTCTGGAAGACCATTCATAAACAGTTCAAGAATGAGATTCTTCGTTACACTCACTAGTTATTATTAATTGCCGAATAGAATGACGTTAACCGTACAAACAACGTCACTCTGAGCGCAGCGAAGAGTCTCAAACAGAAGAGAGATTCTTCACCCTACGGGTTCAGAATGACAATAATTACTTTTGCCGTCATCCTGAGGCTTACGCCGGAAGACTGCGTTCGCAGTGACGGGGATTTTACGTCATTGCAAACTCTGCAAGAGTGAAGCAATCTTCCAACTACAGAGCTATCTTAAGTGGCGGTTTATCTATACACGGAAGACTGCCACGGGCTAAAGCCTTCGCAGTGACGGATACATATTCCCATTCGTTTTTTAGAGTCAAGCAGTTCAAGGCGGACGATAAAAAATTGACGAGCATACATAGAAGTATGTGAGGATAATTTTTTGAAGGACAACGAAGAAATGCGCAGACTATAAAAGACGAAAATATGGAATGGCCGCCTGCTCTGACGGCCATCAACATAAGGGGACTGTGTGAGATTAAAACGTAAACCCTGCTGCTCAATTCAGGGCTTACGCCTGATTTAATGATACACCCCTGAAATAATAAAACAAGTCTTTTCTTTGTTTCATTTTTCAAACATTATCTCGCTTTTTTTCATGAAACGCCAACAATTTCCTTGTCACATCCGTCTGTTAATGTATAAAAGACCTATGAAACTGAACATACTTTTCGATCTGGACGGAACACTGACAGACCCGTCCGAAGGCATCACCGGATGCATTGAATACGCATTGAACAGGCTGAACGTCCCCTGCCCGCCCCGTGAGCAGCTTAAAAAATATATCGGCCCTCCCCTCTGGCAGGCGTTCGCAGAACTTCTGAACACCACCGACAAGGCAGAGGCTGAAAACGGTGTATGCATCTACCGTGAGCGGTTCTCAACGATCGGTCTCTTCGAGAACACCGTGTATGAAGGCATAACAGACGCTCTTGAGGCGATCACCGCCGCCGGACACACACTTTTCATCTGCACATCCAAACCGAAAGTATTTGCAGACAGGATAGCCGACAGGTTCGGCCTCAGCCCGTTCTTTAAGCAGATATACGGAAGCGCACTGGACGGAAAGCATGTGGAAAAGGATATGCTGATAGCCCACCTGCTGAACACCGAAGGGCTGGATACCGGAAAAACAGTCATGATAGGCGACAGAATTTACGACATCAAAGGTGCTCTGGCAAACGGGATAAAGGGTTACGGGGTAACTTACGGTTTCGGAGAGAGGGAAGAGTTTGACGGTGCGGCCGGTATTTTTTCAAATCCCGCAGAGATAGCGGCATTTTTCGTACAAAACCCCTCTGCACCGGAAAACGGACGGGAGTGAGTCGTCCGCAGCGGTGCAGAGAAGTTATATCAATGCCGCACAAAACGGCAGTGAGAGCGTATTAAACGGTTCTCGTCTTCGTGAACTTGTCGTTTATGAACGCAGCAAGATCTGCCGCGATCATGTTTATGTTGCCGACATATGTCAGCGAATCTTCACCGGAAAGGTACAGGATCTCCTCTCTGGAGAGTCTTGTCTTTTCGAACTGGTTAACATAGGCCAGCTCTCTGTCTGTCCAGCGCTCGAAAGTTGAAAGGCTCAGGAGCGTGAAGTGTTCCTTTTCGATGATGAATCTGGCGAGGACAACGAGTTTCTCTTTCTGCAGTCCTCTGTCAAAAACCCTGAAAATGTCTCCAACGCAGTACATAGCTTGACTGTGCATCATAACCTCATAGCGGGCTTTGCCCGTCATTGTTGTGTAGCTTCAATTAGAATTATAAAGACTGTATCTGTTTCCGCAAGCAAAAGTTTTTTCTTAATTAATAACTTCTTTATGAAATCCCCCTTCGCTTTCACAAACAATGCAACGGAATGAAAAAAATATGCATGCTCAATATCTTCCGAAGAGGCATGAAAGAAAAGATGTTTTATTCATGAAAAATCGTCATTAAAAAAAATTATAGCGGCGCATAATTTTAACATACACCGAACAGATTGCTGATTTACAGTAATGATATCCGCAATGGGTTTATCCAATGACCATAATATAGTCACTGCTGATTAAAAATTGGATAGCCGGAAAATGTTTATCGTTTAACAATAAGTCTTTGCGGCTTCAAAAATCAATCCAGTACAGGGATACGCCCCATTGTAACAAATAAAACAATCCGGCTCTTTTTTGGCACAATCATTGCAAAACCTACCAAAAGCAGGAGGACGAATATGTGGGGAACGTCTAACAATTATTTCAATAATTTATTTACAAAGCTCGACAAAATGATTAACAGCGGACTGAATCTCAATCTCCGTTTCGAAAATTCCGGCAACAGTCTATGCTCCAAAACCGGCGATGCGCTGAACCGTCTTTTTGAGAGGATACAGACCTCGGTCTTCGACATCTCCTCCGCCTCGGTAAAGCTGTCGAAAACCGCACCTCTTCTGGAATCTGCCGCACACACACTGAAAGGTGCATCGGTTGCTCAGGCGGAACAGGCAATGCAGATTGCCGCCGCATCACGACAGCTCTCGGCAACCGTTGAGAATGTCACAGGAAGCACTGTGGAGGCATCAGAATTTTCATCAACAATAATAAAATCCGCAGATGCCGCAATGCAGAAGAGCAAAAGCTCTTCGGACACCATGCAGGAGGTTAAAAAGCAGGTCACCGAACTTCAGAACCAGATGCGTTCAATGGAGGAATACTCCAAAAGCATCGGTTCCATCATGGAGATGATCAAAAAAATAGCTGACCAGACAAACCTCCTCTCCCTTAATGCTTCAATAGAGGCGGCAAGAGCAGGAGAGATGGGCAGAGGCTTTGCGGTTGTGGCAACCGAGGTGCGCAAGCTGGCAGAGCAGTCCATGGAGGCCACTGACGGGGTGGAGAACATTCTGAACAGCATCCGCTACAGCATAATGTCCTCCAGCAAGTCCGTGAACGACGTTCTCAAGTCAGTGGACGAGAGCGCCGACATCAGCTGTGAAGCCGTGGTGCTTCTGGAAAGCGTTAACCTGAGCATAGAAAAGCTGGATGAAAGGCTGAACATGATAGCTTTGGCAGGCAAGGAGCAGGAGGAGACCGTACGCAGTGTTGCGGATTCCATTGAGCAGATTGCAGTGCAGGCTGATGAGCAGTCCGGTCTGGCATCCCGTCTGGAGGATATCGTAAACACCATAAACGGCGGTTGCGACGATCTTTTGATGGCTGTGGGCAAATTCAGGCTTAAAACACACGAAAAATCCGCACAGACAGCTGAAACAGCGGCGGCGGCAAGAGAGATACAGTCCATGGACGGATACGCCATGGAAAATTTCCTGAACGGTTTCATCTCACGCAACAGCTTCATAGAGCTTGCCTATGTCACCGACAGCAGAGGAAGGCAGATTTCGCCCAACGTCTGGAATAAAGCCGTTAAGGATTCCAACGACCGCTCCGCAGTGGGTTCCGACTGGGGCAGAAGGGACTGGTTCAGCATTCCGGCCAACACGGGAGAAACATATATCAGCGACATATACCGCTCGGTAGCGTCAAACAGTTTCTGCTTCACCGTTTCAGTCCCAGTGAAATCTCCCGAAGGAACTTTAAGGGGTGTTTTCGCAGTGGATATCAACTTTTCCACGATGCTTGACATCTGAAAATTAAAAATTTGACATATCTCAATTGAAACTCACCGAAAATAGTGCGATAAAATAGTAGCGGGCCGATTCGAAATCAACGGATCGGCTCGTTAACCTATTCAGAACTTATTGAGGTCAGAAAGATGGATTTCTACAGAATGCTCTCGGCAGCCTATGATGAAATTTTCCCCTACTCTCCCGACACAGCCTCAATGGTAAAGAGCTTCGCCCCCCACGGAGGGAATATTCTTGATGTGGGCAGCGCAACCGGACAATACGTCAAAAGGTATCTCCGGTGCGGTTACAGCGCTTTCGGTCTGGAATATGTGCCGGGACTTGTGCATTTCCACGAGTATACTGCCGTGGGCGACATGACCAGCCTGCCTTTTCAGCCTGTTTTCGATGTAATCGCCTGCACAGGCAACACCCTCGCCCATTGCAAAAACTACACCCACGCCGAAAGCATCCTCGGCGGATTCCACGACACCCTAAAACCCGGCGGAGCGGCTGTCATTCAGATTCTTAATTACTATAAAATTCTGATGCACAAACCTTCGCAGCTTCCGGAAATCAAGACCAAACACTATATTTTCAAAAGACACTACGAATACGTCAAAAACCATATAACCTTTAAAGGCACGCTGAAGAACGGAAGGGACACGAAAACATCATCCGTGACCCTGTATCCCCTCACCCCCAGAGAGGTTCTGGACGGTGCCCTGGCCGCAGGATTCAGCTATATTGAGTTCTTCGGCGACTTCAAGGGCAAAGGATTTGACATCGAAGAGGATTTTATGCTGGTGGCGGTACTTAAAAAATGAAAACACCCGTACTTTTCGTGGGACACGGCTCCCCAATGAACATAACGCTGGATAACGAATTTACCGGAAGTCTGAAAGAGTTGGGAAAAACACTGCCGAAACCCAAGGCCATAGGGATTTTCTCAGCCCACTGGCAGACGCAGGGAATAAAAGTGCACTGTGCCGACCGTGCCAAACAGATATACGACTTTTTCGGCTTTCCCGATGAGCTTTATCAGGTGACCTATAATCCTGCAGGAGCATCGGCCTACGGAAAAAAGGCTGCGGAACTGCTGGGCGGAAAATGCGACAGCTCATGGGGCAACGACCATGCCGCATGGAGCGTTCTGATGCATATGTACCCTGAAGCGGACATTCCGGTTTTCTATATAAGCTCCGACATGGCGGCGGAATATCAGACACTTCTGGAAACCTCCGCAAAGCTGAAACCTCTGCGTGAGGATGGGGTTCTGTTCATCGGCAGCGGAAACATAGTCCACAACCTGCGCAATGCTGATTTTTACAACATGGACGCAAAACCTCTGCCCAGAGCAACGGAGTTTGACACCGCCATCAAAGGCGCAATAATGTCGGGACTGTCGTCAAGAATATGCGACATTGCCCAATACGGCGAATGTGCAAAATTTGCAGTGCCCACCAGAGACCACTACATACCCTTTATAATGGCATGCGGACTGCGGGACAAGAACGACAGGGTCAGCTTCCCTTGTGAAATTTTCCAGAACGCCAGTATTTCAATGCGCTCGGTAATGTTCTCCTGATTTACCATTTCTTAGCGTTGACAAAGGCGGTTCTTGCCGTTTTAATTTGTGTATAAGGCAGAGGGGTCTGCCGGAATCCTGAAAAGCCCGTACCTTACCCACTAATTATTTATTTTGCGGTGTTTTATGAGTTCAAAACTGAGCAGGGAAGCGAAAATGTTTCTGCTGAAAGCGGCACGAAACAGTATTAAAAGCAGATTATTCGACACTTTGCCGGACATAGGGAAAATCCCCGCCGAGCTGAACTTTAAAAGCGGGTGTTTTGTGACACTCCATCTGCGCAAACGTCTGTGGGGGTGCATAGGCAACTTCCGTGAAGACATAAATATCGTCGACAACGTCATGGACATGGCCTGTCAGGCGGCGTTTTCCGATCCGCGCTTCGGCCCCGTCTCCCGTGATGAGTTCATGATGTGCGACGTTGAGATATCGGTGCTCTCCCCGATGTTGCCTGCAAATGCAGAAGAGATAACCGTGGGCAGGGACGGACTTTATATCATAAGGGGAGCAAACGGCGGCGTGCTTCTGCCGCAGGTGGCAAAGGAGCACTACTGGGACAGAGAAACCTTCCTTGAGCAGACCTGCGTAAAAGCCGGACTGCCGAAGGATGCCTATAAAGACAAAGAGACAGCTATATTCAGGTTTGAGGCCACCGTTTTCGGCGAAGACGACCTCTACCGATCAGAGGAATGATATGGAAAAAACTTTTGTATGGAAAGTGGGCGGCCCCGCCGGTTTCGGCATAACCACGCTAGGGCCTGTTTTCGCAAAGATCCTTAAGGACTGCGGCTACTTCATTCACGGATATCTGGAATATCCCTCACTCATCAGAGGCGGATACAACAGCTATCAGATGGTGTTCGGAAGAACCCCCGTAACAGCTCCGAAAAAGCGTATCGACCTGTACATCGCTCTGGACGATGTCTGCTTTGAGCGGGAAACTTTTGATGACGACACCATCGTAATAGGCGATTTCGACAACCTGAAAAAGGCTGACGGCATAAAGGGCATCAAGTGCAACGTGCCCCTTAAAAAGATTGTGGAAGACCTGAACGGAAAAGATATCATGCGAAACACTGCGGCACTGGGTGCCTCTGTTGCGGCGCTGGGTCTGCCCCGTGAGGTTATGACGGAAATTGTTGCGGCAAGCTACCCCGGCAAGATATCCAAACCCAACGTCGATGCGGCTCAGGCGGGCTTTGATGCCTGCTCATGCAAAATCCAGCTTGAAACTGCAAAGAACGGAGCCTGCAAAAGCATGGCGGTTATGACGGGAAACGAGGCCGTATGCATCGGAGCGATCCGTGCGGGGGTGTCATTTTTCAGCACCTACCCCATGACGCCAGCATCATCCATCCTGCATTATCTGGCAAAGGAAGCCCGCAACTATCATATAACCGTTAAGCACGCAGAGGACGAGATAGCCGGTATCCTTATGGCCATAGGCGCATCCCATGCGGGCGCAAGAGCCATGACAGGAACATCCGGCGGCGGTTTCGCCCTGATGAACGAAGGCTTCGGTCTGGCGGCCATAACCGAGATTCCCCTCGTTGTCGCACTCTCCCAGAGACCCGGCCCCGCAACGGGCATGCCCACATGGACAGAGCAGGCCGACCTGCAGTATGCGCTCCATGCATCACAGGGCGAATTCGTAAGAGCTATCTATTCGCCCGCCGACCTTGAAGAGGCATACAAATTTACAGTGGACGCTTTCAACCTTGCAGATAAATATCAGATACCCGTCATAGTACTTCTGGACAAATTCCTGTCCGAATCCCACTTCATGACGGACAAAATGTCCTCCGACTACGGAACCATGGACAGAGGGCTTATCTTTAAAGGCAATCCCGAAAAACCCAACGAGCATTTCAAAAGATATGAGGAGACTGAGAACGGCGTTCCCACCAGAAGCATCCCCGGCACACCCGGCGGACTCTTTGTGGCTGGCAGCAACGAACACGACAAGTTCGGATTCGTAACGGATGCCGCCGACAACAGGGTATACCAGACCGACAGACGCTTCAGAAAGGAGCCGTTCATTGCGGCTGAGATGCCCCATCCATATCTGATAGGCAAAGAGGATGCGAAACTGACCTTCGTCTGCTTCGGTTCCATGAAGCAGATACTGCTTGAAGCAATGAAGCATGACGACAGGTTCAACTTCATCTATTTCCCCTCCGTGCATCCGCTCAACTGGGAAAAGATAAAGCCGCTGTTCGCAGGCAGAAACCTTGTTGCCTTCGAAAACAACAGAACCGCACAGCTTCGTGCGCTCATAGCCGAAAACACGGGAATATACATTCAGAAGACCTGTCTTAAATATGACGGTCGCCCCTTCTTCACCGAAGAAGTGCTCGAATACGTAGGGGAGGCGCTTAAATGAAACCTGTAGAATACAACACCGGAAAAGTCCCCAACTGGTGCCCCGGATGCGGAAACTTCGCCATCTGGAACAGCATTAAAAAGGCACTCTCAACCCTTGAGATAGAACCCCATAAGCTCGCTCTGGTTTCTGGCATAGGATGCTCCGGAAAAATGGTCAACTATGTCCGAAGCTACGCCCTGCAAACACTGCACGGCAGAACAATGCCCGTAGCAACGGGAATAAAGCTGGCCAACCCCGAAATGACAGTTCTGGTTAACGGCGGCGACGGCGACGGATACGGAATGGGTCTGGGACACCTCATCCATGCCATCAGACGCAACATAAACGTCACATACATAGTCCACCACAACAAGGTATACGGCCTCACCACAGGACAGGCCGCACCCACGTCTCCAGAAGGAACTGTCACCAAATCCACCCCCTTCGGAGTTGTGGACGCAACGCTTAACCCGCTGATCCTTGCCATGGCCGCAGGGGCTACCTTTGTTGCCAGAGGCTATTCCGGCGAATCGGAGCACCTCACCGACCTCATCATGCAGGGAATAAACCATAAAGGCTTTGCCCTCATAGACGTTTTCCAGCCCTGCGTGACCTTCGGCGGCGAATATAAGTATGAATACTACGACGCCAGAGTGACCAGGATGGACAAAATACCCTCCCACGACGAGGCGATAGCCCTCGCCACGGATCAGGAGAAACTCTCCATCGGAATCTACTCTCAATACGAGCGTGCACCATATGAGGACAGGCACCCAGAAATAAGCAAACATACCGAACTGAAGGATATTTCCTCTCTGGTTCAGTCCTTCGTATAA
This sequence comes from Seleniivibrio woodruffii, assembly GCF_004339245.1. NCBI lineage: Bacteria > Pseudomonadati > Deferribacterota > Deferribacteres > Deferribacterales > Geovibrionaceae > Seleniivibrio > Seleniivibrio woodruffii. The sequence goes on from NZ_SMGG01000005.1 coordinate 19,695, forward strand.
CAGATTTCTCTCAGGCTCCTCTTTTAAAGGGGAGCCTTTTTTTTCGTGAAAAACAAAATGAGACTCTTCGCAATGCTCAGAGTGACAACCAGCCGTTTTGGCATGGACACCTGTCATTCTGAACGAAGTGAAGAATCTCTAACACCGAAACTCATCGTAAAGCTCCGTATGACGAAAACCAACGATATTCTGCAAACCATTATCAGCAAACAAATACCGACACACTGCATCCATAATTCAACACTTATCAAAGCATATAAACTTATCTATCAACAACTTCACTGATAAAAAAAAATTTCTGCACGTTTATTTCAGTGCATCAGAACTTTAAATTCGGAGAATTATAAACCGTATTAAACGATAATATTTTTCGTCTTGACATCTCTGCTTGAAAGTGGAAATATTACTCAACGATAATTTTTATTATTCGTTAGAAAATAAAGAGGTGGATCATGAAAGTATTACACAAGAGTAAATGGGCTGATTTACTCGCAGTCGCTTCATTTTTCGCTCTGTTTCTGACATTCGGAACAGCAAGCGCAGACGCCCTTCAGAAAGAGGCACAGTCTCTTTTCAAACCCATTCCTGCAAAGGCTCCCGCCATTAAAGGCAACCCCGCAACACCCGAAAAGGTTGAGCTGGGCAAAATGCTCTTTTTTGAGCCCAGAATCTCAAAAAGCGGATTCATAAGCTGCAACTCCTGCCACAACGTAGGTATGGGCGGTGTTGACTATCAACCCACTTCAACCGGCCACGGCTGGAAACAGGGTCCCAGAAACGCCCCCACAGTTCTGAACTCTGTGTTCAACGTTGCCCAGTTCTGGGACGGCAGAGCAAAAGACCTTGCAGAGCAGGCTAAAGGCCCCGTTCAGGCAGGTGTTGAAATGAACAACACACCCGCAAACGTGGTAATTACTCTGAAAAGCATGCCCGAATACGTTGACCTGTTCAAAAAATCCTTCCCCGGCGAGAAAGACCCCGTTACTTTCGACAACATGGCTAAAGCCATCGAAGTTTTCGAAGCAACGCTCATCACTCCCGATTCAAAATTTGACCAGTACCTGAAAGGCAACACAAAAGCACTTACCAAAGTTGAATCCGAAGGTCTCAAACTCTTTATCGACAACGGTTGTGCGGGATGCCACTCAGGCGTTAACGTAGGCGGCGACGACTACTACACAATGGGCGTTGTTGAAAGACCCGCCGACAGCATCATGAAAGGCGACAAAGGCCGCTTTGCAGTGACAAACGCAAAAGCTGACGAGTTCTCTTTCAAATCTCCCACACTGAGAAACATAGAGCTGACAGGCCCCTATTTCCACTCAGGCTCGGTTTACAGCCTGAAAGAGGCCATCTCCATAATGAACGTGGCACAGCTCGGTTCCAAACTTTCCACAACTGACATTGAGAAGGTTGAAGCGTTCCTGAAAACTCTGACCGGAAAACAGCCCAAGGTTGTTTACCCGATCCTCCCCGCTCCCACTGACCTTACGCTGAAACCCGCTCTCGACTGATAACAAGCCTCCTTTCAAAGGGTGCACTAAAAAAAGTGCACCCTTATGTTCAAATTCACACCATCTTTTGTCAAAAACTTATAAAAATATGATAATATCTATCTGAATATTATTTTACTCCTCTGGAGCTTTAACAAAATGAACATCAGAACAAAACTTCTCGCCGCAGTCACCGCAGTCAATATCATCATTATTTCAATCTACGTTATCTACGCATCGGACATCAAAAGGGATGCGGTTTACAGCAGAATAGACGGAATACTCATCTCCTCTGCGTATTCTGTCACCCCGTTTCTGAGGGAATGGCATGAAAAAACGGCCAAGACGCCGCCCACAGAGGCAGAATATGCCGAGCTTATGGAAACTCTCTCTGAACCTGTTAAAGGTACGGGGGTGGAATATCTCTACGCTGTTATAGAAAAGGACGGAAAACTCTTTTTCACAGCCGATGCCGCAACGCCGGAAGAATATGCAAGCAAGGATTTCAGCGCATACATGAGCGCATATGAGGACGCAAGCCCCAAGGTTGCGGAAGCCATTAAAACCGGAAAACCTCAGTATGACGAATTTACCGATGACTGGGGCACATTCCGCTCAGTCTTTCTGCCTCTGGGCAGCATAGGCGGGTATCAGACTGTAATATGTGTGGACTACTCCCTTGCGGAAATAAAGAGCGAAGTCAACTCCGCCATTCTCGGAGCACTCTGGAGGGGCGGGCTGCTTTTTCTGATATCGACAGCCGCTCTGGTTCTGCTTCTGAATCCCATAATAAAAAATGCACGGTCGATAATAAGCCGTCTGGAGAGCATGTCGTCAGAAGGGCTTGACCTGCGCTCGAAAGTTGACATCAACTCAGGGGACGAGTTCGGAAAAATAGCGAACCATTTCAATAACTTTATAGACACCACCCGTGCCGCACTCTCGGACATCATGAGCCAGGTGGAGGTTATAACAGGTTCCGGCAGGAGACTTAAAACCAGTGTTCAGGAGATATACGGCGGGATAAGCTCGCAGGGGCAGGAGATAGAGATGCTGATGCAGTCGCTGAACGAGATGAACCTCAGCATAACCCAGATAGCCGAAAGCGCAGTGGAGACATCGCAGAAATCCACCGACACGCTTAACATAACCTCCGACAGCAGAAAATCCGTCGACACAACAGTGGCGCAGATCGAGCAGATAGCCGCAAGCGTTGAGCAGAACAAAAAATTCATAGAGAATCTTCAGCAGTCCGCAGAGGCAATCGGCTCAATCAGCAGCGTTATAAACGATATCGCCGACCAGACCAACCTGCTGGCGCTGAACGCCGCAATTGAGGCCGCAAGAGCCGGAGAACACGGCAGAGGTTTCGCAGTGGTGGCGGACGAGGTGCGGAAGCTGGCGGAAAAGACCCAAAGCTCAACCAAAGAGATAGACAGCATGATAGCCGCTCTTCAGGGCGAGATGCAGGGCATAGTTGAGAACTTTACCGAAACGACAAGAAAGTCTGAGAAAGGCAAAGATATAGCCGTTGTTATCGGCGCTAGCATAAGCAGGATAAACGAACATACGAACGTCACATCGGATATGATAGGCAGGATAGCCTCGGCCGCCGAAGAGCAGGCCGCAACCAGCGAGGAAATAACCTGCAAAGTTGGTAACATAAACGAGATAGCGCATAAGAATACTGATGATCTGGAAGAGATAAACAGCTCCGCCGCAGAACTTAACAGCGTTGTGACGGAGCTGAAAAAAGCAGTTTCCGTGTTCAGAATTTAAAGGGCGTTGTTAGGCGTTTTGCCTGCAAAAACAGAGAGAACGCTATCGCAGCAGAGTGCACCCATTGCCGCTCTGGTGTCTGTTGTGCCGCTGCCGATGTGGGGAGCGAGCACCACGTTGTCCAGAGCGAAAAGACGCTCCTCGATGACGGGCTCGAACTCGTAAACATCCAGTCCGGCGGCAAATATCAGCTTCTGCTCCAGAGCATCCGCCAGATCGGACTCCTTAACTATCTCCCCTCTGCCGATGTTCACCAGAACCGAGGTGGGCTTCATCTGTTTAAAGGCATCCATTGTGAATTTATGCTTTGTGCCTTCATTTGCGGGGGCTGTTATGATTATGAAGTCGGATTTTCTCAGCAGTTTTTCAAAGTCCACGAATGAGGCGTTCATAGCCATTTCCGCAGAGTATTTCTTAGAACGTGAGTGATAGAGTATCTTCATGTTGAATCCGGCGGCCATTCTGGCAACAGCCTGCCCGATGCGTCCGAAACCGAATATGCCTATGGTCTTTCCGTAGAAATCAACCCCCAGCATCATGTCGGATTTCCAGCCCCTGAACTTTCTGTCACGGGTGAATTTGTCCGATTCCACTATGCGCCTTCCGGCGGCCATCATCAGCGAAAAGCCAAGCTCCGCAGTGGCCTGAGTGAGCACGTCCGGTGTGTTGCAGACGGTTATTCCCAGTTCTTTTGCCGCCGCAACGTCTATGTTGTTATAGCCAACCGCATAGTTCGCCACAACCTTCAGGTTCGGGCATCCTTTCATAAAATCGGCGGTGATTTTGTCGCTGAGCATTGAAATGACAGCGTCCGCATCCTTCGCCCTTTCGGCAAGCTCTGCGGGTGTCAGCGGATCATCGGTGTTGTTGTAGTCAACTTCATGCCCCTCAAGATGTTTCAGCACATCATAGGGCAGTTTTGCGGTCACAAGAATCTTCATTCTCTCCCCCGTTTCAATTTTTCGAAAAGTCATATCGCATGAAATTAATTAATCGGCATCTTACTCCAATTTTGTAAACAATCAAACTTGAAAAATATCTGAAAGAAAGTCATAATGTCATTTCTCATTAAAACCATAGAGGTATGCAAAGTGTCCCAAACCGTTTCAAAACAGGATGTACTGCACATCGCAACCCTCGCCAGACTGAAGTTTGACGACGAGCAGGCCGAACGATTCACAAATGACCTTAACAACATTTTAGGCTATATCGAAAAGCTGAACGAACTTAATACCGACAACATAGAACCCACTTCCCACGCACTTGACGTTTTCACCGTCACCCGTGAGGACAAAGCCGCACCCTCACTCTCGAACGAAGACGCAGTGAGAAACGCTCCCAAATCTGAAAACGGCATGTTCCGCGTGCCCAAAGTAATAGAATAAGAGGCGCACACATGCTGGGATATACATTAAAACAACTCTCCGAAGCTCTTCAGAAAAAAGAGTTTTCCTCGGCGGAACTTACTCAGTTCTATCTGGACAGAATACAGAAATATGACGGCGAAATAGCCGCTTACAACTTTGTTAACGAAAACGTGCTGACGCAGGCAAAAGCTGTGGACGAAAGACGTGCGAAGGGCGAAGCTCTGCCCGCTTACGCAGGTATCCCCATGGCTCTGAAAGACCTTATCATTCAGAAGGATATGCCCGCAACATGCAGCTCAAGGATCCTGGAAGGCTTCGTTCCCCCTTTTCAGGGAACGGCTGCACAGCTTCTTGAGGACGCAGGGTTCCTCTGCCTCGGCAAACTGAGCATGGACGAGTTCGCAATGGGCTCATCCAACGAAACAGCCTACTACAAAAAGACAAAAAACCCATGGGATACCACCCGTGTTCCCGGCGGTTCATCAGGCGGCTCTGCGGCGGCTGTTGCGGCAGGGCTTACAACTTTCGCTCTGGGCAGTGACACAGGCGGCTCAATCCGTCAGCCCGCTTCCCTCTGCGGCATCACCGGAATGAAACCCACCTACGGAAGGGTTTCACGCTTCGGACTCATCGCATTTGCATCATCACTTGACCAGATAGGCCCCATGACGGCAACCATTCAGGACAACGCCGCCGTGCTCTCTGTCATCGGCAAATATGACAAAAAGGATTCAACCAGCCTCGACGTTGCGCAGGAGGACTACACCAAATACCTCACAGGCGACGTTAAAGGCATGAAAATAGGCGTTCCCAGAGAATACTTTGCGGAAGGTATCACCGCCGAGGTGCGTGAGTGCGTTAACAACGCAATCAAAGCATACGAGGCAATGGGATGCGAGATAGTGGACATCAGCATGCCCCACACGGAATATGCTGTGGCCACCTACTACATCATCGCAACAGCGGAAGCATCAAGCAACCTCGGACGCTACGACGGAATCCGCTTCGGATACCGTGCGGAAGCGGACAGCCTTAAAGACATGTTCTATGAGACCCGCTCCCAGGGCTTCGGAGACGAGGTTAAACGCCGCATCATGCTCGGAACCTACGTTCTCAGTGCAGGCTACTACGATGCATACTATATAAAGGCACAGAAGGTCAGAACCCTTATCAAACAGGACTTTGTGGACGCATTTGAAAAGGTTGACGCCATAATCTGCCCAACGTCCCCCACAACCGCTTTCAAAGCAGGCGAAAAGATGAGCGATCCTCTCCAGATGTACCTCAGCGACATCAACACCATTTCGCTGAACCTCTACGGCGGCTGCGGCCTCTCAATGCCTTGCGGATTCGGAAGCGACGGAATGCCCATCGGCGTTCAGCTTCTGGGCAAATATTTTGACGAGGGCAGACTCTATAACCTCGCATATGCATTCGAACAGCAGGCAAAACTGCCCGTTATGCCCGAAAAACTGAAATAAAAAGAATGTAAATCCCCCTCAGTCCCCCTTTGCCAAAGGGGGAATAAAGCTCCCTCCTTTTTCAAAGGAGGGTTGGGGTGGATTTAAATTATAAGGATAAAGAAAATGAGCTATGAACCCGTAATAGGACTTGAAGTACACGTGCAGATGGCTACCGACAGCAAAATATTCTGCACCTGTTCAAATAAATTCGGCTCAGAGCCGAACACCAACGTTTGCCCTGTCTGCCTCGGAATGCCCGGCGTTCTGCCCGTTCTGAACGAAAAGGTTGTGGAATACACCGTCAAGGCAGGCCTTGCGCTTAACTGCCAGATACGCACAAAAAGCGTATTCGCCAGAAAGAACTATTTTTATCCAGACCTGCCCAAGGCATATCAGATATCCCAGTATGAACTGCCAATCTGCGAGCATGGCTACATCGACATAGAGCTTGAAGACGGCACACAGAAACGCATCGGCATAACCCGTATCCACATCGAAGAGGATGCCGGCAAGCTGAACCACGAGGACGGATACAGCCTTGTTGACCTGAACCGCACGGGAACCCCCCTTATGGAGATTGTTTCCGAGCCCGACCTGCGCAGTGCGGAAGAGGCAAAGGCATATCTTACAAAACTTAAAACCATCCTTGAATACGTTGAAGTTTCCGACTGCAACATGGAAGAAGGCTCAATGAGATGCGATGCCAACGTATCCATCCGCCCCGACTCTAACGCACCCTTCGGAACAAGAGCGGAAATCAAGAACGTAAACTCTTTCAGAAACGTTGAAAGAGCCATAAAGCATGAGCAGAAGCGTCAGGAGAAGGTTCTCTCCGAGGGCGGCAAGGTAGTACAGGAAACACGCCTTTTCAACGCCGACACGGGCACCACAGCCTCCATGAGGGGCAAAGAGGATGCCCACGACTACCGCTATTTTCCCGACCCAGACCTTGTGCCCATCGTCCTTGAGGACAAGTTCATAAACGACCTGAAAGAGTGGATGCCGGAACTTCCTGACGCAAAACGTGCACGCTTCATCAGCGAATACGGCCTGCCCGGCATTGATGCGGATTTTCTTGTGTCCGTAAAGGCATATGCCGAGTATTTCGAACAGGCGGTAAAGGCTCACAACAACCCCAAAGGCGTCTGCAACTGGGTAATGGGCGAGCTGATGCGCAGACTGAACGACAAACAATGCACCATCTTCGAGGCGGGAATAACTCCCGAACACCTTGCAGAAGTGGTCAAACTGATAGATGAAGGCAAGATAAGCGGAAACATCGCAAAACAGGTTTTCGACGAATCCGCCGAAACAGGTAAAAAGCCTTCCGCAATCGTTGAAGAGAAGGGACTGGTTCAGAACAGCAACGAGGACGAACTGGAAAACATAGTCCGTCAGGTGCTTGAGGCCAACCCCGCAGAAACGGAAAGATTCAAAAACGGCGAAGCAAAACTTCAGGGCTTCTTCATGGGGCAGATAATGAAAGCCTCAAAAGGCAAAGCAAACCCCGGAATTGTTGCGCCGATACTTAAGAAATTAACCAGCTAGAGGTGATTTGCATGCTTGAGAAGATCGACCACATCGGTATAGCCGTCAGAAATCTTGAAGAGGCCACTAAGTTTTACGAGTCCATGGGCGCAAAACCTTACCACTACGAAGAGGTTGAAAGCCAGAAAGTTAAGGTTGCGTTTGTGAAGGTCGGCGAGAGCAATATTGAGCTTCTTGAGCCCACAAGCCCCGAAAGCCCCATCGCAAAATATCTTGAGAAGAAGGGCGAGGGTATACACCACATCGCATACAGCGTTGCGAATGTGTCTGCCGCACTTCAGAAACTGAAAGACGACGGCGCATCACTCATAAATCAGGAGCCGATGGACGGCGCACACGGCAAAAAGGTTGCCTTTGTGCACCCGAAAAGCGTGAACGGTGTCCTCACCGAACTCTGCATGGACGGCGACTGCGGCTGTCACCACTAAAATATCAGTCCGGGCGGGGCTTTTGCTCCGCCTTTTCTTTTTAAACACATCTAATGTTATGAGACTGCTTCGTCACTCCATCCCTCGCAGTGACGCTAATCTGCACGCAAAAACGGATGACGTTTCCAGTCATTCTGAACGCAGTGAAGAATCTCTGCCTTTTAATGAGACTCTTCACTTCATTCAGAGTGACCATAAATGTTATTATTGTCATTCTGAGCCCGAAGGGTGAAGAATCTCTCCTTCAGCTGAGACTCTTCGGCTTAAGCCTCAGAGTGACTAAAATAACGTCACTGCGAACGGAATGAAGCAGTAGTACATGATGCGAATGCTGTATCTGTGCGTGGAAGACTGCCACGTCATTACATTCCTCGCAGTGACGGGAATTTGTATTCCATCTTGGCTTTTAGATGCAAGCAGGACAAGGAAGGTTATCAATTTTGAAGGGGAGTGTACACATAAGTACATGACCCGAAAAATTGATAAACTGACGCTGTAATGCGCCGTATATAAGAGCCAATAAAAAAAGGCGGGGTTATTTAACCCCGCCTCTCTATAGTCTTCTGACTGATATAACTTACTTAACTACAGCTTCTACTCTGCGGTTTTTCAGCTTGTTCTCTGCTGTGTCGTTAGGAACGATAGGCTGAGATTCGCCGTAACCAACGCCTGTAAGTCTGTCTGCAGCAACACCGTTTTTAACGAGTTCTTTAACAACTGAATCTGCTCTTTTCTGAGACAGGTTTTTGTTGTAAACATCGTTGCCGTCGCTGTCAGTGTGACCCTGGATCTCTACTTTGATAGAGGGGTTAGCGTTCAGGAAAGCTGCAAATTCTGTGATGTCTTTGTCATAACCGTCAGCAATGATGTTGCTGTTGGTTTTGAAGTTTACGTGAAGTGTTACAGCGATGAAGCAGCCTTCAGCGTTAACTTTAAGACCTGCTTTTGTTCCGGGGCATTTGTCGAGGTAGTCGAAAACGCCGTCGCCGTCAGAGTCAAGGGGGCATCCTGCGATGTCAACGGGTGCGCCGGCGGGAGTTGCGGGGCACTGGTCTTTTTCATCGATAACGCCGTCTTTGTCGCTGTCAACGGGAGCAACAACAACTGCTGCGGGAGCGGGAGCCGCTTCAACTTTTGCAGGAGCAGCGGGTGCTTCTTCTTTAACGGGTTCTGCTGCTTTGGGAGCGGGAGCCGCTACGGATGCAGGAGCGGGCGCTGCCTTAACTGCGGGTGCGGGTTTGCCGAAAGCAATTGTCAGAGCCGCAGAGGGGATGATGTCGTTGAAGCTGTCTGTCATCAGTATATCTTTGACACGAAGGTCAAGACCGAAAGTTTTGTTAAAAGGAACTTTAACACCGACTCCGCCGGCGATTGCCGCACGAGCTTCGTCATAGAACTGTCCGCTTACACCAAGGAGAACATAGGGGCGGAAAAGGCCGTCAGTGTTGAAGTGGTAGAGACCGTTAAGAGCAACAGTGGAAGCGTTCATATCTTCGCCGTTGTCCTTATCCGTTGTTGTGAAGCCGAATTCACCCTCAAGTGCGCAGGTGTTGCTGAAAAATCTGCCCAGTCTGATCGCACCTTCAACGCTGTTGTCAGCATCGAAGTCGTTATCGAAAATGTGATAGCCTAAGGCGGGAGCAACATACATTTCGCCTTTATCATATGCAAAGGCGGTTGACACACATGAGAGTGCCAAAATGGAAACAAGCAATTTTTTCATCTCTGAATTCCTCCTGTATTGCTGGAAAAAAACATTATCACATAAAATAAAATACTAAAACACTCATTTCATGTAGTTATGTTATTTTTCACGTATAAACAAGTCAGCCGATCAGGAATACATCAGAAAACATCTTCTTTTGCCTTATACTCCAGAAGCTTAATGTATTTATCGACATCCTGTTTAGCCACACTCCCCTTTTCGGGAAGTGCACATATTTCTATTCTTTTATACATGTTCCACGAATCAATTTCAAGGATATCTCCGATCTTAAGCTGAGCCGAGGGTTTCGCAACCCGTCCGTTCAGCTTTACAAACCCTTCATCCGCCATCTCATTAGCTACCGTACGACGCTTAATGAGCATCATAACTTTCAGGAATTTATCAAGCCGCATATTTCCTCTGAATGAAGATGCCCTCTTTTTTATCCTGAAGCCACTGCTGAAAAGTTTCCGTGGCTTTTTTATCTTTAATGGCTCTCATTATGTTCTCTTTCTTGTCTGAACCGACCTCGGTCTTCTCTTTATAACTCTCAACATAGAAGACCCTGTAGCCGTCAACGTCTTCCAGAGGCTTTGTTACACCCTGTTTCATACCGACGATAAGTTCTCTGATCTTTTCGTCCAGAAATCCGAGTTCAACCCAGCCCAGATAGCCGCCGTCGGAAGCCAGTTTGTCCTCTGAATACTTTTTGGCAGTGTCTGCAAAGTTTTTGGCAGTGTTGAAATCTTTCAGAGCTTCGTCCAGTTTTTCCTTTGTGGAGACTTTCATCATACGCAGTTCGTAGGTATCGGAAAGGTCGAGGTTTTTTTCGTTCTGCGTAACGAATTTTTTAAAGTCGTCGTCTGTAACAACCACTTTCGCACGGAAGACCGAAGACATGAGTCTGGCTGAGAGGATATCAATCTTAATTTTCCATTTATACTGTTCATAGGTCTGGTGCTGTGCGGCCAGAAGTTCGTCCAGCATCTTTCTTGTTATGTTGTTTCTCTGCATGATGTCCTGAATGGCGGCTTCGGCCTCTGTGTCGGAAACACGGAAACCCTCCGTCTCGGCAGCAATTTCAATGACATAGTTATCTATAAGATTTTCCATGTTCTCACGGTAATATTCTTTTATCTGCGCCTGACGCTCTTCGCCCTGAAACTTTTCATAAATGAGCTTAAGCCTCTGAGGGTTCAGGGTTTCTATGTCGTACTGTGTTATGACCCTGTCACCGACAACAGCAAACACACGGTTAACAATCTCTGCATGTGCGCTATTTAGAGTCAGAATCCCCAGAAGAGCTGTCAGCATAAACAATTTTAGATTTCTGATATAAGCCATCGATATAGTCCTTTATTTTATTTTCCTCTTTTATCTCATAAAGCTCTTCTTTCAGCTGAGCCTTATAATAGTCATATGAGCTGACCTTGTCCTTAACGTCTATCAGCTTGAAAATATGGTACCCAAACTCGGATTTCAGCACACCGCTGACCTCGCCCTTTTTCAGTTTCAGAGCTTCCGAGAAGATGTCCGGATAGGTTGAAATGTCTATATATCCCAGATCGCCGCCCTGTTCGCCCTCGGGAGCTATGGAATATTTCTGCGCCACCTCTTCAAAGCTGATGCCCTTGTTCATCATTACAAGAGCCTCTTTTGCCTTCTTTTCGTCTGCGGTGACAATATGATATATATGAGCAAGCGTCACATCCGAAAGTTCACTTTTTCTCTTTTCATAATACGCTTTGATCTCTTTGTCGGAAACCTCTGTACGGCCTGTCTTTTTGTTCAGAAACTCCGTAACAAGCACACGCTGGCGCAGAATATCCTCTATCTTACTGAAATCAAGGTCATACTGCTTCTGCATCTCGGCTATGGTCTGTTCGCCCTGCTCATTTTTAAAGGCTTCCAGCATTGTGTTCAGTTTCTTTTCGTCGATCTTCGCCCCTTCCTTTTTCGCTGCCTGAAGCAGGAGTCTGTGGCGGACAAAGTCTTTCTTCAGATACTCCATGACAGCTCTGTTGTCTCTGTTCTCAGGATCCATCATGGCATAGGAATAGGATATGAAATCTCTGAAGTCACCGTTGGTCAGTTTTTCGCCGTTGATGGTGACAAAGGTTTCGGCGAGTGATGCGTCGTCGGCTCTGGATGACTGCTCTTCGGCCTGCGGCTCCTGTTTCTCCTTCTTTCCGCAGGAGAGAATCATAAAACAGGAAAAGAGCAGTACAGCGGCTATAAAAATTCTTTTCATATTCACAGATTACTTAATAGAGGCTTATTTTGCAATAGTCTTTATTCCCTTTCGGGCACTATGGACGAAAGGAAAACAGCCGAAGACCGAAGAGTTTTTTCAGCCTTTTCAAAGAGCAGGGAAAGGGTGTATTCGTCCTCAAATTTAAGCATTCCGCCGCATTTTGATGCGCTCTCCATGAGTATCTGCGGAAGTATCGGGCTGTTCTTTGAAAACTTCATTTTAAGTCTGTTGGAATAGATGTATATCTTCTCGATGTTCGCCCTGCCTGCAAGGTTTTTAAGCAGCATTATACGTGCAAAATTCCTCGTCTGTTCGCCGGGATCGCCGAACATTCCCGCCATCTCGTCCAGAAGCCCCAGAGCCTCCTCCTCTGTGACGACGTATGAGAATTTTCTGTAATAGTCCAGTCTCAGGCGTGTGTCCTCGATATAGTCCGCAGGGATGTAGTGGGGTATGCCTGTGATTATCTCGGTGTCGGTGAAGATATCCGTTATGCCTTTCAGCTCTTTAACAGCTTCGTCTATCATTGCTATGAACAGCTCATAGCCCACTTTGACAACAAAGCCCGACTGGTCGGCACCCAGAAGGTCCCCCGCACCCCTGAGCTGTAGGTCATAAAAGGCTATTTTAACACCGCTGCCGAGATCTGAAAGCTGCTGAATTATCTTGAGACGCTTCTGCGCCACAAGGGACAGGCCGGAGAAGTTCGGAACCACGAGGTAGCAGTAGCCCCTGCGCACGGAACGCCCCACCCTTCCTTTCAGCTGATATATCTGCGCCAGCCCCAGATGGGCGGCGTTGTTTATTATTATCGTATTTACGTTGGGAATATCGATGCCGTTCTCTATGATCGCTGTGCATACCAGAACGTCCGTCTCGCCGGAATAAAAATCCATAAGGATCTTTTCCAGCGCCTGAGCCTCCATCTGTCCGTGGGCAAAAGCGACTCTGGCTCCGGGAAGCATACCCCGGACACCTGCGGCAACCTGATCTATATCCTCAACCTTATTATGCAGATAGAAAACCTGACCGCCACGTTCAAGCTCACGCTGAATGGCAATCTTTATCTCCTCATCCTTCTTAACAACCTTTGTGATGACCGGCAGTCTGTCCACCGGAGGAGTGTCTATCACCGAGATATCACGGATGCCCGAAAGAGAAAGCTGGAGTGTTCTTGGAATGGGAGTTGCCGACAGATAAAGAACGTCCACGTTGGTCTTCATGGCCTTTATCTTCTCTTTGTGGGCGACACCGAACCTCTGCTCCTCGTCTATGATGAGAAGCCCCAGATCGGTGAACTCAATCTCCTTGCCGAGGAGCTTGTGGGTTCCCACCAGAACATCTATCTGACCCTTTGCCAGCTTATGCAGAATCTCCCGCACGTCCTTTGCGGAGCGGAAACGGCTTATATAGTCAACGTTTATGGGCAAATCGCCGAAACGCTTCTTAAACGTGAGATAGTGCTGACGGGCAAGAACTGTTGTCGGCACCAGCACCGCAACCTGTTTGCCCCCTGCAACGGCCTTACATGCGGCCCGCATGGCAACTTCCGTCTTTCCGAAGCCTACGTCTCCGCAGACGAGCCTCTCCATGGGAAGCTGATTCTCCATGTCGCTGTAAACGTCGTGTATGGCGGTGAGCTGGTCGTCCGTCTCGTCAAACTCGAAGAGCTGTTCGAACTCCTCAACCATCTTTCCGTCATCGTTGAATGCAAACCCTTTTTCCAGCTTGCGTTTTGCATAGAGCTGGAGCAGGTCGAAGGCTATTTTTTTTGCACGGGTTCTGGCCTGTGCCTTCAGTTTTTTCCATGTCTGTGTCTGTAGAGAGCTGATTCGGGGTCTGCCGCCCTCGGAACCGATATATTTCTGGAGCTGACCGATGGACGACAGCGGAACGTAGAGAAACTCACCGTTCTCGTACTCAAGCTGAAGGAAATCCCCCTCAACCCCGCCGATATTCTCGTGTACCAGTCCTTTGTAGATACCGATACCGTAGTCGACGTGTACAACGTAGTCGCCGCTCTCAAGGTCGGAAATGGAGGTTGAATAAACCTCCTTCTTGCCCCTTTTCGGCTTCTTGCGCGCCACACCGAAGATATCCTCATCCGAAAAAACAGCCAGCAGGCGTTTTTCGTCGATAAACCCCCCTCTTATCTTTTCATTAAAGAGGTAAAGTCCGGCATGGGTAACTTCCGAATGAACGGAGATCTTTGCGGCCGAATAGCCGTAGTCCACCGAAAAATTGTCGAAAAGTCCCATAAGCCGTTCGCTCTCTATGGCGCATACGACCCTGTAGCCCTTGTCGGTGTGACTTTTTATGATATCCATTGCGGCGGCCATGGACTGATATACGTTGCCCTTTTTATGGCCGAACAGCATGGCGCTGCTCTTGTAGGGAACGGAAACGGCAGTCTCCGTGACGATGTCCGCAAGTATCTGGTAGGTTTTTTCAGTATATTCGGGATATATCACCGACTGGTTTATGAAGTTGCGGGCAAAGAACTCCCCCTCAGGCCTGCGCCTGTCCGCCAGAGAGAGCAGATCGGTGAAATGTGTTTTGAAATCTTCAGTGAAAAATACAAAATTGTAGCTGTCCCCTGCATATTCCAGCAGGTTGGACATGCGGCCGTATATTGCGGGAGCAAGCCAGTGGCATCCGGCATATTTGCCGTAAAGCTCGGCCTTATCCAGTATATCTTTGTCCGTTATGTGTTTTTTGATATCCTCAGCGTCAAAGAGAGCCTCGGATGCGGGGAGCAGAACCGCCTGCTTCAGGGTTTTGATGGGCTTTCTGGTGGCTGAGTCGATGAGCGATATTCGCTCCGCCTCGTCACCGAAAAACTCTATCAGGCAGGGGTTGTCGTAGTCCGCAGGGAAAACCTCAAGTATATCCCCCCGAAAGGCATATTCACCCTGTCCGTCAACCAGCTCCACATGAACGTATCCGGCGTAGTTCAGCAGATATTCAAGCTCCTGCCTGTCATAGTCCTCGCCGACCTTTATGTTTATCACAGAGCTTTTGAAGACGTCTGCGGGGGGAAGACCTTTCAGCAGTGCATATGGAGTGGTCACAACGATGCAGGGCGCATCGGACGAAAGAAGAGTGTGGAGAGTTGCCGCACGGGCAGATATCAGCTCCGGCAGAACTCTGGCCTCCTCAAAAGGCTCCTGAGTGTATTCCGGAAACCCCAGCACCGCCGAGCGGGAGAAAAAATACTTGGTCTCCTGCAGAACAAGCTCATATTCCCTTCTGTTGGCGGCGACAAAAAAAGTGACCCGTCCCTCCGGCCTGTGGTTATAAAAATACCAGACGGAGGAACATCCCCATAGGTTGCAGAATCTCTTCATCAGGCAAATTTGCCGAACATCATCTCATCCACAAGCTGGCAGATTATGTGCGCCGCCGCTATGTGGATTTCCTGTATTCTGGGGGTGTTGTCTGTGGGCGACTGGAAAAGGATGTCGCAGAGACCCTTCATTTTTCCGCCGTCCCTTCCTGTGAAGCCTATTATGCGTATTTTCAGCCTGTCGGCCTCACGCAGAGCACGAACAACATTCTCAGAATTGCCGCTGGTGGATATTCCCCAGAGGATATCGTTTTCGTTGCCCAGTGCGCTAACCTGTTTCAGGAATATATCATTGAACTCGTAATCGTTTCCTATGGAAGTTATTATTGATGTGTCGGTGGTTATGGCGATGGCGGGCAGAGGGGGACGCTCCATCTTGAACCTGTTCACAAACTCCGCCGCAATGTGCTGTGCGTCCGCCGCAGAACCGCCGTTTCCGCAGATGAGCAGTTTTCCGCCCTTCTCAAAACACTGGGTTATCTCAGTTGCAATGGCGATGAGCACAGGCATGCTCTCCATAACGAACCTATTCTGAACCTCTTTCATTTCCTCAAAAATAGATGATATGTATTTATCCATAAATTCCCTTTAACAAAAGATTATTACTTTAATATACACCTGATCGGAATATAACAATAGAAAAAAATTATTATCTTACAACAAGCCTGTCCGGCTTAAACTTAACGGCGGCGTTGAGATAATACATCCCTTCGGCGTTTATCCCACATCCCTCGTCCTCTTTGGGGTCTGTGAGGTTGTAGTACATCTCCTCCGCACGGGGGCCGAAAGGACAGACGAAGATTATCTTTTTGGTGTCGGGCAGCAGGGGCATGACCCTTCCGCAGGCTCCAGCCTCTTCAAAAAGCGCAACGGGAATATTTACAGTGCCTTCGGTGTGCTCCTTTTCATACTCCTCCGCAGTCCTGACATCCACAACAACATAGTCGGCAGGCAGACCGTCATAAAACAGCGGTGCGGCATGTTCCACTGTCAGTTCGCCGCTTTCAGGAACAGGCAGGGGATTTTTCACACTTCTGGGGGTATTTTTTATGTAGGCATAAATACCGAAAACGGCCAGAACAAGTACAAGCAAAGCGGATATTATTACTGTTACTTTCTTTTTCATACTTCCTCCCCCTCATTTTTACCCCCGATTGTCGTCAGAATCAATATAAACATCTATATTGCGTAGATGAAACATGGGTAGTAAAATAAATTTTAAACGGTGTAAAGTGTATCAGAATAAAGAAAAGTTTAAACGTTACTACTTTGTGACAACTTTCGCAGTAATAGCGGCGATAGTCATGGCTTTCGGAATCGGATTTGTGGTGGAGGAACACCGTAACTTCGAAGAAACCCTGAGGATCAACCGCATCAACCTGCTGGAAAGCAAAAAAGAGACGCTCAAAGGCGTCGTGGACAGTGTCGCCCAGCAGGTCAGCCTGTCTATTGATGATTCTGAACGCCTTCTTGGCGAAAGAATAGACGAACGCCTCAACATTGCATATGAAGTTGCAATGTCAAACTATAACATAGCCAAGGACGATGCTGATGCCAGAAGGGACATAAAGGCTGCACTCTCCGGCATGGTCTGGGGCAACAACTACGTTTTCATCTTCGATACCGACGGATACGTCATAAGCTCCCCCATCCAGAAACACCTTGAAGGCAGAAACATTCTGGAAAGCCCGAACAAAGCCATGCGGGAGACGATGCTCTCATCAATTAAGAAACTTAAAACTGCGGAAACTGTCAGTGCTGTTTCCCCCTGGAGAAAGCCCGACAGTAAGGAAGTCGCAGTAAAGCATTACAAACTAAGGGTGTTCCGCCCGCTTAACTGGGTTATAGGCTACGGGGAATACGTTGACGATTTCACACTGGAGACCCAGCAAAAGATAATCAAACAGCTTGAATCCATAAAACTCCCTGAAGACGGCTACATCTTCATGGCCGACTATAATGGAACCTCCCTTACGAAACCCGCCAAGGGAAAACTCATGCTGAATATACAGGATTCGGATGGCAAATATATCGTAAAGGATATGATTGCTCTGGCAAAAATGGGCGGCGGATTCTATGAGTATCAGATGCCCCCTTTCCCCGGCTTGAAACCGGAAACAAAACTCAGCTATGTTACGGGTATCAAAGGCTGGAACTGGTATGTGGGAACCGGAATCTACCTGACCGACTTTGAAAACACCTATGCCGCCCGCATGAAAGAAGCAAGAAAAGATGCCCGCAAAGAGCTGATAATGATGATGGCTCTGCTGTCGGCGGTTCTTGCGGTCTCTGGAGTTATTACCTTTATGATGTCGAACCGGATGGAAAAGCTCATAAACAGGCACAGCAAGGAGATGCAACGGAAAAACGAGGAACTGCGCCAGCTGAACACCTCTCTGGAAACAAAGGTTCAGGAGAAGACGGCGGAACTGACAGCACTGAACTCATCCCTAGAACAGCGAATACGCGAGGAGATAGAGAAGAACAGGGAGCAGGAACACATTATGTTTCAGCAGGGCAGGCTCGCGGCCATGGGCGAAATGCTCTCAAACATTGCCCACCAGTGGCGGCAGCCCCTTAACAACATAGGACTTTATATTCAGGATATTCAGGATGCCCACGAAACCGGCAGACTGGACAACGAATATATGAACAGATCGGCAGACACCTGTCTGGACATCATCCAGCACATGTCGCTCACAATAGACAATTTCCGGGACTTCTTCAAACCAGACAAGGAGAGAGTGCTCTTCGACGTTAACGACTGCATAAGACACAGCATAACCCTTCTGGTTGCGGGAATTGAGAACAGCAGAATAGGCATAAGCACCGACCTGAAAGCTGTCGGCAAGGTTACCGGGGTTCCGGGGGAATATTCGCAGGTGCTCATAAACATCATAACAAACGCCAAAGACGCTCTGATAAACAGCAACAGCCCGAACCCGCAGATAAAGATACGCTCTTTCAGCTTCAACGGAACCGTCACCGTTGAAATTGAGGATAACGCAGGGGGCATCCCCGCAGAGATATGCGACAAGATATTCCAGCCCTATTTCACAACAAAGCAGGACGGTCAGGGCACAGGAATAGGCCTCTACTTCTCCAAGATAATCATTGAAAAGAACATGGGCGGCAAGATATCATTCAGCAATTCCGACAGCGGAGCAATATTCACAGTTCAGCTGCCGGAGGTGGCCGAAGAAAGCTCTTATCTGTAGTCCTCACGCACGGGATAAAAAACGTCCAGCATTTCGCAGTCGGATATTGCCCTGCCCTTGTGCTCAACTCCCGAAGGAATCATGGCAACATCGCTCAGGGTCATGACCTTCACCTCATCGCCCACCGTCAGCTCGAAAACACCGCTGAGCAGCTTTGTCATCTGCTCGTGGGGATGGGAATGTGCGGGAAGCTCGGCTCCGGCCTCAAAACGCCACAGAGAGAGCGTCATGTTCTCCGAATGAACAAATCTGGCCTTTGCACCTTTAAACATTTCTTTTTCTAATTTTTCAGTATCAATGAACGACATTTCTGCTCCTTTTTCACATATTTCAACAAAAAACAACATATAGAAATAATCAAATAACCACCATTTCTGGTAATAAAAGAAATTTTACAAAAATACAGGTAACATTCATTTACAAGATATAGTATTTAGGTTAGTATTTCTTGTTAATTTATTTATTTTCAGGAGAAATCATGAGTCAGGTCAAATCTAACCGTTTCATGCTCAAAGTTGTGGGAGTTCTCCTCCTACAGGGAATTGTAGCATTTTTTATTTTCTGGTTCAACTACAGTAAATTATCAAAAGCAGCCTCTCTTGATGCCGAAGCCGCAAAAGCATATCTGGCAGATGCTTCGGGCTCTGCGTTCCTCATTTCAATGCTTCTGCTCATTTTCGGGCTTCTGATAGCTATTGTAGTGGCATATTTTGTCAGCGGGGCATACGGAAAAAGTGTTGCCGAGGTCACAAGCGTCCTCTTCAAGGTTAAACAGGGAGACCTGAGAGTCCGTGTCGACGGAACGGTCGCAAAATCGATGCCTGAGCTGGGCGAGTCCATCAACTCCACTGTTGAGGATTTCGAAACCACCATCGCCAGCTTCGGATTCGCATCGAACAACATCAAAAGCGCATCTAAAAACCTCATCGAAATATATACCAACGTGGGCAACAGAATAAGCAATGTTAACGACAATGTCGTAAGCGTAAGCTCTGCGGCCGAAGAGCTCTCCTCCACAGGCTACAACGTTCTTGAAAAATGCCGGACGTCCTTTGAAAGCATCAGCAAATGCAACGAGGACGTTGTCAAAGGCAAAAATATAGTCTCCCAGAGCAAAGAGAGCATGGAGGAGATAGCAGGAAGCATCAACTCCATAGTAGACGTTGTATCCGGATTTCAGAAACAGTCACAGGAGATAGGACAGATAGTAATCTCCATCAACGATATAGCCGAGCAGACAAACATGCTGGCGCTCAACGCCGCAATTGAGGCCGCAAGAGCCGGAGAACACGGAAAAGGCTTTGCGGTGGTTGCGGACGAGGTTCGCAAACTGGCGGGCAAGACATCTGAATCAACGAAGAAGATCGAAGATGTTATCAAAGAACTTCAGACACGCATCAAAACAGTGTCCACATCCGTTCAGAGCTCCGTTCAAATGGTTGAAAAGGGTATTGAGCTTTCAGAATATTCAGTTCAGTCCATCGAGGCCATCGACAGCAACATAAGAAACGTTGCCCATCAGATAGAGGGTATCGTCCATTCTAAGGAGGAGGAGTCACTCGCCCTTGCCGATGTCACCAGAAGCACAACCGAGATAAGCTCCGAGACATCCGAAATAGTTGCTGTGGTTGCGGAATCTTTCAGCGCAGGGCAAAACCTTGTGGATCTGGCGGACGGACTGAGCGGCAAAGTTAAAAAGTACAAATCCGATAAAATGAACGTATATATGCCTTGGAGTAAAGACCTTGAACTAGGCATCAAGGTTTTTGACGATCAGCACAAAAAGCTCATCGAACTGATAAACCAGCTTTACGACGCAATCCGTGATAACAAGGTAAAATCAGCTATCGACAAGATACTTAACGACCTCGTTTCATACACCGTATACCACTTCAACACCGAAGAGGAAGCGTTCAGAAAATACGGCTATCCCGACTCGGCAAAACATGTCGAAATACACGAAGCCCTCAAAAGAACAGTGGGAGAGGTTAAGGCAAAACTTGATTCCGGTAAAGAAGTTATCGGATTCAACATCATCTCTTTCCTTGAAAACTGGGTTAAAAACCACATTCTGGTGGAAGACAAAAAATACGCCCCGTTCTTTAAGAAAAACGGTATGCAGTAAGACTGTTAAGCCCGCTCAACTGAGCGGGCTTTTTTTATGTCAATGAAGCAGTCTTCCATATTCAGGCAGCCCGCCGCTTTGGCAGTCTTTGCATTTGACGCTTATTTCCCGTCATTCTGAGCCTAGCGAAGAATCTCTCTGCTTATGAGACTCTTCGTTCCACTCAGAGTGACCAAAATGTAAATCCCCCTTTGTCAAAGGGGGAGAGAAAAACAAGTTGCTTGTCAGATGCGAGCAGAGAAAAATTCACAATCGCCGTTTTAATGCGAGCAGAACAAGGCGTTTATGAGGAAATTTCCGCAGTGTACGAGTGTGTACATGAGGAAAATTTCCGAATAAACAACGCAGTTATGCGACACATAAAAACGGTGATCTAGGGGTTTATCATGGGAATGTAGATACTGAACGTCGTCCCTATCCCCACCGTCGACTGCACCTCAATCCTTCCCTTATGCTTCTCGGTTATCTCCTTTGCGATGACCAGCCCAAGCCCCGTGCCTCTGTTCTTTGTGGTAAAGAACGGAGTGAACAGCTTTCCGATGGTCTCCTCGGGAACGCCCGGCCCTGTGTCGGATATTGACACTTTAAGCATGGGAACGGCCTGTCCGCTGGCTCTGCACATATACTTTATCGTGGGGTCAAGCCCGATATGCAGGGTTACCTGTCCTGAGCGCTGAGCCTCACAGGCGTTTTTCAGTATATTGTTGACAGCCATGAACAGTTTTTTCTTATCTGCATAAACAGTGGTGAGATCCGGCTCAACCTGAACGGAGAGCTTTATGTCGGGAAAAAGAACCGACAGCGAATTGAGCATCTCCTCCAGAAACTCCTTAACCTCAAACTCGCCGTATTCGAGAACCATGCCCGAAAGGAGTCTGATGTTCTGAAGCATATGCTTAATTCTCTGTGTCTCGTTCAGGATTATTCCTGCGCATTTTTTGATATAGTCATCGGAGGTTTTAGCAAGAACCAGCTGAGAGGTTCCGTCGATAACTGTCAGCGGGTTTTTCATCTCGTGCTGAAAGGAGCTGATGTCGAACAGTTCCTCCAGACTGGGTCGGAACTCGTCCAGTCCGAAAACAAGTATGCGCTGGGGTGTTGAGGGAGTTATTATCTTTATTCCGAACTCCCTGTGCTGGAGCCTGAAGTTGACCTCACCCGCAGAAACACGGTCGGCCAGCACCTTTTTAAAGTTCTTAATACCCGCCTCAAATGCGAGCTGCAGAAGTTTTTCGGCGGCAGGGTTCATATCGGTGACCCTGCCGTCCTGCAATTCGAAAAAGGCGATATTCAGGTCATTGACACTGCAATCGCTCATCAGTTTTTTACTCCGTAATGCTCATCGGGCGGTCATACGGCTCGAAGGAAAATTCATCGCTGTAGCCGTCCGTTATCTGTTTTGTCTCCGCATCAACACGGAAATATGAAACGTCCTTTGCAACGGGGAACATCTTGCGTCCGAACTTCGGATATACCTTTCCGGTGTAGCGTACCCACTGGGGCAGAGCGGCGTTTGAGCCGGATGCGCCTCTGGGCAGGGGTTTGAAATCGTCAAAGCCCACCCATGTTCCGGAGACGAGATCGGACATATAGCCCACAAACCATGTATCCTTGCTGTCGTTGGCTGTTCCGGTCTTTCCGCCCACAACTCTGGGTATTGCCAGAGCGCGTCGTGCCGTACCGTGGTCAACGGCATTGACAAGTGTATCGGTGATTATCTGCGCTGTGCTCTCTTTGATGACCGGAACGGGCTCGGAGGGAGGAAATTCCTTCTCAGGCTTTCCGTCCGGATAGACCAGCTTAGTTATGAAATAAGGTTTGTATCTTACTCCCATATTGGGAAAAACGCTGTATGCGTATACCATTTCCTGAAGTGTCACTGAGTTTGAACCGATACTGACCGCCAGCTCTCTGTTCATCTCCCCTTCTATGCCGAACTTGCGGGCAAGCTCGATTATTCTGCCGATGCCGACCTGCTCCGCCAGTTTGATGGTCACGAGGTTGCGGGAGTGGGTCAGAGCGTCTTTAAGGGTGGTGTTTCCGAAATAGTCGCCGGAGGAGTTTTTGGGTCTCCAGACCTCGCCCTCTTCGTTCAGCTGTTTCTCGATGGGAGCATCCAGCACCTGAGACATCATGTTCATTCCGCTCTCAAGAGCCGCAGAATAGACTATGGGTTTCTGGAGTGAACCCGCCTGACGCTTGGCCTGATATGCTCTGTTGAACATGGATTTTCTGTAGTCAAATCCGCCCACCATCGCATATATGGCTCCGTCCTGCGGTGCTATTGAAAGCAGTGCGCCCTCGATGGGGGGATCCTGAACCAGTCTGTATTTTCCGCCCTTCATACGGACGTAGACAATATCATTTTCGCTGAGTATCTCGGAAAAGCTGTTCAGCCTGCCTGTTTTGCCCTCGGCGGGTCTCGCCCAGCGGCAGTCTTCTATCTTAAGCTCGGCCTCTTCGGAAAGTGTCGTGACGTATGCCACGGAAGAGGTCACCTTTGTAACCAGCGCCTTTTCGAAGTCCAGTTCCGCCAGATATGATTTATCCATCTTGAGCTGTTCGCTCATTGTTCCGTTCTCTGAGAGGAACTTGGCGACGGGGCCGTAATAGCCGGTCTGTTCGGAAAGCTCCAGAAGGTTCTCTTTAACAGCCTCTTCAGCTTTGGTCTGCATGTCCAGATCGAGTGTGGTGTATATGGCCATACCTGAGTTGTCGAGATCTTCTATCTTTTCAACTTCGGTAAGATATTTTTTAACGTAATCAACGAAATAGCCCGCCAGAAGGTTTTTAGGCTGAATCTTGTCGACTATGACGGGAACCTCTCTTGCCGCTTCCTTGTACTGGGCTTCGGTAATGTAGCCCACTTCCGCCATGCGGTAGAGAACGTGGTTGCGTCTTTTTATTGATTTATCAAGGCTCAGGTGGGGTGCGTATATGCCGGGAGCTTTGGGAATCCCCGCTATCATGGCGCATTCGCCCAGCGTAAGCTCGGAAACGTCCTTTCCGAAGTAGTTCATGGCCGCCGCCTGAACGCCGTACGAGCCTCTGCCGAAATAGACCTGATTCAGGTACATCAGCAGAATCTCTTTTTTGGACAGTGCCTTGTCGATTTTATATGCAAGGATCTGTTCCTTGACCTTTCTTTTCAGTTTCTTTTCCGGGGTCAGATAAAGAATTTTCACAAGCTGCTGGGTCAGAGTACTTCCGCCCTCAACAACCCTTCCCGCGCGGATGTTTGTGACAAACGCACGCATGATGCCCATCATGTCCACGCCGCCGTGCTCATAGAATCTGGCGTCCTCAACGGCCACCACTGCGTTCTGGAGGTTGTCGGGGATCTTTTCCATGCCGACAGGATATCTGCGCTCTTCGCCCAGCTCGGCTATCTGCTTGCCGTTTCTGTCGTATATCATTGTGGGTCTTTTATATTTGAAGTTTTTCAGTTCCTCTGTTGAGGGGAGTTCACGGCTCATCATGAAGAAATAAAACGCAAGGGCGAGCATGCCCAGAAGAGCCATAGCCAGCATGGCCAGCCCCGCAGCCAGAACAACCTGACCTGCGGTGAGGCTCTTGAAATCGAAATCTTTAAAATTGAATTTCATAAAAGGGTTTCCTCTATTTAACGGAAAGCTCAAAAAGCATGTCACGGATCTTGGCCGCCTTTTCAAACTCAAGGTTTTTGGCGTGTTCCTGCATCTGCTTTTTCAGTTTCTCAATATCTTTTTCTTTATTTCCGGATAATGTTATACCGATATCCGTGTCAATATCAACCGTTACATAATCCTTTTCATAAATTGATTCGAGAATATTAACGATCTCGTTCTTAACTGTCTGGGGTGTAATGCCGTTTTCTTCGTTATATTTCTGCTGTTTCGCACGTCTGCGGGCTGTTTCGTCGATGGCGGACTGCATAGACCTCGTTATGTTGTCCGCATAGAAAATTGCCCGCCCGTTAACGTTCCTTGCGGCTCGTCCCACGGTCTGGATAAGCGCCTTGGCCGAACGGAGAAATCCTTCCTTGTCCGCATCCAGAACAGCCACCAGAGACACCTCCGGAAGGTCGAGACCCTCACGCAGAAGGTTGATGCCCACCAGAACGTCAAACTCGCCCATTCTCAGCGAACGCAGAATCTTGATACGCTCTATGGTGTCTATGTCCGAGTGGAGATATTTCACCCGAACGCCCATTCCGTCGTAATATTTGGTCAGCTCTTCCGCCATGCGCTTTGTAAGGGTGGTGACAAGCACCCTGCCGCCATCCGCCGTAACCTTTACAACCTCGGCGTAGAGGTCGTCCACCTGACTTCTGGACGGGCGGATATCGATAGGCGGGTCTATGAGACCCGTAGGGCGGATTATCTGTTCCGCCAGAAGCCCCTGCGAATCCTCAAGTTCATACTGGTCGGGAGTTGCTGAAACATACATAACCCTGTTCACACGCTCCCGGAACTCCTCAAACTTCAGCGGTCTGTTGTCCAGAGCGGCGGGCAGACGGAAACCGTATTCCACAAGGGTAGTCTTGCGGCTTCTGTCGCCGTTGTACATCCCCCGTATCTGGGGAACTGTCATGTGGGATTCGTCTATGATAACAAGAGCATCCTTTGGCAGGTAGCTGAGAAGTGTCGGAGGTGCATCCCCCGGCTTTCTGTTCTCGAAGAATCGGGAGTAGTTCTCAATTCCGCTGCAATAGCCAGTTTCAACTATCATCTCTATGTCGAACATTGTCCGCTGGGTGAGCCTCTGGCTCTCAAGGATCTTGTTCTCGTTCTCAAGCTGGGTGGTGCGCACCGCAAGCTCGCTCTTAATCTTTGCCAGTGCCTCATCCCGTGAAACCGCCGTGGTGACGTAGTGGGTGTTGGGATATATGGCCACTTTGGGTCTGTTGCGTATGGTTTTACCTGTGAGCGGGTCGAACTCGGATATCCTGTCGACCTCGTCGCCGAAAAATTCTATGCGGTATGCAACGCTGTCCTCGTGGGCGGGGAACACCTCAAGGGTGTCGCCCTTCATGCGGTATGTGCCCCTGTGAAAGTCGTAGTCGTTGCGGTCATACTGTATTTCCACCAGTTTCGCCAGAATGCTGTCCAGTTCAACGGTGTCGTTGACCTCAAGCACAACAAGCATGCCTGAATATGCCTCCGGCGAAC
Source organism: Seleniivibrio woodruffii (assembly GCF_004339245.1). Taxonomy (NCBI): domain Bacteria; kingdom Pseudomonadati; phylum Deferribacterota; class Deferribacteres; order Deferribacterales; family Geovibrionaceae; genus Seleniivibrio; species Seleniivibrio woodruffii. The sequence goes on from NZ_SMGG01000005.1 coordinate 45,571, forward strand.
CGAGGCCGTATATGCATGAAACCGATGCGACAATGACCACATCCCGCCTCTCAAGCAGGCTTCGTGTGGCACTGTGGCGCAGTTTGTCTATGTCTTCGTTGATGGATGAATCTTTCTCTATGAACGTGTCGGTCTGGGGCTTGTAGGCCTCCGGCTGATAGTAGTCGTAGTAGCTGACGAAATATTCCACGGCATTGTCGGGAAAGAACTTTTTAAACTCTCCGTATAGCTGCGCCGCAAGGGTTTTGTTGTGGGCAATAATAAGGGTAGGAACGTTCAGTTCCTGAATGACGTTGGCCATGGTATAGGTCTTTCCTGAACCGGTAACGCCAAGCAGAACCTGCGCCTTTGCGCCGCCGTTGTAATTTTCCACCAGCTGACGCACAGCCTCCGGTTGGTCGCCCGCCATCTCATATTCGGATACCAGTTTAAAACTCATTTGTACTTAAGCACCCTCTTGTTACTTTTGTTGATGAAAAGCCCTGTTTTATCAAGCTGTTCCATCAGAGGTATCAGCAGTTTCCTCGGCAGATCGAAATGCTCCTTCATCCGGTTCAGATCGATCTCTCCGCTCTTCCTTGCCTCCGTCTCCGCCCGCTCCACAAAGCTGTTTATAAGCTCCATTGAGATGAAGACGTTGCCCTCGACTTTTCTGGCCATGCTCCTGTTGCAGAGATATTGCAGGCACTTGCCGACCTTCTCCTCCGGCAGCCCCGTCTTTTCGGACAGGAGCTGTGCGTTTGAAAGGTTCGGTTCCTGCTTCATTGCCGCCAGAACAGAGAGCGACTCCTCCTCGAAGGGGTCTTTTTTGTTCTGTTTCAGCATGTTGCCGTCAAAAATATATCCCATCCTGCGGGCTGTCTCTATGATACGGTTAACAATGTCCGACCGCACCTGCTCCGGCAGCGAGCAGTCCAGTTTAAGCCCGTTCACCGACAGCACCCCTTTATCTTTAAGCTCCTGTATGGAGCTTTCGGCAAAGGAATCTATCATCCGGCTGTCTATAAGGAATCCGTAATAGTTCACAATGTTCAGCTGTGCCAGTTTGCCCGCCAGCTCGTTCCGGAAGAGACCAGAGAACTGGATAGGCTCGGACATCACGAACCCGCACCTGTACACCCGCATTATCTCACGGATGGCCTCGTCATAGTCGTATCTGCTCATGTGCAGAATTATTTCATGGCTGTTTCTGCGGTCTGGATAGGTCTGTTCCAGCCCCAGAACACGCCCTCCGGCGATGCTGTGCAGGGGGCTGGCTCCACGGATGACAAACGGTTCGTTGAAGAACACGACTGCGGGTTTGTCCAGTTTTATAAAACATATGGCCTCGGCTGAGGCTTTTAAGATCTTTTCGTCGTAAAAAATTATTCTGCCCTCGAAGGTTTCGGAGCCTATCACGAGGGAGTAGGTTTTGTTGTGCCTGATAAGTTCGGCATCGGTGCATCCGTCAAACGCTTTCACAATGGCGTATATGCCGTTTGTGTCTGTAATCTTGCCGTTTTCGGAGATTATGTCCCCTTTTTTCACATCATCTGTGGAAAAATCCGGCAGATTAAGAGCCGTTCTCTGCCCCGCAACGGATTTCTCTGCGGGTTTGTCGTGCACCTGAATGCTCTTTATGCGGGCTTTCTGACCTGTGCGAAGGTTATAGACGGTGTTCTCCACCCCTATCTTGCCGAAAAGGGACGTTCCAGTGACAACAGTTCCGTGCCCCTTTACTGCGAAAACCCTGTCCGTCCGCAGAACGTAGCACCTGTTCTGAGTTTTGGGTGTTGTCTTTCTTGCACACTCGGAGATTGCGTTTTTCAGGTTTTCAATGGATGCGTCATTATATATGGATACGGCAAGCACGGCCTCAGCCGTTATGCCGCTGTCTTTGAAAAGCTCACGAACCGCATTCTCTGAGGCTTCAAGCTCGGAAGCTGTGCACTTGTCGGCCTTGGTCAGCACAGCCACCGCATGCTTTATGCCGATGGTCTTTAATATATTGAAATGCTCACGGGTCTGGGGCATGATTCCCTCACGGCCGTCAACGCAGAACAGAACCGCATCAAACCCCACAGAGCCTGCTATCATCGTTTTAACAAGTTTTTCGTGCCCCGGAACGTCCACGAAGGAGACCAGTGCGCTGTCCAGCTCCAGTCCGGCATAGCCCAGCTCAATGGTTATCCCCTTCTCCTGCTCCTCTTTCAGCCTGTCGGGATCTTTCCCCGTCAAAGCCCGAACCAGAGAGGATTTGCCGTGGTCAATGTGTCCGGCGGTTCCCATTATTATGCTCTTTTTCATTTCAATGCACCCAGAGCATTTAAGATTGTCTCAAAATCCCTTTCGTCAAGTGTCCGCACGTCAAAACAGACCTTTTCGCCCACACGGGCTATGACGGGTGTCTCCCATCTTCGCAGATGTCTGTCCAGTGCGGCAGAGGACATACCCTTAACGCTCACTTCAACCCCGAAGGACTTCATCTCCGTCATGGGGCAGCTTCCGCCGCCCACAGTTGACTTTGTGCTTACTACTTTCCCGCCGATAAGAGCGGCAAGCTTGGCCGCACGAAGCCCCAGAACCTCTATGCCTTCGCTCAGCATGCGGTTAACGGGTATTTCGTTCTCCCGTCCGGTGAGATACAGCCTGAAAACAGACTGGAGCACCGCAATGGTCATCTTGTCCACCCGTAGCATCCGCATGAGAGGATTTTTTTTCAGTTTATTTATCAGTGTTTTCTTTCCGGCTATTATGCCCGCCTGACAGCCGCCCGCCATCTTGTCGCCGCTGAAGGATATCAGGTCGATCCCCGAAGACATGAAATCCGCTATGGTTCTGTCACGGCAGATATCGTCCGGCAGATGCTGCACAAACAGCCCGCTTCCCGCATCGTAATATGATATGCACCCCGCCCCGGCGGCCGACTGCGCCACTTCGCAGAGGCTGGCCTCTTCGGAAAACCCCACTATCTCGTAGTTGCTCCGGTGCACCTTCATCATAAGAGCTGTTTTTTGGGTTACGGCATCGTCATAGTCCGCTTTTCTGGTCTTGTTGGTGGTTCCCACCTCGACCATCTTAGCCCCGCTCTGCTTCATAACATCGGGAACCCTGAACGAACCGCCTATCTCCACCAGTTCGCCCCTGCTCACCACCGCCTCTTTGCCCTTCGCAAAGGTGTTCAGCACCAGAAAAACTGCGGATGCGTTGTTGTTTACTATAACGGCATCCTCTGCACCCGTCAGAATTTTCAGATACTCGGCCGCATGGTGATATCTGTCGCCACGCTTGCCGGTTTCGGTGTCGAACTCAAGGTTGGAATATCCGCATACGATGCTTTTAAGCTCGTCTGCGGCGCACTCTGGCAGGGGAGACCTGCCCAGATTGGTGTGTATGGGAACTCCCGTGGCGTTTATCACCCTTTTGAGGCTTCCGCCAGAAAGCTCCGAATATATTTTTGCTGTGTCTGTCAGAATATCTTCATAAACAGGTTCCTTTCCGGCGGCGGCCTCTGCCCTTGCGGCCTCAACAGCACGCTTTGCGGCCTCTTTCAGCAGAAGCTTAGGAAGCCCCTGAAACCGCTGTTCGCCTATGATCCTGTCCATTTTTGGGAGTAGTCTAAAGAGGTTGCTGTCCATTCAGATATAGTAAGCAAATTTCAGGAAATTATAAATACCTATTTAAAATAAAACTATGCGTGGTTATTATATAGAAATCTATGCGGTATGAGATCGCCACGTCGCTGCACTCCTCGCGATGACGCTAATCACACGTCACTGCGAGCGCAAGCGCGGCAGTCTCATAACATTGAACCGCCAATATTGCAGAAAATCGGTAAAGGAACACTCATGGAAACAATAAACATACGACAGGCGCAGCTTGACCTTAAAGAGCTTTTCGAAAGAGCCGAGCCGTCATTCGGCGAATACAGAACATCGGAATACATCAAAGAGCGTCTGAACGCAATGGGACTAACCGACTGGAAGACCTGTAACACCGGAATCTTCGGCACTATAGATGCCGGAAAAGAGAAGACGGTGGGAATCCGTGCCGATATGGACGCACTCCCCGCAAACACTGAAAAGACCGAATATATGCATCTCTGCGGCCACCATGCCAACATGACCACCATACTGGGTGTTCTGGAGAACATCACAAAGAACAGAGACAAGCTCAAATATAATGTCAGATACATCTTTCAGCCTGCGGAAGAGGTAATAGGCGGAGCGGTCACAATGATAGAGGCAGGATGTATGGAGGGAGTAGACGAGGTTTTCGCAACCCACACAACGCCCGACGTTGCCCTCGGCTCCGTCGCACTGATTGCGGGCGGATGCATGGCAGGCTCGAACCATTTCGAGGTGCGCATAAAAGGAAAATCCACCCATGCGGCGATGCCCAGCTCCGGAACGGACACTGTTACAGCGGCATGCGAATACGTCATGTCCATGCAGACGGCCATAACCCGACTGAAAAACCCCGTTGATCCCGGACTCATCTCATTCGGGATGATAAACGGCGGCACGGCGGCAAACATTCTGCCTGAAACGGTCGTGCTCCAAGGCACTTTCAGACACTTCGACCCAGTCGTAAAAGAGGTTATCCATAACGCAATGCAGACCCGTCTGAAAGCCATAGAAGAGTTTTACGGCGTTACGGGTGAGCTTATAATCCATGACGGAACGCCCCCTGTGATATGCGACAAAGACCTTGTGGCGAAACTAATAAACCTCAGCAACGCCAAAGACATCACAGTCTCAAGATATGACCGCAAAAGCATGGGCGGCGAGGATTTCGCTTTTATGACCGAACTGGCGAAGGGCGCATTCATCTGGCAGGGTGTCAGCACAGGAGGATATCAGCCCCCGCTCCACAACAAAGACTACAGAGTGCCGGACGAAGCGGTGTATCCCGGAATAAAGCTTCTGACCGCTTATCTGACGGACTGATATATTGATAAGCTCAAAAGCACTTAACACACTTAAACTGAAATGCATAAAGGGCATGAACGACACAGCCCTTTCCAGAATATATTCCGCCTGCGGAAGCCTCCACGACGCCTTCGGGCTGGACTTCGGCTCGCTGACGGGACTTGGCATAAAAAAAGAGCTGGCGGAGAACATTGTCACCGCAGATATTGACGAAAAGCTTTTTGAAAGGGAACTGGAATCGGTTCACAAACGTGATGCGGACGTGCTCTGCATTGACGATGAGGAATACCCTCAGCTTCTGAAAGAGACCGAGACCGCACCCGCAGTTCTGTTTGTGCGGGGCAGAAGAGAAGCCCTGCAAAGACCGTCCATAGCCGTTGTGGGCGCAAGAAGCGCAACACGTCAGGCATGCGACTTTGCAAAGAAGATATCGCAGGATCTCGCCGAGGTGGGGTTCAACGTCGTGAGCGGCTTTGCAATGGGAATAGACGTCTATGCCCATGCGGGAGCAGTCAACAAGGGAATGACCACCGCCGTCATGGGCTGCGGAATAAACCATTTCTACCCCGAAGCCAACAAACGGTACGAGGCGACAGTGCTTAAAAGCGGCTGCATAGTCACAGAGTTCTTCTCGGACGAACAGCCTAATTCATGGAATTTCCCCCAGCGCAACCGAATCATCAGCGGTATGTCATACGGCGTGATAGTCGTTGAGGCATCAGCCAAAAGCGGCAGTCTGATAACCGCCCGCTACGCCGCCGAACAGGGCAGAGAAGTTTATGCCGTACCCGCCTTTCCAATGTCAAAAAATTGTGCGACCAACCGTCTGATAAAAGACGGGGCGAGGCTCACAGAGGGCTATTACGACATTCTGGATGAGCTGAAATACCGGATTCAGGGACTTAAAGAGGTTGACAAGCCCGAAGCGATTGGGCTACAGTTTGGTAACCCAGATGACGCGAGACTCTATTCACTACTGGAAAACGGTATGCTGAACCCTGATGAACTCAGCACCCTTTCGGGGATGGATATCGGCAGTGTCACAATAAGCCTTGTGCAAATGGAACTTGAGGGCTATGTTATCAGGGAAATCGACGGTAAGTATCGAGCTGCCGGAGGAAACTATGGACAAAATAGTCATAGCTCTTAATCTCGTGATCGACTTTCTGGAATCCAGCGACAAGGTAAACGAAAAAAGTATCAAAGATTACCTCTTCAACACAGGGTTTGACGATCATGTAATCAGACAGGTGATGACTGTGCTGGATATCAGCAATTTTGACGGAAATATATGGTTTCGTGTTTTTACCAGAAAGGAGAAGAATCTGCTCACTCCCGATGCAATAAGCTACCTTCAGAAACTGCATCTGACGGGCATTCTCGACCCTCTGGGACTTGAAGACGTTATTGAAAACGCCATGTCCTCCGAAAACTACAAGGTGGATGTGGAGACTGTAAAAAATCTCGTGCTGTACTCACTTATGGAGAGAAAATCCCTCTATGCCTCAGGCGTGGAGGACGATGAGGAATATCTGCACTGATACGGGAATATAAATGCCTAAAAATCTAGTTATTGTTGAGTCACCTGCAAAAGCAAGGACAATCGAAAAGTATCTCGGAAAAGACTTCAAGGTTCTGGCGAGTGTCGGACACGTTAAAGACCTGCCCGCAAATGATCTCGGCGTGGACATTGAGAACGGATTCGAGCCTAAATACTCTGTTATCAGAGGAAAAAAGAAGGTCATTGACGACCTGAAAAAGGAAGCCGGCACAGCCGAAAAAATATTCCTTGCGCCTGACCCCGACCGTGAGGGAGAGGCCATCGCATGGCATATCGCCGAAGAGCTGGGCAAGAAGAATGCGGCCAAGATAAGCCGTGTTCTCTTCAACGAGATAACCCCCAAAGGTATCAAAGACGGCATAAGCAACCCCGGCCCCGTCAACGAAAACCGTGTGAACGCCCAGCAGGCAAGAAGAATCCTTGACCGCCTCGTGGGCTATCTGGTAAGCCCCCTTCTCTGGAAACCCCTGAAATACGGCCTCTCCGCAGGACGTGTTCAGTCTGTCGCACTTCGCCTTCTGGTGGAGCGTGAGGAGGAGATAGAAAAGTTCAAGCCGGAAGAATACTGGCTCATCGATGTCACCTTCGACAAGCACGAACAGGGCAAGCTGAAAGCCAGACTGGAAAAGAAAGACGACAAAAAGATAAAAGTTGATAACGAGACCGAGGCCAAGAAAGTTCTTTCGGAACTCAAAGCCGGAGAATACATCGTTGCGGACGTTGTGAAAAAGGAAGTGCCCGAAAAAGCACCCCTGCCCTTCATAACCTCCAGACTCCAGCAGGAAGCCAGCCGCAAACTGGGCTTCTCCGCCAAAAAAACAATGATGGTGGCTCAAAGACTTTACGAGGGTGTTGACCTCGGCAAAGAAGGCCCCGTGGGTCTCATAACCTATATGAGAACCGACTCCGTAAGGATATCCCCCGAAGCACAGGCAGAGGCCGCAGACTACGTTAAAAAAGAGTTCGGCGAAAAATTCCTCGCAAAAGCGGGAAAAACCGCCGCCAAAAAGAAAAACGTTCAGGATGCCCACGAAGCAATCCGCCCCACTTCCGTTCTGCGCACCCCCGACAGCGTAAAGAACAAACTCGACAACGACCAGTACAGACTCTATAAACTCATCTGGGACAGATTCGTTGCCAGCAACATGGCCGACGCAATCTACGACCAGAACACCATAAACATCAACAACGGCCCCTATGGCCTGAAATCTCAGGGCAAGGTTATAAAATTCCCCGGTTTCCGCACACTTTACATCGAAGGAACGGACGAAACGGCGGAAAAAGATCAGGAGATCATCTTCGAGACCGAAGCCGGCGAAAAGCTGAAAGCATCCAAGCACGACAGCAAGCAGATGTTCACACAGCCCCCCGCTCGCTATTCAGAAGCGACACTGGTCAAAACCCTCGAACAGGAAGGCATAGGCCGACCCAGTACCTACGCATCCATCATATCCACAATCATCGACCGTGAATACGCAGAGATGGTGGAAAAACGATTCAAACCCACAGAGCTCGGACGCATCGTCTGGAATCTGCTTCAATCCAACTTCGATAAATTCTTCGCCACCAAGTTCACCGCCAACATGGAAGAGGAGCTTGACGGTGTCGAAGAGGGCAAAAACACATGGAAGGGCGTTCTGGAAGACTTCTTTAAGAAGTTCAAACCGGAACTGACAAAGGCGGAGAAGAAATTCACCGTCGATCTCAAGCTCGACCTCACATGCCCCATATGCAGCAAGGAACTGACCATAAAACACGGACGCAACGGCTCTTTCGCCGCCTGTACGTCATATCCGGACTGCAAGTTCACCTCGAACTACGAAAGGCTTGAGGACGGAACCTTCCGCCTCACCGAAAAGCAGGGCGACGAGCCCAGCGGCATAGAGTGCGAAAAGTGCGGAAAGGAGATGGTGTTCAAAGCCACCCGATTCGGCAAGGTTCTGGCATGCCCCGGCTATCCTGAGTGTAAGAACATAAAGAACTACGTCAAACTGGCCGACGGTTCCATAAAGATTCTGGCAACAGGCGAAAAAGCCGCAGTGCCCTGTCCTAAATGCGACAGCGAACTCACTGTGAAAGCAGGCAAAAACGGCATGTTCATCGGCTGTTCAAACTATCCGAAATGCGACTTCACCGCCAACATGAAGGTCACCGACAAGGGCGAGATAATGCCCCACACCGACAAGGTTGACGAGAACGTCACATGTGAAAAATGCGGAAAGAAAATGGCTCTGCGCAAAGGCCCCAGAGGCAGGTTCTTCGCCTGTACTGGTTACCCTGAGTGCAAGAACATCAAGTCTACAAAGGTTCTTGAAGACGGAACCATAACGGTTAAATAATGTCAGAAAAGGTTACGATAATTGGCGGCGGGCTTGCAGGTTGCGAGTCCGCCTTTTTTCTCGCCGAAAGAGGCTTTCAGGTTGAGCTTTACGAAATGCGCCCAGAGCGCATGACACCCGCACACGAAACTAAATATCTGGGCGAACTGGTCTGCTCCAACTCACTGAAAAGCACCGCAGAGGACACCTCAAGCGGTCTGCTGAAATCAGAAATGAAGCTTCTGGGAAGCATAATCCTTAAAGTCGCAGAAAAGACCTCCGTCCCCGCCGGAAACGCTCTGGCAGTAGAAAGAGAACTCTTTGCGGCGGAGCTTGACAGCGTCATACGCAATCACCCCAACATCACCGTCATAAACAGGGAAATCACAGAAATTCCCTCCGACCGCCCCTGTATCATCGCCACAGGTCCTCTAACTAGCGATGTTTTCGCTGATACCATCAGGTCGCAGTTTGGCGGAAATCTGTACTTCTTTGACGCCATAGCACCTGTCATTGCGAAAGACAGCATCGACATGGACAGGGCGTTCTTCAAAAGCCGCTGGGAAAAGGGCGACAACGACTACCTGAACATCGGCATGAATCAGGAGCAGTACGAACACTTCTACAACGAGCTTATGGCCGCAGAGAAAGTTGCTTTCGAGGATTTCGAAAAGCTGAACGTATACGAAGGCTGCATGCCCATTGAGGAGATGGCCGCCAGAGGTATAAAAACTCTCACATTCGGCCCCTTCCGCCCCGTCGGTCTGCGCCATCCCGTCACATTTGAAAAATATGCCGCAGTGCTCCAGCTTCGCATGGAGAATAAAGAGGGTACCGCCTACAACCTTGTGGGCTGTCAGACAAAAATGAAGATACACGAACAGAAGCGTGTCTTCGGGCTGATCCCCGGACTTGAAAACGCCGAGTTTCTCCGCTACGGAAGCATACACAGAAATACATACATCCACGCCCCGAAGGTGCTCAACCGTCTGTTTCAGGTTATCGGCGACGAAAAGCTCTACTTTGCAGGACAGATAACAGGAGTTGAGGGCTATATGGAATCCGCCGCCAGCGGACTTCTGGCCGCCTATTCCCTTGCGCATCCCGAATTTGAAGGCTTTTCAGAGCTGACCGCTCTGGGCGCACTCTCCCGCCACGTTTCCGGCGAAATAGCTGAAAACAAAAAGGAATACGTCCCCAGCAACTTCCATTTCGGAATGCTCCCCCAGTTCGAAAAACGCATAAGAGACAAGAAAGAGAAGAAGGCCGCATACGCAAAACGTGCTCTGGAAGCACTCAGAGCAGACCTTAAACTCATTTGATTTGATATTTCGTTAAGCAAATTAATTTTTATTGACACTATGAACATTTGTGGCAGAATATGTCACGGAATACGAAATGCAACTATACATAATATTTATTCTTATTTTTACAGCTGTTTTCCCCGCCTTTGCCGATGTTACGGCGAACGGCATAAGCGACAGAGACGACCGCACGGTCTATCTTTACACAGGCGACGCATCGGTCACCGACCCTTTTCAGCTTGATGCCGCCAGATTCAAACCAATGCCCGACCGCTTCTCTCTGGGCTATACCAGAGAGCCCCACTGGTTCAAAATATCTTTTAAATCAGAAACAGATACGCCCCTGAAAAGATTCGTTTCCCTTGAGGACGGATTCATGTTCGACAGGGTGGATTTCTATCAGATACGTGACGGGAAGCTGATAAAGGTCACCAACGACGGTGTATACGTTCCCGCAAAAGTTAAAGAAGAGTATTACCACGGAGCGGTAAGCCTTTTGACCGCAGAAGGAAAAGGAGTCACCGACATTTATGTCCGTGCCGAAACAAAGACCCCCTGCCTTATCAACCTGCGCATAGTGGATGAAACGGCTTTCAACCACTACAACAAGCTCCGCATGTTCTTTCTTTCGCTTCTCACAGGTTCAATGCTGGCCATAGCCTTCTATAACCTGTTCATATTTTTCAGTCTCCGCTCAAAGGAATACGTCTACTACTTCATATATGTCATCAGCGCACTGATCTTTATGCAGGCGCAGACGGGGTTCGTAGTCGATATGTACGGAATGTACGGCGACACCCGCACAAACCTTTTCATAAGCGTTTATCTGATGAGCGTCTTCCTTCTGCTGTTCACCCAGCAGGTTCTGGAAACGAAAAAGCACCTGCCGATGCTGCATAAGATATTCAACGCCGTCATAGTAATAGACGTGCTCGGCATTCTGGCGGCTCTGGTTCTGGGCATGAAGGAGACCCTTTTCCTCCAGACGCCGTTCGTAATGCTCACCTCTGTGGTAATGGCGGTTCTCAGCGTTGCGGCTATCATCAAACGCATCCACTCCGCATGGTATTACTTTATTGCGGTGGGCATATCCATAGTAACGATCTTCATCTCCTCCATGATGCTCATGGGCAGGATCGAATATACGATATTCACCCGAAACGCCTATTTCTTCGGCTGTGTGGCCGAGGCAGTTCTGCTTTCATGGCTGCTTTCATACCGTATAAACAGCCTTCGCAGCCAGACCATCGCCGCTCAGCAGGAACTTATCGACATGAAGGACAGGGCGAACAAACAGCTGGAATCACTTGTGTATGAGCGCACGAAAGAGCTGGAGGTCAAAAACGCCGAGCTTGAGAACCTTGCGGTGATGGATGAACTGACAGGACTTTACAACAGAAGGTTCCTGCTTGCAACCTACGACAAAAAGCTGAAAACCTGTGCAGACGAAGGCAAATATCTTGTGTTTATTCTTCTGGATGTGGATTTCTTCAAAAAATACAACGACCTTTACGGCCACCACAAGGGTGACGATGCCCTGAAAAAAGTATCAGGTATCCTTATCCACAGTTTCCGTCGCACCAGTGACCACGTTTTCCGCATCGGCGGGGAGGAGTTTGTAGTCCTCTGCACAGCTGACACACAGGAGGAGGCCTCAGAACTGGGCGAAACCCTCCGCAGAAACATTGAAGCTGCCGATATTGAACACAAAGAGGGAGTGGACGGAAAACTGACATGCTCCGTCGGTGTATATGCGGTGAACGATGCCGAAGTGAATTTCTCAACAGCCTACCGAATAGCCGATCAGGAGCTTTATGAATCCAAGAACGGCGGCAGGAACATGGTTTCCGTGTTCAAAGGCTAGCCGAGAGCGCCGAGTATCTCCTCTGCAAAATCCCAGCACTGCTTCTTGTCCATCATTGTTCTGGGGCTCATGCGCTGAGCTTTTTCAGCTTCGCTGAGAGCTATGGAATGATAGAACTTCTCCAGACGGTGAACATCGCCCTCCGAGAGCCTGCTGAACACCATCTCTCCGCCAAGGATCTTTCCGGCTATACACTTCTGTCCAAGCATTGCGCCGTATCGCTCCAGCATGATAGCTCCGCCGTAGGCATTGCCTTTGCGAAAGAATGTCTCCGTCCGCATGGCCACACCGAAAAGCGCAGTCTTTTTTGTCATGAGCAGATTGATGTTTTCAGCGATATACTGCTCGATGGACGGCAGAAATTTATGGGAATATATACCCGAACCCAAAAGGATGAGATCGCACCCGAAGCACATGGGGTTTGTCTCAACATCCGCACACTCGGCTTTAAAGCCTTCCAGAGCGAATCTTTCGGTTATCCATTCGGCAACTGTTTTCGTTGAGCCGTATTTTGAAGCATAAATCGTAATTACTTTCATTTTTCAACCCTGTTGCGGCCGCTCTGTTTCGCCCTATAGAGGGCATCGTCCGCTCTTTTTACCATATTATCCGTTCCGGCTTCGTCTATCTGCGCCACGCCGAAACTGCATGTCAGCTTGTCCACCTCAGGAAACTCAAACAGCTCCACCTTCCTGCGCAGTTTTGAGGCGAGGTTGAACGCACCATCAAGCTCGGTTCCGCAGCAGATGACAAGGAACTCTTCGCCTCCCCATCTTCCGAAGACGTCCGCTTCCCTGATGGATGATTTTATGAGTTTCGCCAGTGCCTTAAGTACTTCATCACCTGCCAGATGGCCATATGTGTCGTTCACCCTTTTGAAAAAGTCTATATCAAACACTATCAGGCTGTAAGGCTGTCCGAAACGCCTGAACCTTGCGAATTCGGTCAGAAGAACCTCGTCCAGCTTCATTCGGTTGAATATTCCGGTCAGTTTATCCGTCACCGAAATTATCTCTATCCGCTTCTTATCCGTAATATCCGCCGAAATGGACACGAATCCCGTTTTTATGCCGTTTTTAAACACCGGATGCAGCATGCTCTGAGTCCAGAATATGTCGCCGTATTTTGTAACACGCTTTATCTCGCCCTTCCAGACCTTTCCGGCATAGATGTTCTCCAGCAGACCGGAGCGCACCTCGCTGAGAGAATCGTCGTGGAAAAGCTCGAAAGCAGTCCTGCCCAGAAGCTCCCCCTCTTCGTATTCCGATATCCTGCAAAAGGCCCTGCTCACCGACTGGATAACCAGATTTATATCCATGCGCACCACAAGAACGTTGTCGTCAACTATGGCAATATACTCCTGAAGTCTGTCCTCCGCCTCAACCCTTTCGGTGATATCGGAGAAAGCGACCACCCCCATATCGTCAAAGACTGAATAGAGGAAAACTATCTCGCGTTTACTCCCGTCCTTACAGGTCACAGTGGCCTGAACAGGTGTCGCCTGTTCGCCGTTCAGCACCGAACGGGCATATTTTTTCCACCGCTCACGGGTGATCACACGATACTGCTCGTTGGGAAAAGCCAGAGTCCACCAGACCCCTTTATGGGCAAGATCCTCCAGATTATATCCGAAGGTTTCCAGAAATTTTTTGTTCAACGCAACGGGTCTGCCCGTTCTGCTGTTCAGGCTGAGGGGTATCGGCGAGACCTCGAAAAGCTGCCGCAGATATTTTTCGCTTCTGGCGAGTTTCTGCTGATATTCTGTTATGGCCGAAACATCCCGCACCGTCAGCATTATGCTTCCGTTTGGCAGAAGGATCAGGTTCATCTGAACGTTTATCTCCTGACCGCCCTTTTTAATAAGCCTGAGTTCGAACCTGTCGTAATACCCTGTGGTCAGAAGAACCTGAAGCATATCCTCGGCTTTTTCCCTGTCTTCGCTGTGTATAAGCCCGGTAAGGTTTCTGTCGCTCAGTTCGCTCCTGTTGCGTCCTGTGAGGTTTTCAAAGGCTACGTTCATATCCTTTATAGTCCCCTCAACATCCAGAATGGCTATGCCGTCTCTGGACTGGCGGAATATCATCTCACGCTCACGCTTTGCCTTTATGTTTTCGGTGACATCCTCTATTATACCTCTGACCCTGTCCACTGCGGAACCCTCGAACGAAGGCACTGCGGTGAACCGGATCAGCTTCTCTTTTCCGTCCGTTTCGAAATATATCCGTATCTTTTCGCCCTTCTCAATGCAGTTCTGCAACAGCCATGCGGAAACGGAATCACGCTCCTCCGGATCGACCTTTTTCAGAAAGGCATCCAGCCCGGTCTTCCCCGCCTTCTCAAGCCCCATGTGCTCGGCGGCAACATCCGACAGAAACAGCATGCCGTCGCCCCTGCTCCATTCGAAACTGCCTATCCTGCCGATGGATTCCGCAAGGGACACAATGGACACATGTTTCTGGTTTTCTTTTTCCAGCCGATATTTGAATATGACAATGAACACTGCTGTCAGAAGCAGTCCGTAGAGTGCAAGATGTTTAATATGGGCTCTGGGCTGGGTGTCGCCGGAAAGGGACATGACAATGACGCCTGCAAATATGATGATAACCGCAATGAGTGTCAGCATGCTGAAGCTGTACTTTTTCATATGCACCGATGTTAAGTTATTACTACAATTAGGCGTCTAACCTAATATATAGCACCCTTGCATATTTTTAGCACTATAAATTGCTTCCAGATTGTAAAAAATTTCCGAAGATAATTGAGGATAAAAAAAGCGGGTGTTTTTCCACACCCGCTTAAATATGCTTAGCTTTTAAGGATATCCGCTATTTTGCGGTAGATTGCCTCTGTTCCCCTGACTATGTCTTCGGGGAGTTCCGGTCCGGGGGCTGTTTTGCCCCAGTCCAGCGTTTCCAGATAGTTTCTGACATACTGCTTGTCCATGCCCTGCTGGGGTTTTCCTGCGGCATAGTCGGCCTTGCTCCAGAATCTGGATGAATCGGGTGTGAGTATCTCGTCGATAAGGATTATCTCACCGTTCAGCTCGCCGAACTCGAACTTTGTGTCGGCGATGATGATGCCTTTTTCAAGTGCGATGTCTCTGGCGGTTTCGTATATTTTTATGGTGTAGTCTTTCAGCCTCTGGGCTGTTTCAACACCCACTTTCTCTTTCATCTGCTCAAAGGAGATGTTCTCGTCGTGCTCTCCCACTTCCGCTTTTGATGCGGGAGTGAAAAGGGTTTCGGGAAAACACTCGGATTCCTGAAGACCTGAGGGCAGTTTGATTCCGCAGATCTCGCCTGTGGATTTATAGTCTTTCCAGCCGGAGCCTGTTATGTAGCCTCTGGCAACACATTCAACGGGATAAGGCTTGCATTTGTGAACCAGCATTGTTCTGCCTTCAAGGATATCCGCATACTGGCGGCATTCCTCGGGCATTTCGTTCACATCGGCGGTTATAAGGTGGTTCTTGATGATGTGTTTCGTCTTCTCAAACCAGAAAAGGGACAGCTCGGTAAGTATTTTTCCCTTGTTGGGAATGCCGTTGGGCATGATAACGTCGAAAGCTGAGATTCTGTCTGTCGTAACGATGAGCATTTTGTCGCCCATGTCGTAAATGTCTCTAACCTTGCCTCTGCCGAGGAGTTTCAGCCCTTTAAGGTCTGTGGAAAGAACTGTTTCCATTTTATTAAGCACCTCTGTTTTTAGGATATTTTCTTAACCCTGAAATAGGCCTCTATGCCGCCTGTTATGTTGAATGCCTCAAAACCGAGGTTGCGAAGCGTCCGCACGGCCAGATAGCCCCTGAACCCGACAGCACAATATACATAAACGGGGAGGCTTCTGTCAATTTTATCCGTACAGTTTCTTACATCATTCACAGAAATATTAACGGCACCCTCAATTGCATACGCCGCAAACTCAGGTGCGGAGCGTACATCCAGAATCTGAAGTTTTGCGCCGCTTCGAATTTTTTCGTATATAAACTCAGGGGTCACGGTGAAACCTGTGCTTCTGAGGCTGTTCGCCGCAACGAATCCAGCGATGTTCAGGTTGTCCTTTGCAGATGCAAACTGGGGAGCGTAGCAGAACTCAAGATGCTCAAGGTCGTAGACAGTGAGTCCGGAATAGATGGCCACCGCCGCCTCGTCCGCCCTCTTCTCCGTTCCCTCGGCTCCGCATGCGGAAAGCCCCAGCAGACGGCTTGTCTTTCTGTCAAAAACCGTCATCATGAATATATAGCCGTGGCCTGGATAATATGAAGTTGTGTTCACGTCCTCGGTGTAAACGTAGTCCGCATCGAACCCCGCCGCCAGCGCCTGCTCGTATGTAAGTCCCGTCTGGGCGACAACAAAACCCTGAAAACCCAGAACGGATGAGCCTATCACGCCTTTGAATACCATATCTCCGCCCGCCATGTTGCATCCGGCGGTTCTTCCCTCACGGTTTGCAGGACCTGCCAGCGGCAGGAGCATCTTTTTTCCCGTAATGAGGTTGGTCTTCTCCGCAGCGTCCCCTGCGGCGTATATATCCTGTACACTGGTTTCCATCCGCTCGTTTGTGAGTATGCCGCCCTTCTCGCCTATCTGAACTCCCGCCGAAACGGCAAGCTCAACCTCCGGCCGCACACCTGTGCAGAGGATAACAAAATCAGCCTGAACAGTCTGTCCGTCGGAAAGCTCCGCCTCTATTCTTTCTGCTTTTCTGAGGCTTCTGACAAATCTTTTCGTGACGACGGTACAGCCGGACTCCTCCATCTTCTCACGGAGGTTCACGGCTATTATTTTAGGCAGGTTGGGCATTATCTCGTCTGCGGCTTCCGCAACAACAGGCTTTATCCCGCAGTGAAGCATCGCCTCCGCAGTCTCAACGCCTATGAAACCGCCGCCTATGATGAGGGCTGTCTGCGGTCTGTTCTTCTCTATGAAATCCTTTATGCCGTCAGCGTCCTCCACCGTGCGCATGGTGAAACAGGGCACGCTGTCCAGCCCGTCTATCTTCGGGATGAAAGTTTTCGCTCCGGTGGCTATCAGAAGTTTGTCATAAGGTTTTTCGGTGATCTTTCCGCCTGAACTGAATGTGACCCTCTTTGATTTCGGGTCTATGTTGACGGCTTCGGTTCCGGTCAGCACTTCTGCATTGAACCTCTGCCCGAATGACTGTCTGGTGTGGAGCAGGATGTCGCTTCTGCTTTCAATGACACCGCCGGTGTAATACGGCAGTCCGCAGTTTGCGAACGAGATGTACCGGCTCTTTTCGGCCATGGTTATGGAGACGTCCTCGCTGGTGCGTCTCGCTTTTGCGGCGGCTGTGGCTCCCGCCGCAACGCCGCCGATGATTACTATTCTATTGTTCATACCCTATTATCTCCGCTTCCAGTATATTGTCATTTCTGACTATATTAATATATACATCCAGAAGCAGATTTTGTTCAACACCTTTCGGGAACGCCACCGTAAAAAAGTTGTCGGTAAGTCCGGTGTTGTCGTTCTGAGTGAGCACCCTGAGCCGCTTTCCGATCATTCTTTCGGCTGAGGCACGTTTCATCTCAGCCGCAAGCTCACGCAGTGCCTTTGCCCTTGCAGACTTGGTCTTTGCGTCCACCTTGCCCTCCATTCTGCTGGCCTCTGTGCCGGAGCGGTCGGAATAGCTGAAAACGTGTATGTGGTCGATGCCCGCCCTGCGGACGGTATCCATTGTCTCGCTGAAGTTTTTGTCGGTCTCCGAGGGAAACCCGACTATGATGTCCGCACCGATGGTGCAGTCGGGAACAAGGCTTTTCAGCCTCCGCACACGCTCGATATAGTCCTCGGCGGTGTAGCTGCGCTTCATTCTGGCCAGAATCTCCGTAGAGCCGCTCTGAAGAGGGATATGGTAGTGTCTGCATATTCTGTCAGTATTCTGTGTCAGAAGCTCCACCATCTCGTCCGTCAGCTCGTTCGGTTCTATTGAGGTCAGGCGTATACGGCACCCTTCGGTTTCGCTGAGGATCTTTTTGATGAGTGTCACCAGATTTATCCCGCCCTCCAGATCAAGCCCGTACTTGCCCACATGGATACCCACGGGGACTATTTCTTTGTGACCGCTGGCAACAAGCCTTTTGACCTCCGCAACCACTGAATCCATATCTCTGCTGGAAGGTTTCCCACGCAGAGCCGGAATTATGCAGTAGGCGCAGAAGCTGTCACATCCGTCCTGAATCTTTACAAACGCACGGGTACGGGTTGACATTTTCGAATTTTCCGCCAGAACAAATTCGTGAGGCTCTGAAATACTCTTCAGGAAATCGGTATTTTCAGAAATATAACGCAGAATATCCATTTTTCCGGAGTTGGTAACCACAATATCTGCGCCTATATCTTTAAGTTTCTCTTTATCTTTCTCCGCCGCACAGCCTGTTGCGGCGATAATTACATCGGGTTTGTCATTTTTCAGTTTTTTTATGAGATTACGGAACTTTTTCTCTGCATTCTCCGTTACTGCACAGCTGTTTAAAATAACCAGTCCGGCCTCTTCAGGAGCGGCTACGTGAGTAAATCCGCAGGCTTCGGCATTATTCACAATATTCTCACTTTCGACTTGATTTACTTTACAGCCGAAGGTATAAACATAGATATTCATGTATTTCTGTGTATTCCCCTGTAGGTTTATGATAAAAAGAGCACTTTCTCGTTTAATGTGAAGGTGCTTTTTCCTTTTTCTGCAATATAACGGTTTTCATTCAAATGTATAGTGCTATATTAGTATCCAGACCTAAAACGGCAGATGGTCTGAAAATTCCATCAGCCTTATGCTATTCTTTATTATGACGTTATTATTTCTATCAGCCCGGAGATTTTTATGAAAAAAGCAGTTCAGATAGTATTATTTCTGATTTTCATCGTCCTTGTAGCGATCATTGTTTATCTCATGAGCGGAAATCTGTCGCTCAAGATAGGTGCCGTCGGTTCAAAAAAGAATGCCTTTGAGGACTATAAGGTTCAGGTTTTCAGCGGCAACGGAATGCACCGTGTTGAGATGAGAGACCTTGTCACCAGCACAGGATCAGGCAAACAGCAGTATTACAGATACGATATCATGTTCGAAATGGCCGACAAGGGCAGTACAAAGGTGATTCAGAACCAAAGGGATCAGGTTGCGGCGATAATAAACTCTGTCATGTCGACTTTTCCGCCGGAGGAGCTGACCACAGAAGCCCAGCGTCTGCGTGTTAAAAGACTGATAGCTGATAAGGTTCAGGAATTTTACCCTGATATTCAAATTAAGGATTTGTATTTTACAAATTATGTATATAATTAGTGGTTATCCGGTGAGATAACCTGAATAAAGTGCTGTTTGAGAGAAGGTTATAAATGTGCGACTCACAGACTATCAAGAAATTCTATAAAGAGACATGGGAGAAGATAAAAAAGAACCGTTTCTCCTATTCCACATCATGGCAGCTGAGCCAGAGGCTCACCGAGCTTGCCGATGAGATTGTCATTAAAACCTGTCAGGCGGCGGGAGAAACAGACGGTATAGCAGTTCTGGCTCTGGGCGGTTTTGCCCGTGAGCAGATGGCTCCCTTTTCCGATATAGATATCCTTATCCTCCACAAAGGGCGGATGAACAAGAACTATGAGAGGTTCATCAGCGAGTTCACCACTTTCATGTGGGATATCGGCGTTAACCCAGGCATACAGGTCAAGGAGATAAAAGAGGTCACCAAGGCCGCACTGGAGGACGAGGTCGTCCGCACATCGTTCATAGACAACCGGTTCCTCTTCGGCACACGAAAGGTCTATGACGCTTTCCTCAAAATCATCAACGAAAAAGTGATGGAGAAGGGTAAATACGAGTTTCTGCTCATGAAGATAGACGGAGTGCGCACCCGCAACAGCAAATTCCGTGACTCCATCTTCCGTCTTCAGCCCAACATAAAAGAGGGCAACGGCGGCATGAGGGACATAAACACCATCTACTGGATATGCAAGATTCTCTATAAAACAAAAAGCCTCCACGAAACTGTAAAACACAACATTCTGACCCCTTCGGAATATCAGAAACTTATAGAAAACGCCGAGTTCATGTTCCGTGTGCGCAACGAGCTGCACTACTACCACAACAGAAAATACGATGTGATGAGCCTTGAGGCTCAGATGGAGATAGCCAAAAACCTTGGCTACACTGCGACATCAAGCATCCAGAGCGTCGAGATTTTCATGCGGGACTACTACATAATGGCGAAAACCACAGCGGAGATAACTCAGAAGGTCATCAACCGCACACTGGCAGAGCTTTCCCAGAGACGCTTTCAGAAAAAAGTGTTCTCGCTCAAGCTCTCCGACGGATTCGTCCAGTATGCCAACACAATCACCGTTGAAAGTAAGAATATATTTGACGAGAACCCCAGAAAACTCATTTCAGTGTTCACCTATGCCGCCTCAAAAGGGCTTAAACTGGCTGATTCCACAATAGACCTGATAAAAGAGAAAACATATCTCATCGATGCCGAGTTCAACCAGCAGTACGGAATGCTGTTTTTAAAAGCTATATCCGCCTTTCCGGATTCCAGCCGTATCTCATCAAACATGGCGAAATGCGGTGTGCTTCAGGCCATCATCCCTGAGTTTGAATACATAATCTGCCGTGCCCAGTTCGACTATTATCACCACTACACAGTGGACGAACATACATACCTCGCCCTGAGCTATCTTGACAAGCTGACAGGCTCCCTTCCGCCCCATCTGGAACGCTATCAGATGGCCTTTAACAGGCTCAAAAGAAAAGACCTGCTGGCGCTCACCGTCCTTCTGCACGACATAGGCAAGGGGCAGGGCAAGAACCACAGCATTGTGGGCGCACAGATGGCACGCTCAATCTGCAAGTTCCTCGGAATGGGACTTGAGGACACGAACACAGTTTGCAGCATGGTCGAGCACCACCTGCTGATGAGCCATATCGCCCAGAGGCGTGACCTGCACAGCATCGACGTTATAAAGCACTTCGTAAGCTATCTGAACAACCAGCAGGATCTGGATATTCTGTTCCTGCTCACTTATGCCGACATGAACGCTGTCGGCGGGGCGGCCTTTAACGAGTGGAAGAACAGCCTGCTGAAAGAGCTTCATGAAAAGGCCGAACAGGCTCTGAACAACGAAGACCTCGTTCAGGAATACAACGCCGTGGTCGAACTGCGCAGAGAGAAGCTGGAGGAACGCTGCAAGCTGACCCCCGAAATCTTCGAAGCGTCAAAAATGCTGGAAGACGAGTTCATCTATGCAAACAAGGTCGGACAGATACTCAGCTATCTGTCTATGGCACTTAAGATAAACGATAACAACCGCATCCTCGTCGAGCTGGATTCCAGAGATGAACTGGACACCATGCAGGTGATAGTCTGCACCTACGACCACGTGGGCCTTCTGCGCAAAATATGCGGCGCACTGGCATCGCTGGGCTACAACATCAAATGGGCGCAGATCTATACAATGCACAACGACATCACCATCGACAACATCCTTGTGGACAACCCGTTCGCAGGATCAAAAATCCCCGAATCCAAAAAGGAACTGCTCATAAACCGCATAATCGCAACCATTAACGGCGAAACCGACATAGAAAAAATGCTGGAAAAGTCGTCCAGCTCTATTCTTGTCCAGCCGAAACTGGTTAGCAAAAAAGAGAAAATCATATTCGACAATCAGGTGTCTTCGCAGTACACTGTAATAGACATATATGCGCAGGACAGACTGGGACTGCTTTACAGTATTCTGGGCGTGTTTAACCGCATGGGGCTGAACGTTGACAAGGCAAAAATATCCACAGATGTTGACAGGGTCGTCGACTCATTCTACATAACCGACACCGACGGAAAGAAACTGACGGACACGGCACTGCTCGACAACATTAAAAAGGAGCTTCTGAGAGAAATTGAAAGCCGCAATATATAAGAGGCTGGCAAATTTTCGAGAACTGAGCGCAGAGCTTGAGAACTGTTTCCAGATTGCCGGTTCACCCGATGATGCCGACATCATCATAACCGACAATACGGATTTCATCAGGGAGAACAAGCTAAATATCATCATATCCGAACTTACGCCCGAAAATCATATAAGCATTAATCCAAAGATCCCAACGGCTTGCATGCTGAAGGACATTCAGTTGGCTGTCAAAACGTACTCCATATCCCCCAGAATAGACCGCATCAGCTTTCTGCAGGAGCAGAACGCCCTGCTGTCTGAGGCGAACAAGGGACTGGTGGAACTTTACAACCTGATAGACAACAAAAACCACCAGATCGAGTTTCTGAAGAACAAACTGGAGAACATCATAAACTCAGCAGGAGAGAGTATTGTAGAGCTGAACGAAGAACTCTCCATCACCTATGCCAACCTGAAATTCTCCGACACAACAGGCTACGGCAGAAACAACTCTGTGGGCAAAAACTTTTTCAACATGGTGCACCCGCAGGACAGCGACAGCTTTAAGAACTCCCTCGCTCTGGCGGCATCGGAAAAAACAGCCAACCTCCAGATGCGCCTCAGAGTCGATAACGGGGCATTCATAACCATCAATGCATACGTCACGATGGTAAAAAATACCCTGCCCCATTACGAGATAATATTTGAAGATATCAGCAAGAAACTGCTTATCGAACAGCATATGAAAAAACTGGAGGAGAAGGCCATCGTCGCCGGATTCTCAAGGCACCTCTCCCACAACATCCTGAACGCCCTTACGGTTGCCGCAGGCTTTCTGCGCAAACTCCGCACGGAATCCGCCCTGAACGAACAGCAGGAGCAGAAATGGAACGTTGTGGAGCATAAATGCAGGCTTATCGAAGAGATAGTCACAGGATACAACGATTACACCAACGCAATATCAATGCGACCGGATGAGGATTTCGACATCTCGGAGTTTTTGAAGGCGGCGTTCATCGAGATTCGGGACAAGAGCTTTTCGAAGAACTTTTCAGCCTTCCTCTACAACTTTTTAGATCAGTACACCATGACCGCCGAGTTCGGCGAGACCCGACCACGAATAGTTCCCGGCAGCCGCATGTTTCTAAAAATGGCCGCCTGCTACATCATAAAAGATTCCATCCGCTTCTTCGACGAATATGTTCCGCTGAAATTCCATATTTCGGCAGAGGACATAAACGGTAAATTCACCATCAACATACGGCTCCACGATGTCGACGTTGACACAAATATAATCAATACCATGCTCCAGCCATGGAACCATCAGGTTCTCTCCCAGAGCTTCGACTACTGGGGCATTGTCATATCGAACGTTATAGTGGAAAAACACGGCGGCAGCATGCACCTGACCAAGGATGCGGAAGGATTGAGCTTTATCATCGAGTTCTAAGAGAGACTGCGCACCACGCTCAGGCATATCAGCACCGAGCGCAGTGACGCAGCGACCTCATTATTTAATTCTTAACAGTTGTCTTTCGAAACAGCAGGCGCACGCAGAAGCACACTCTTCTGATGCTTTTTCCTCACTTTCGTATTGAGAGCCTCAACAATAAGCGAGAAGCTGATTGCGAAATACAGATATCCTTTGGGGATGTGGAACTGCAGACCCTCGCCCACCAGGCTCATACCTATGAGCATGAGGAAGCTGAGAGCAAGCATCTTGAAAGTGGGGTGTTTTTCGATAAATTCCGCAATGCGTTTGCTGGTGAGCAGCATAACGAGGACGGATATGATGATAACAGCCACCATCATTGAAACGTATTGAACCATACCCACGGCGGTTATGACCGAGTCCACAGAGAACACAAGGTCGAGCATGAGTATCTGGAAAATGATGCCGGCAACGTTAGCCGTAATACTGACCTCTTTTTCCTGTGAACTGCAATCCTCCACAGAGTGGTGGATCTCCATTGTACTTTTTGCGATAAGGAAAAGACCACCCGCAACAAGGATTATGTCTTTCCATGATATAGCTTTTTCAAAAGCGGTAAACACAGGTTCCGTAAGGCTTATCACCCACGAAATACCCATCACAAGCAGAATACGCATTATCATCGCAAGGGATATACCCAGCTTGCGCACTTTTTCCCTTTTTTCCAGAGGGAGTTTGTTTGTCAGAACGCTGATGAAGATGATGTTGTCGATACCAAGAACGATTTCAAGGAGCAGAAGAACCGCAAACGCGAACCATTGAGAAGGATCGGCAAGCCATTCCATATAGTTTTCACCTCAGTGTAGTTTTGTGGAGCGGATTATACATGATTCCACGCATAAATCCACAGGAACTAATTATGGAGAGATTATGGAGAAAAAAGTTCAGTTGGGAAATAATAGGTAGTTACACTAACTGTCATAGCAAATATATCAAATTATATAGCAATATTTTCCCATATAAATGGCAAATAATTTGCTTCTATATACATAATATAATTTTTAGTTTATAATATGGCATGGAGTTTATAAATGAATAATATGGCAAGAGAAGCAATTGGTAATCTAACAACCTATTTATTAGATTACTACTACAATGGAAAAATTAGCTTTCCTCTTAATATTGAAGAAATGATAATCAATAAACTTCAAGGAAGAATTGAACCTGATGCAACATTGGATATGTTTATAGATGCCAAGATTGTTAAATCATCAAGCAATAATAATCACAAGTTCACCATATTCATAAACCCAAACTTACCGCAGACAAGGAAAAACTTTACACTAGCTCATGAATTAGGGCACCTATTTCTCCATATGGGTTTTATGATAGATAACGCAAAGTGGGAAGCAGCCCCAGAATATATAGATGGTGCGTTTGCAAGAAATCAGTATGACACTGGTGAAAATGAAAATCAGGCTCATGAATTTGCTGGTTCATTACTAATGCCAGCTGAACAGTATAAACAGTTTGTTAGAGACAATGCTATAAATAACCAAATTGATGTTCAAGGTATTGCTAATTACTTTGGTGTGTCATACGATGCCGCATTAGTAAGAGGAAAATGGCTAGGAGTTTTTAATTGGTAAATAATACGAGTTTCAATCCGCCAGATACAAGTTTTCTTGAAACATCTGCTAATGAAGGAACATTATTTTTTCTATCTTTTGATTTGGTAAACTCAACTGAGTATAAAAATAGGTTCGCACAAGGATGGGTTAATAAAATCACTGAATTCTATTCTGGCTGCATAAACGGAGTTTCTAAACAGTTAGCAGAGAATTCTTGGCGTGAATGGAAAAAAAATGGTGACGAAGTCCTATTTTATTTCAAAATAGAATCCGATTTTGACCTTTACAAAACCATTCCTAAAATAGCTCAAATACTAAAAGAAATTATATCCATGGTTCAAAAAGGTGATGGAGCAGGCATCTTAAGCGTTAAAGCAACAATTTGGTCCGCTTTTGTTACAACAAAAAAAGAATATGTTGACAACTCAAATTTAGCTATCATTGACAAGAACACTGAAAACATGGATTTTATTGGACCAGATATAGATTTTGGATTTAGAATAGCAAAAGAAAATGCGCCAGGGATTATATGTATTGATCCTAAAATTTTGGCAATGTTTGAAGATATTCCAGCAACAGTTGGATTTCATGTTGTCGATTTCGTACAGGTCAAGGGGGTTTGGAATGGTAGGTATGTTCCTGTAGTTTGGTATCATGAAGATATTAAAACTCCTCAAAAAATATTTGAATTTGATGAATCAAAAAGAAACCACCTTGTCAAAACACTTTTTGAAACTGTCTTGAATTCTACTCAAGTTAGCATGAAACAAGTTATAAAAGACGTCAACATTAAGACTAAACTTGATAAAATTTCAAATAATCTGCAAAAATTTGAAATCCCTGGTTATAAAGACAATAGCAATATAAGAAACGTTGCTATTGATAGAATTTCTGAAACTCATATTGTAGCTATTCTTTTCAATAAAGAATTGAATAAAGTTTTCTGTGCATTAAGAGCCAACGTAAAACCAAATTTTCCTAATCAATGGGAATTTGGTTGTACTCAGCTTATCGCTGGTAATCTTACAGTTACTGAACAATTGAAACAAGCATATAAAGATGAATTTAATTTAAATATAACTAGTTTTTTTGGCGACACTGAACACCCGTATGTCGTTGACAACTATAAATTTATAGATAGTACAACAAAAAGGTGGATTCCTGGTTTCCGCTACACAGGTATCGCAGAAGGGGATCCTTCTTTTAACCCAGCAAAACATTCAAAGTCAGAATGGATTCTTTTATCTGATATTGATACAATAGCACCTGTAACTGCAGTACCCAATTTCCATGATGGCATCAAAAAAGCACATCAATTATTGAGCAAAAGTGTCATTTCTTAATCATTCTTACTCTCACCAAAACTGGCATTTCAAGACTGACGAGAAAAAAAATAACGAGCATACGTATAAGTTTGTGAGCAGTTCCGAGCGAGAACTGACGCCGTAATGCGCCGCATATCAGTGCCGAAATAAAAAAGGCGGAGGTTAGATGCCTCCGCCTTTTTACTTTATACCTGCTGATCCAGCAGCATCTTCCTGATGTTCATTATCGCTTCTGTGGGGTTCAGCTCTTTCGGGCATGCCTCAACACAGTTGTAGATAGTGTGACATCTCCAGACGCCGTGTTTGTCGTTCAGGATAGGCAGACGCTCTTCCGCACCTTCGTCTCTTGAGTCGACAATATATCTCCATGCACGCAGAGCTGCGTTGGGTCCGAGATATTTTTTGTCTGACCAGAAAGAGGGGCAAGAGGATGAGCAGCATCCGCAAAGGATACACTCATACAGTCCGTCCAGTTTCTTTCTGTCTTCCGGTGACTGATAAATTTCTTTATCAGGGTTCGGAGACTTTCTGATGAGGTAGGGTTTAACAGTTATGAACTTGTTGAAGAAGTCATCGACATCGACAACAAGGTCTCTCATAACGTTCATACCGGGCAGGGGCTGAACAACGATGTGGTCAGCACCGAGATCCTCAACTTTTGTCATGCAAGAGAGCATGTTAACGCCGTTAACGTTGAGACCGTCAGAACCGCATACGCCTTCTCTGCAAGAGCGGCGGTATGTCAGTGTGGGATCCTGCTCCCATTTGATCTGGTTAAGAGCATCCAGCATAAGGTAGCCGGGTCTTCTCAGCTCAACCTTATATGTCTGGTAGTAAGGCTCTTTATCCTTATCAGGGTCGTATCTGAATATTTCAAATGTAACTGTATTCATATTTCCGTTCTCCCCTTAGTACACTCTAGCCTTAGGCGGGAAAGGCTCAACTGTGAGAGGTTTCATACGAACGTTTCTGTATTCAACTCTCGGAGTTTTGCCGTCTTCTTCCAGATACACTTCTGTGTGTTTAAGGAAGTTCACGTCGTCCCTGTCCGGATAGTCGTCACGGAAGTGACCGCCTCTGGACTCTTTTCTGAGGATTGCAGCCTGAGTACAAGCCTTAGCAACAAGGATCATGTTGTTAAGCTCAAGTGCCTCGATGAGGTCGAGGTTGTAGACGGATGACTTGTCGTTGACACGGTAGTCGTCCATTTTGGCTTCAAGCTCAAGAAGTGTAGAGTAGCACTCTTTCATGAGTTTTTCGGTTCTGAAAACGCTCATTTTCTTCTGCATAACGTCTGTCAGTTCGCCCCAGATCTCTCCGAAGGAGTATTTACCGTTGGCGTTTCCATATTTCTGCAGAGTTGCGAGGCCTTCAGAGCC
Source organism: Seleniivibrio woodruffii (assembly GCF_004339245.1). Lineage (NCBI taxonomy): Bacteria > Pseudomonadati > Deferribacterota > Deferribacteres > Deferribacterales > Geovibrionaceae > Seleniivibrio > Seleniivibrio woodruffii. The sequence goes on from NZ_SMGG01000005.1 coordinate 73,197, forward strand.
TGCATTTTCAGCAAGGGGAACAAGGCTGTTTGCCGCAGCGTATTTAGCCGCCTGCTCACCTGCCGTACGTCCGAAGACAACGAGGTCGAGCAGAGAGTTTGTTCCGAGACGGTTTGCACCGTGAACGGAAGCTGAAGCGCACTCACCCGCAGCGAAGAATCCGGGAACGAATTCCTCTTTCTCCATGTTGCCTTTGATAACCTGAGTGAGGTAGCCTGTGGGGATACCGCCGTTCTGGTAGTGGGCAGTGGGAGTAACGGGGATGGGTTCTTTAGTACAGTCAACACCCGCAAACACGAGAGAAAGCTCGTGGATACCGGGGAGTTTTTCCATAATGTTAGCCGCACCGATGTGGTCGATCTTAAGGAGAACGTGGTCTTTTCTGGGGCCGACGCCTCTTCCGTCAAGAACCTCTCTCATCATTGAGCGTGAAACGATGTCTCTGGGTGCAAGGTCTTTGATGGTGGGAGCATATCTCTCCATGAAACGCTCGCCCTGAGCATTCAGAAGGATACCGCCCTCGCCTCTAACGCCTTCAGTGATAAGGTTTCCTGCGCCGTAGATGCCTGTGGGGTGATACTGGAAGAACTCAGCGTCGCACCATGAATAGCCTTTGCGCATTGCAAGGGCGAGACCGTCACCTGTGTTGATGTGTGCGTTTGAGTTTGTCTGGAAGATACGGCAGTTACCGCCTGTTGCGAAAACAACTGCTTTCGCATTGAAGACGTGGAGTTCGCCGTTCTGTATATCGTAGCAGAGAACGCCGTTCACTGCGCCATCGTTAACGAGCAGTTCCAGAGCGTAGAACTCGCTGTAGAAGTGAGTTCCCTGAGCCACTGATTTTTCATAAAGGGTCTGAAGCATAGCGTGGCCTGTACGGTCGGCCGCATAGCAGGCTCTTTTAACGGCTCTTTTTCCGAACTCTGCGGTGTGACCGCCGAAGGGACGCTGAGCGATTTTGCCTTCGGGAGTTCTGGAGAAGGGGAGACCGATGTGCTCCAGAGCGATGATCATTTCGGGAGCCTGTTTTGTCATGTATTCAGCGGCGTCCTGATCGCAAAGGTAGTCGGATCCTTTAACCGTGTCATACATGTGCCAGTGCCAGTGGTCCTCTTCGAGGTTGCCAAGGGCTGCGGATATACCGCCCTGTGCCGAAATAGTGTGGCTTCTTGTGGGGTAGACTTCGGAAACGACCGCAGTTTTGCAGTACTGAGAAGCAACCTGTGCTGCGTTCAGACCTGCGCCGCCCGCACCGACAACCACAACGTCAAACTTATGATATTCTATTTTTACTGACATACCCTATAACTCCTGTCTTATATTTTAACGGCAAGAATCACAAGAGCGATTCCCAGCAGCCAGTAGATGCCGTAGAGAACAGCTCTCCAGCCTGCGCAGGAAACGTAGTCATCAGTGATCATTTTGAAGCCGTTAAAAGTGTGGAATACGCCGAAAGCTGCGATGGGGCCTGTAACAACCTGCATCATACCTGCTTCGCCGCCTTTCAGCATGGAGAAAAAGTGTACGAACACAACGAGGATCAGGATTATGCCGGATACTCTCTGCATTATCCATCCGATGGTTCCTGCGTCGCTTGTTCCGTTATACTTATAGTGTCTCATTGATATTCCCCCCTTACGCCGCGAATATCGGAATTATTCCGATAATTGTGATTACAAGTGTGAGAAACACAACGGCCATAAAGTATTTCTTGAATGATTCCCTTTCAGCTGCGGCGCCGAATTCCATAAGGACGATGCGCACACCGTTAAAAGCGTGAAAAGAGAAGCTGGCAAGAAAGAGCGCTTTCACAACAGAAAGCTTAGTCACTTCCAGAAAGGGGGCAACCGTACCGGAAACGCCCAGAATGTGAAGGATCAGATAGAGTCCGATTATCACTCCTGTGCCACGGTGAAGAAGCCACGCCACCATTCCGGGGTGTTTGCGGTACCCTGTTTTCTTAGGGTAGGTTTCAAGGTCTTTCCTCGGCATCTTACACTCCTGAAAAAAGTTTTTAAGATACAAACACTGTTAAAATCTCAATTACCACTGTTATCATAATAGTGTTTCCATGTCAACCGGATTGTATACAATATACAGCAATAAAATGAGAAACACCCGCTCAAACAGACTATTACAGAAAGGAGTCCAAGTTTTCGCAAAAACTTAAACCACGTTTTAAAATACATAAAACCCCTCGGAAACGCACTGCATATTGACAGCGTAAATATGCTCGGATGCCCGCTGTGCAATGTTTACCCCCGTTCATAACCCGCCATGAAGCGCATTTTGTTCTGTAAAAATCCATAGACATGATTTATGCTGAACCATGGAAATAATGTTCGGACTCATTCAGGAAATGTCGGTCTTTGCGGTGGCGGCATATCTTTTCAGCAAAACGCCAGCCTTCCGCCCTCTTTCGGCAGGGCTTCTGAAGCCGCTGGACAACATATCGGTCTATCTTTTCTTCACAGCAATAACTATCATGGGAACTTATCTCGGTCTCCACGTCAACGGTGCGATAGCTAACACCAGAGCTATAGGAGCTGTTATGGCTGGACTTCTGGCGGGGCCGTGGATGGGGCTTGCGGTGGGGATAACAGGCGGCCTGCACAGGTTCATGCTGGGCGGATTCACAGCCTCCGCATGCGGAATATCAACAACGGCGGAAGGACTTATAGGCGGTCTGGTGTTTCTGTGGTTCAGACGCAAAGGACAGCCGGACGGCATTTTCAACTTTAAGACGGCATTCGCCACCACCTTCATCAGCGAAATGGTTCAGATGGCGATCATCCTTATATTTGCAAAACCTTTCAGCGAGGCGTGGGAACTGGTGCAGATAATAGCTCTGCCGATGATGTTCGCAAACGCCGCAGGGGCCGGTCTCTTCGTCAGTATATTCAAAGACAGCAAGAACGCTCTGGACAGCTACGGAGCCGAGTTTTCAAGAAAAGCCCTGAACATCGCAAACAAAACTCTGCCGGTGCTTTCAAAGGGTTTCAACGAGCAGTCGGCACAGACTCTGGCAGGAGTTATCCTGAGCGAAACAGGCGTGGGCGCAGTGGCCATAACCGACAGAACACACGTAATGGCATTCAAAGGAATAGACGCAGACCACCATCTGCCCCAAAGCAATATCTCTTCCCGAAAGACTCTGGACTGCATAAACAGCGGCGAGGTAATCTTCATTGACGGAATAACCGAACACTACACCTGTGCAATCCATGAAAACTGCCCCCTCGGCTCGGCACTGATAGTTCCTCTGGTGCTGGAGAAAGAGGTAATAGGCACAATAAAGATGTATGAACCGAAGAACAGACGCTTCCTCGGCTTCAACCAGTCATTCGGCGAAGGTATCGCCGAAGTGCTCTCAACCCAGCTGATGCTCTCGAAATATGAAGAGCAGAAAAGGCTTCTTACTGAGGCCGAACTTAAGCTGATGCAGGCGCAGGTGAATCCCCATTTCCTGTTCAACACACTGAACACCATCGGCGCTGTCGTCCGCAGTCAGCCCGAAAAGGCAAAAGAGCTTATCAATCATCTCTCAATTTTCTTCCGCAGTAACCTGAAACGCTCGTCGGAAACGGCAACGCTTGCAGAGGAGATAGAGCATATCCGCTCCTATCTGGTCATAGAGGAGGCAAGGTTCAGCGACAGACTTAAGGTAGAGATAGATATCGACGACACCCTGCGGCAGGTTGCAATGCCCGCATTCACCATTCAGCCCATAGTGGAGAACGCCATCAAGCACGGACTTTCAAATATTCTGGGGGATGCTCTCATAAAGATAACCGCCAGAGCGGAGGACGGCCGATGCATCATCCGGGTGGAGGACAACGCCGGAATCTGGTGCGAAAGCGGAAAAAGCCGAAACGGAATAGGTATGAACAGTGTTGACACACGGATAAAAAACATGTTCGGCGGCGAATACGGTCTGAGCGTAAGATGTCTGGAAGGCTCGTTCACTATTGTGGAAATACATCTTCCCGTGAGTAAGTTATGAGATACAAGGCACTCATCATTGACGACGAACCCTATGCGAGGGAGGAGTTGCGGTTTCAGTTGGAAAAGACAGGACTTTTCGACATAACCGCCGAGGCGGGAAACGCTGTGGAGGGTGTCAGGCTGGTTAACAGCCACAGGCCGGACATAATCTTCCTGGATATAAATATGCCTGTCATCAACGGGTTCGACATGCTGAGCATGATAGAGAAATCCATAATGCCCTATGTTGTGTTCGTCACAGCATACGATCAGTACGCCCTGAAAGCCTTCGAGGAGAAGGCTCTGGACTATCTGCTGAAACCTGTTGAACAGGACAGACTGGAAAAGACACTGGAAAAGATAATCCGCTCCCTTGAAAAGGGCGAAATTCCCTCCTATGAACGCAAGGACCTGACACGCATCCCCTGCTCGCTCATCAACACAATCAAACTGGTGGATCTCAGCGAAATTGAATACATCTACTCGGACATGACGGGCGTTCACGCCGTCACCGCAGGAAAGGAATACCTGACAGACCTGACCCTTAAACTAATCGAATGCCGCACGGAGCTTTTCCGCTGCCACAGACAATATCTGGTTAATCTGGCGAAGATAGACAGAATTGTGCTGAACGGGAACTTTTCCGCCGATGCCTACACAGCCTCCGGCAGGGTCGTCCCCGTCAGCAGAAGATATCTTAAACTATTGAAGGACGCACTGGGACTATAGACACACTATTCACGCCAAAGGAATGCCGAAGCGACGGGCGACCTCATCAAGGTCAATGTTAAGCCCCATCTCCTTGGCATCTTTGATAACATCCCACGAGGCCTCCGCCTGAGCCGCCAGAACAAACTCCGCCCCGCACTCGCCGCCGAAGTTCAGCTCCCATATCCAGTTTATCAGTGTCGCAGTGATGGTCTCCGCCGCCGCACGGGCTATCTTTCTGCCCTTTCGGTCAAGGGTCTGCTGATGCTGTGCCGCCAGAGAATATGAACCGGAGGAGCCTGTGTCACTGGTGAGCACCTCGCCCGTTATCGCCTTTGAAATCTCTGTGTTGCAGACCTGAACCAGCGAGGAAAAGTCTGCGGAACTGCCCTTGGTCTCAAGTACCTGAACACTGTCAACGTTTGCCAGAGCCACCGCCGCATCGTTCTGAATGTTGTAAAGGTTCTCAGCCAGTTCCCTGGCTCTGGTTCTGGAATCATCATCGTCAGCTGATTCAAACAGCGCAAGCACGGTGGGCACTCCGTATTTCTCAGCAACAGTGAGCCAGTAACGGAAACCCGCCTTCTTGAACATCCACGGCCAGTAGCATTTTGACAGAACCGGCGTGCCGTAGGGGTTCTCATCCTTGGGGCTGTTGCGGTGGACAATGAACTTATAATGTTCATCAAGGGCGGAAGCCGTATTGCCATCAGTCAGCATAAGCCCGCCTTCGGGTGAAAATGCAAATCTGTCCGCACGTCTGGCGAGGGATTTCACAGGCAGCCACCTGCCCTCTTTCAGCTCCCAGACTATCTCCGTCACCGAAAAGCCGTATTCAACGGCTGTCAGAATGTCCTGAATAAGCCCCGCAACACCCAGCCTGCCCATGGCTGTTTTAATGAATGCCGCCTGCTCTGCCGTCTCCTGCGACAGGGGCTTGATGTCCCACTGCATTGACAGCACGGTATCCTTTAGCTGTTCCAGCTTCGCATAGATGTGTGCGTCCTGAAGCATTTCGTCAAAAACACTCATGCGCACTCCGCCCTTGCCGAAAAGTACATCGGGGTTGGGCATTATGTTTCCGAACCAGTTTCCCGTCCCTGCCGTAAGAACGTTTGTAAGTCTTTTCATATTTATAGCTCCGTAATGTAAATCCCCCTCATTCCCCCTTTGCAAAAGGGGGAAGAAAAGCCTCCCTTTGTCAAAGGGAGGTTTGGAGGGATTTTGATTTCTCTTAATACCTGTTTATCATCCTGCCGACACCCCTGCCCGCCCCCGAAAAGGCCGTCAGCGGGGCTGTCCGCTCCTTATTCGCCGAAAGTGCCTGTGTCATGGCATCAACCATGTCGTCGTGCTTTCCTGCCGGAAAATAGACCGCTTCTTCAATAAGCTGCTGGGTAAACGCCGCCCCCCGCTTCAGAAAAACGTTGCCCGCCTCGATAAGGGGACTGACCGCATTGGCTCTCGCCGTCTTGCTCCCTCTGGGATTAACAGCTATAAGCCCGCCCACCGAGCCTTTCAAAGCCGATATCACAGCAGGACCGTTTGCCTTGTCCTCAATATATTTTGCCGCAGCATCTGGATACTGTGCCGAAAGGGCTTTCAAGGCTTTGACAGCCTGTGAGAAATCCATCCGCTCCCGAACCTGATCTATCAGATAATATTCAGAGCCTTTAACTCCCCAGACCTGCCCCACGACATAGTCCGCCCCTGCGCTGTCCTTAAAGGTCATATCCCACGACTGGAACAGCTTAAGCCCCGCAGGCAGCTCATCATAGAACCGCCACCACTCCCGCCGGAAAACAGCTCCGGATGCGGGCGCAGGTCTCTGCTGATACAGTGCGTTCCACACACGTGAGCCAACCGCCTTCTCCATCCGTTTAAGGGTTTCGAGACTGTATTTCTCAGGCCACAGGGCATCGCCTGTGCGCCGGAACTCCTCCTCTTCCTCCGCCACAGCGGGAAAGCTGACCACAGTCCAGTCCTCTCCGCTCTGCTGAAGAAGCCTTCCGGCCAGATCGTCCTCGTGCCATCTGGTGAGTATCACCAGAATTTTGCCGCCCTTTTCGATGCGGGTGTAAAGGGTGGACTGATACCACTCCCACACCTTTTCACGGTAGACCTCAGAATCCGCCTCCTCCTGATTTTTAAATGGGTCGTCAATGATCAGCAGGTCGCCGCCCATTCCTGTGATGGAACCGCCGACACCGGCCGAAACGTAGCCGCCCCCTTCTGTTGTCTCCCAGCGGTTTGCGGCCTTTGCGCCCTCTTTCAGTCTGAGGTTCGGAAAGACGAGCCCAAAGGTTCCGCCCGCCGCAAGGTCACGCACACGCCGCCCGAAAACCTCGGCCAGCCTTGCGCTGTATGATGTGGCGATGATCCTTTTCTGCGGAAAATGCCCCAGAAACCAGGCAGGAAAACGGACAGAGGCAAGTTCCGATTTTCCGTGTCTGGGGGGCATAAGCACCATCAGACGGTCGATTTCGCCATGCATAAGTTTTGTGAGGTTTTCGGCAAGAACCTTATGGTGCCAGTTAGGCCTGTATCCACGGCAGGTCAGAACGGCGAAGGAGGCGAGGTTTTCCCTCGCCATCTTCAGTGCCGCCAGCTTCCTTGCCCGTTTCAGGTCAGGCGTTATCAAAGACTTCGTCAACGTCGGCCTCCGACAGGTTTTCAAGCTCCGCCTGAAACTCTATCAGGGCGGAACGTTTTGAACTGTCGAACATCTCCTCCGTCACTTTTCCGAGGCAGATATCGCGATAGTTCTTCACCGTTTTCGAGTGAAGCTCCACATCCCGCAGGCTGTCGCATTCCGCAAGAAGGTCGTCGGCTTTTTTAAGCCCCTCCATTGTGCTGGTGCAGATCGCCTGAAGCATCTGAACCCTGTGGGCTTTCAGCCTGCGAACCGTTCTGTCGGTTTCGGGGCGTTTCCACCTCTGGGCTGACGACTGTCTGCGCACGGAATCGAAATCGACTCCGTAGTGCTCCGCCAGCTCGGACAGATCATAAAGTCCGTCCTCATAATCCTGTCTCAACTGTTTCCATTTTTCCGCCGTAGGTCTTGCCATATACCTCTCCGTTTCGGCGGATTATACAGGCGGGGGGCGCAAGATATGTTTAAGGGCGAAAGCCTATGTGCGGCTTGCATTGAAAATTTCATATGTTATAATGGATTTATCACACACAAGAGGCTCTCATGATCAGAAAGGTTATCACAGGAAATTACGAAAACGTACACTTCAGCGACAGATACGACAGCGAACAGGTCGCAGTCATGCTGCGTGAGGTGGATGTGCGTTCGTCCCATTTCGCAAAGCTCCCGATCCTCCCCGACGTCCGTGCCTTTCTGACAGGTGAACTTGTGACGGCTTCAATCTTTGCAAACGCATCCATAGGCATGCCGGAGCTTTACGAATCTGAGGCGAGATCGTTCCTTAAAGGCGGAAAATCTATCCTCGAACCACATCAGCAGCGTTTTGTGGGCAACGTCAAACGTGCCTATGAATATATGGACAGAAACCACAAAAAATTTGAGATGAACACCGAAGAACTGCGAAAACTCCATATGATGTTCACTCTGGACACGGAGAACGCCCTGCCGGGAGTCTTCCGCACCCGCAAAAGACAGGAGGAGAACAAGGACTACACTCCCCCTGCAACCTCTCTTCAGGAACTGACAGAAGACCTCTGCAAGTGGTTTTCCACTGACGATATGAAGAAACAGCACCCGCTTATCCGTGCATTCCTCGCACATTACCACATCGGGATGCTACAGCCCTTCACAAACGGTAACGGCAGAACAGCCAGAGCCGCAGAGGGGATGCTTCTCATGCAGAGCGGTCATAAGTATCTGCACCACGCCCTTACGCAGTATTATCACCGCAATCGCAAGGACTACATAAAGGCTTTCATCCAGAACGAAAAGACAGGCGGATTCGATATGACGCCTTTCCTGCTCTTCTGTCTGGACGGAGCCGCCAGAGCCTACAGACTGCTTAACGACATGGCAGTGAGCGGTCTGCGAATGATAGGCGTAAAGGATTACATACGACTGCTTCGCACCCAGAAAAAGATAACCGAGCGCCAAAGGGAGCTTCTGGACATCCTGTTCAGATATGATAAACCCTTTTCCCTGAACGATCTGCTGACAAACCCCGTTTTTGCGGGGCTCTACAAAAGCGTTACGGAGAACACCGCCAGAAACGACATAAAGAGACTGAAAGAACTGAGCATGATAGCTTCTGAGGACGACAGGACGTTCGTTTTCAACCGTTTCGTGCTGGGATAGGCCTATGTATATCTGTTTTGACATAGGCGGAACAAACATTAAGGCGGGACTTTTCAGCCACGACGGCGAGATGATTGAGAAGGTATCCGTCAAAACACCGCCTGAATATGACCGCATTCTGGACATACTTATCAGCATAGCCGAAAGCTACCACAGCCTGAAAGCCTGTGCTGTGGCTGTTCCGGGGACATGTATGCCCGCTGACGGCAAAGTGCTCTTCTGCCCCAACCTTTCAGCTCTGAACGGACATAACCTGAAAAACGACATCGCCGCAAAACTGGGTATTCCGGTTTTTCTTGAAAACGATGCGAACATGGCGGCGCTTGGCGAGTATTTCTTCTTTGAAAAGAACAACATAAAGAACATGATATTTCTGACGCTGGGAACGGGGGTCGGCGGCGGAGCTATCCTGAACGGCCAGCTTCTCACATCCGACATATCCCTCTTTGAAGCGGGGCACATAAACATCAACCCCGAAGGCCCCAGATGCGGATGCGGAAAGCGGGGATGCCTTGAGACCTATGCCAGCGTTAGCGGACTTCTGCGCACCTATGCGAACCTCTCATCGGCACAGGAACTGCCGGACGGAGCGAACAAGGTATTTTCACTTTATAAGTCCGGAGACAGGGTTGCTGGGCTGAGTTTCGAAGTGCTCGGCGGCTGTCTGGGAATAGGAATGGCAACACTGGCAAATATCCTCGTGCCTGAAAAGATTAAAATAGGCGGCGGACTTTCTGAAATGTCCGAAGCTTTCCTGCCAAACACCCTCAAGGTGTTCTCAAAACACATCTACCCTGCCTACAGGGACAAGGTGACCATCGAGCTTTCAGGGCTTAAGAACAATGCGGGACTTTCCGGATGTGCGGCAACCTGCATGCTCGGCAGGTAAATTGATAAATCAGCAGAAATGTTTGATGAACAGGTATATTTTTCTGATACTGCCGTTGTCGGCCTTTTTCAGATATGCCTCAATTTCGGCCAGCAGTTCTGATTTGTCTGCTGTGTGACGGTTTTCCATAAGCTCTGCAACAGTGGTATCAAGGGCGTTCGCAAGCTCTGTAAGCACTGACACAGAGATATTCACCTCTCCCCTCTCAATCTCTCCGACATATTTCGGACTGATATTGGATCTTTGAGCTAACTTCTCCTGAGAAAGGCCTTTTTTCTTCCTAAGTTCTCTTATTCTGTTTCCGAGCATTGTTAGTGTTTCTGACATACTATAAGTATCGGTATTTTTATGCCTATAAATACCTCCTTTAGGTGTTGACTTTGCAAAAAATATGAACTATAGGTGTTTTGAGTGTGAATAATATAACCTATAGCTGTAATTTGCCGATAACAAACGGGGTGGTTTGATGAAAAGTTATATAAGTATAGGGGTGTGCGTAGGGCTTATTTTCTGGCTGTGCTTTATGTTTCACAGGGTATTTCTGAAATGCGTGATGCTGCCTTTCAGGTAAATGTTTTTGGTGTATGGCTGTTCTGTGAATGGAAGTTTGCTTCGCCTGCGGCTCGCAAAGACGGCGACCTCTTAAGCCTGTCTGTGATTAGATGCGAGCAGTACAAGGAAGAGCCTTTGAGCGGGCTGCGAGCATACGCACCGGTATGTGAGCAGTTTCGAAAAGGGGCTGACGCAGTAATGCGACGCAGATAGCCGCAAACAGTCTGTGATTAGATGCGAGTTATGCAAGGCAGCGTATGCGAACCGAGCAAAAGCGTACTTACCGGTACGTGTTGCGAGTGAGCAAACGATAACGCAGCAGAACGAAGTATATAATCGCAGATGGTCTGTGATTAGATGCGAGCAGTACAAGGAAGAGCCTTTGAGCGGGCTGCGAGCATACGCACCGGTATGTGAGCAGTTTCGAAAAGGGGCTGACGCAGTAATGCGACGCAGATAATCGCAGACTACAGGAAGAGGGGGACGAATACGGGAGCCAGTGTTGATAGTATTACACCGTGGACAAACCCAACTATCGCCGCCTTTTTACCCGCATACTTCTCAATGACGGGAAGTGTCACGTCCATCGTGGTGGCTCCGCCGGGCGCAACAGCCGCATAGGGGCCGAAATATCTGACGATGAAAGGCACTGTGAGAAGAGTGATTGTCTCACGGAATATGTTGGACAGGAAGGCTATAGCTCCCAAATCACTGCCCCGCACCTGCGAGATGAGCACTGCGGAGAACGAATACCAGCCGAAGCCGGAGGCTATGGCCAGTCCGTCCTTTACGGACAGAGAGGTTATAAGCGCCGCCATGTATCCGCCGAAAAGCGTTCCGAGGATCGTACCCACGGGAACAAGAATGGTGAACCTGTCCGCAGACATAAGGGTTTTCATGGACTGCTTGTTGTTCCCGATATCGAACCCGATGAGAAACAGAAGCAGAATGAGCGACCAGTCGGTGAGGGATCCGTTTATGCTGATAAGCTGTTCGGGAAGCCAGCCAAGATATGCCGAAACAGCGCCCGCAAGGATAGCGATAAGCATTACAGCTATCATTTTTCCGCCTTTTTGAACAGTTTTGTGATTATCAGCACGCCGATTATACTGAAAACAACAACCGAAACGCTCATAATCCCTGAGATAATGCCGAAATCCGTGATTTTAGACAGGATATCCTTGTCTTTTCCCAGATTCACACCCATAAAGAACAAGAGAGCAATAAGCGAGAAGTTGAATAATAATCCTTTAATCTTCGCCGCGAAGCCAGCAGTGAGGCATATCCCCGCGATCATCCCCGCAGCCAAAGCCACAACATAAGCAAACATCGTCTTCCTTTATCTCTGCGGCCGCAAAGGCCTTTTTTATCTCGTTCAGTGTCAGGATGCTGAAAACATCCTCTCTGCCCGCCTTGTCGATTATAACGGCACGGCCGACTATCTCCGCTCCCGCCTGTGCGGCGATGGATTCTATGGCTTTCAGCGTGTTGCCTCCGGCATAGAAATCATCCACAAACAGAAGTCTGTCACCCTTTTTAAGAACCTCTTCCGAAACATAGAGCGTTGTCTCCTCCTTTTTGGTGAAGGAATAGCTCTTTTCGGAGTAGTGTTTCTCCATGGTGATCGGTATTCTCTTTTTTGCATAGACCATGTCACAGCCGATATACATTGCGGCGGCCATTGCGGGAATAATTCCGCTGGCCTCAACCGTGATTATCTTGTCGATGCTTTTTCCTGCGTAATATCGGGCGATGTCATGCCCGATGTGTTTTGCAAGATTCATGTCCACGCAATGGTTGATGAAAGTATCAACCTTAATAATGTTTCCGGAGACGTTCCCTTTTTCTCTCAGAGCCTTGATTAACAGCCCTCTGGATTCTCTCTTCACTTTCTGTCCTCACGGTCATAGGGTGTTCCCAGAGCTTCCGGTTCGGGAGTTGACCCTTTTTCAAGTCTGAGTGTTGCTATCACAAGCACCACAATTGTAAATATATAGGGAAGCATCATCAGCAGATGGGGCGAAAGGCTTGTGCCCACCGCCTGCATACGAAGCTGCATGGCGTTTATTCCGCCGAACAGATATGCCCCCGCCATTGCTCTGGTGCTGTTCCACTGGGCAAAAATGACCAGCGCAACGGCGATCCAGCCCCTTCCTGCCGACATGTTCTCCACCCAAAAGGGTGTATAGGCAAGGGAGAGGTATGCACCGCCAAGTCCCGCAAGACCTGAGCCGATGAGCACTGCGGACATTCTGTACAGCCCGACGTTGATTCCCGACGTATCCGCCGCTCCCGGGTTTTCGCCCACCGAGCGCAGATACAGACCTGTTTTTGTTTTATAGAAGAAAAGGTGCATCAGAACAACCATCAGGATTGAAAAATACACCAGAACATCCTGATTGAAAAGTGCCTGACCTATATAAGGTATTTTGGAGAGCACAGGTATCTCGAACTTCGAGAATCCGTGTATCGTTATGCCGACGAATGAGCGTCCGAACAGGGAGGTTATTCCTATTCCGAACATGGTGAGCGAAAGTCCGCTCACTATCTGGTTGCCTCTCAGATAGACGCATATGAAGCCGTGGATGGCTCCCGCCGCCATGGCCGCAAAGAAAGCCGCCATAACGCCCATGAAAAGGCTGCCTGTGGTATGTGCGGCGGCGAATCCCGTCAGCGCACCCACCAGCATAAGCCCTTCGACACCAAGGTTTATCACCCCTGAGCGTTCCATAAGGATTGCGCCCAGCGTGGCGAAAAGCAGAGGCGTACCCGCCTTTATTGTTGCAAAGAGCAGTATTTCAATCATTTGCCGCTCCTTTTTATGACGGGTTTGTTGTTTATGAAGAAGTCAGAGGCCAGAATGAAGAACAGTATAAGCCCCTGAAACAGGTTTACGAATGCGACCGGAAGCTGCATGAGGATCTGGAGGCTGTCGCCGCCGACCAGAATAACAGCCATTATGACGGACACTACAAGAACGCCTATGGCACTGCGCCCCGCCAGCCACGCAACTATAATGGCCGTGTAGCCGTAGCCGTGGGATATTCCCTCCTGAAGTCTGCCCTGAACGCCCGCAGACTCGCTGAAACCTGCGATTCCCGCCAGTGCGCCGCTTAAGAACATAACGCCGATTATCTTTTTGTCGATGCTTATCCCTGCATATTTTGCCGCTTTGGGGTTGTTTCCGATAACTTTTATCTCATATCCCCAAACGGTCTTCTCCATGAAAATATAAACCACTGCAACCAGAACCAGAGCCAGCAGGAAACCCGCATGGAGCCTGTAGGTTGAAAGGGTCGGCAGGATAAGGTCGGGCGAAAATCTGGGGGTAAGCGGAAAGTTGAACCCGTTTGGGTCTTTCCAGGGGCCATAGACAAGGTAGGATACCCATGCGATGGCTATATAGTTCATAAGCAGGGTAACGATAATCTCGTTTACTCCCGCCTTTGCTTTCAGAAAACCCGAAACGCTCGCCCAGAGGCCGCCGAACACCACCGCAGTGAGAAACATCACGACTATGCCGGTTATGCCCGTGAGACCTGAATGAAGAGCGATGAGCGATGCGCCCATTGCACCCATATAGAGCTGGCCTTCGGCTCCGATGTTCCATATCTTCATGCGGAAGGCGATGGACACGCCCAGACCGGTCAGTATCAGGGGGGTAGATTTGACCAGTGTCTCGGTGATACCGTAAACGGAGCCGAGAGACTCGTTAAGCATTCCCATGTATGCCTTAAGGGGGTTAACCCCTGCGATAAGCATTATTATTGCCGCCGTTGCCAGTGCAAACAGAACCGACATGAAAGGAGCTACGGCAACAAAAAGTTTTGATGCGTCCTTGCGCTTTTCAAATCTTATCATCGTGCCGTCTCCCCGCTCATGAGAAGGCCAATCTCCTCACGGCTGGTTTTTTCGGGGTCAACGATCCCCGTAATACGTCCTCTGAACATAACCGCTATCCTGTCGGACAGTTTCAGCAGTTCGTCGAGGTCTTCGGATATGACTATTGTGCTCATGTCGTCCTTTCTCGCATCCATGATGACCTTGTGGACATATTCCGCAGAGCCCATGTCCAGTCCTCTTGTGGGATACAGCGCAACAAGAACGCTGGGGCGCATGGAAAGCTCTCTGGCAATTATCACCTTCTGGATGTTTCCGCCGGAAAGCAGTCTGATGGGCGTCCCTTTGGGGCCGGCCTTGATTGCGAATGACTCTATCTGTTTCTCGGCGTTCTCTTTTATGGCTTTAAAGTTCTGGAAGACGAACTTCCTGAACGGCTTTTCCTTGTAACTTTTAAGAATAAGGTTCTCGTCCACAGACATTTCAGGGGCGATCCCCATGCTCTTTCTGTCTTCGGGAACGTGTGCGATGCCTGCGATGTATGCCTTGCGGCTGTCTGCATTGGTGATGTCCCGCCCGTCGGCGAATATCTTTCCTGAGGTCGGGGGCTTAAGCCCTGTGAGCACCTCGGCCAGAGTCTTCTGACCGTTGCCTGCAACACCTGCTATGCCAAGTATCTCCCCTTTGCGGAGGGCTAGGGAGAAGTCGATAAGGTCGCTCATGCCCTTCTCTTTGTCGGCGTTCAGGTTTTCTATGTTGAGCACCGTTTCGGTGAACTCTTTTTTCTCTTTTTCCCAAACGGGGATCTCGTCGGTGCCTATCATTAGACCCGCCAGAACGTTCTCGTCGAACTCGCCTCTGACAAGCTCCTGAACAGTGGTTCCCTTTTTAAGCACCGTAACTCTGTCGGAAAGCTCCATCACCTCACGCATCTTGTGGCTGATGAAAATGACCGCTCTGCCCTCTTTTTTAAGCTGTTTCAGAAAGCCGAACAGTCTGTCGGATTCCTGCGGGGTGAGAACGGCGGTGGGCTCGTCCAGAATAAGCACTTTGCAGTCACGGATAAGCAGTTTGATAAGCTCCACCCACTGCTGCTGACCGATGGAGAGCTTGCGGATGGGTTCGTCCAGCTCAATCTGGAGGCCGAAACGCTCAACTATCTCCTGAATCTGCGCGCGGAGCTTCTTTTTGTTAAGCCAAAAGGACAGGTCGGAAACGGAAAGCAGGATATTTTCAAATACAGTATGGTTGTAAACCAGCATAAAATGCTGATGCACCATGCCGATCCCGGCTTTGATGGAATCTTTGGGCGATCTGAAGATATGCGGCTGTCCGTTAATTCTCAGCGTGCCGCCGTCGGGGCTGTACAGTCCGTTCAAAACGTTCATCAGGGTGGATTTGCCTGCGCCGTTCTCTCCGAGCAGGGTATGTATCTCCCCTTCGAAGATATTCAGGCAGACACCGTCCAGAGCCTTTACCCCCGGAAATGTCTTAACTACGGATTCGACTTTCAGTAGTGCTTCCAATGTTTTTCCTTTTGCTGTAATGTCTCCCCCTTTTTTAAAGGGGGATTAAGGGGGATTAAATTTAAATATAATAAAATCCACCCCGTCCCTCCTTTATGAAAGGAGGGGGAAAGAGGTAAAAAAACAAGTCCCCCCGTCTTTTGGGCGGGGGGACCTGAAATATGAAAATTTCTTTTACTTATTTAGGGATAGTGCCCTGAACGCCCTCAACGAGGAAGTTCATGCTGAGCTGCTCGGGATCTGTCATGCTCTTTCCGGCCTCAACAACAACTTTGCCTGCGTTGTCTTTAATAGGGCCTGCGAAGAGAACGAACTTGCCTGCCTGCATTTCGGCCTTTTTCTCGTTAACGAGTGCCTGAACTTCAGCGGGAACAAGTTTGCTCATAGGAGCAAGGTCAACCAGATTATGCTCAATTCCGTACCAGATCTGCTCGGATTTCCATGTTCCGTTGTGAACAGCTTCAGCAATCTGAGTGTACAGAGGACCCCAGTTCCAGACGGGAGCCGTCAGCCATGCGCCGGGGATCTGAGACGCCATGTCGGTGTTGTAGCCGATGGCGAATGCGCCTCTTTTTTCAGCTGCCTGAAGGGGTGCGGGTGTATCCTGATGCATGGTTATTACGTCTGCTTTAACATCGAGAAGGGACTCAGCCGCATCACGCTCTTTCGCAGGGTCGAACCATGTCTGTGTCCAGACGACTTTAACCACCGCTTTGGGGTTAACACTGCGAGCGCCCATAGTGAAAGCGTTGATGCCTCTGATAACCTCGGGGATGGGGAAAGCGGCAACATAGCCGAGTACGTTTGATTTAGTCATTTTACCGGCAACAATACCTGAAAGGTAACGTGCCTGCTCGATACGGCCGAAATATGTGCCCACGTTGGCGGCAGTTTTGTAGCCTGAGCAGTGCATGAACACTACGTCGGGAAACTTTGCCGCAACTTCAATTGTGGGATCCATATAACCGAAGCTGGTTGTGAAAATAAGGTTGTAGCCTTTCTGTGCAAGGCTGGTGATGATTCTTGTGGATTCAGCGCCTTCCGGAACTGACTCGATGAATGTTACATCTTTAACATAGGGCAGTTTCGCCATAACCTGTCTGCCCATATCGTGAGCAAATGTCCAGCCGCCGTCGCCAACGGGACCGACATATACAAACGCAGCTCTGATCTCTTTGCCCTCGGGAGCAGCTGCTGTTTCAGCGGGAGCCGCAGTTTCGGGAGCTTTCGTTTCCTCTTCCTTTTTCTTGGAACAGCCGGGAAGAACGAGGAAAGCCGCAAGAACCGCCAACAATAACAGTTTTTTCATATAACCACCTCTAAAACGGTCATTACCGTATTCATACATAATTCAGGCCGGAACTTCTGTCAAATTAATTTTGACCCCATGAATCAGCACCGATGTCGATGACGACAGAGTACTCCATAAGAACGTTGAGCATGTATATCTGATTGTTTGAATAGCTAACCTTATATATCTCGTAACCGTCTGTGTCGTAAACTATTTTTGTTTTGCCTTTCATTTCGGTCTTTCCGAACATCTTAACGGAGGATTTGTGAGGATAGTCTCCGGCATAATATATAGCGTATATATCTTTTTCGAACTGCTGAAATTTCGACTCGTCAAGAGGGAGGTTGCGAACCTTTATGGAGTATTTTCCGTCCTCAAGTTTAACATCGGCATTGCCTCTGAAAAACTCGGATTTAAGCTTGAGCGCAAGAAAATCGTCCTCAACCGCAACTTCGCCGTCCAGTGAAAGGGTTCTGTCGCCGCTTGAGATGCTCACTATCTGCTTTGTCACAGGCTTGTTCATAAAGAAATCATAGCCGCACCCGGCAAGCAGAACAGCCGAAAGAACTGAAAACAATATAAGTCTCAAATCGTGCCCCCTTCAAAGAGCGTACTCTATCAGAATAACAGCAAAAAATCAAAAATATTTATGACAATAACCTTACCGTCATGGTCTCCACCTCTTCATCCGTCAGAACCGCCGTTTCCCCGTCCTTCTGAACCTGCCAGCCGTCGTCCGTGTGGGTTATCCTGACGATGTCCCCCGCCGAAATGCCCTTGTCGGTATCCACAGAGACTATCTCCACCTCTTTGTCCGAAAAGCCGTAAACGGCCGTCAGGCAGAAAGAGCCGTCCGCATATACAGGAGGAATCACCGCACCGTGGGGATCCGTAGCGGGGTAGCCCATCTTTCCGTGGATATAATCTATGGCGTTATGGTCGTTAAAGTGCTCCAGAACGTGGGCTTTCGCATGGAGTTCGTTCTCCGGCACGCCCATATAGTGCAGATAAGTTTCCCACACCCTGTGGGCTTTTTTCAGCCTAAGCGCCTCTGTCTTTCCCTTATCCGTCAGTACATATTCTGAACCCTCAGGTTTTGCATATCCCTCTTCGGCAAGGTATTTCATGGCATTGCGCATCACTTTCGCCTTGACCTTCACATATCCTGCGATGTGTTCGGCGGTGACAGCCCTGCCGGATTTATACATACTGGCGATGATATCCTCTATCACCTGCTGGGGAACCATGTTTCTCCTGCGCAGCCAGTCCGCCAGAAGGCCGTATCTGGGCGCAAGCACCAGAACCGCAAGAAACTGCACGGTTGAAAACAGCATGATGGCCCCGCCGCCCGCACTGTTAAGCCAGACCGAAAGATAAAGCCCGCCCAGAATGCTGGTGAACCCGAAAAGCGCCGCAAGCGCCATCATCTTCTCCAGTCTGTCCGTCAGCAGATATGCCGTTGCCGCAGGGGTTATCAGAAGCCCCACGACAAGTATCACACCCACCATGCTCACCGCCGAAACAACTATCAGCGAAACGCACCCTGTGAAAAGATACTTGAACAGCAGAACGGGAATACCTATTGAAGCCGCCATTACCGGGTCGAAACTGGTCAGCTTGAAATATCTGAAAAACAGGATGATAACCGAAAGCACCGCCGCCGAAACGATGGCCGAAACCACCATGTCGAAGTCGGAAATGCCCAGAATATCCCCCATTATGAAGTGCATAAGATCGATATGGATATATTTGCCGAACACCGACACCAGAACAACGCCGCCCGCAAAAACTCCGGTGTACATTATTCCGATGGAGGCATCCTCCTTAATTCTGGATACCTTTGCAACAAAGCCTATCATAAACACTGTGATGAACGCCGAAATGAGCGAACCGACGAGCATTGCCCCCGCCGCCGCCTCCACGCCGAACACCAGTTTCATGAACAGATAACCCGCACCAACCCCCGCTATCATGGCATGGGAGAGAGCATCGCCCAGAAACGCCATCCGCTGAAGTATCACCAGACAGCCTGTCACAGCGCACACCACTGCAACGATACTGCCGCCTGCCAGTGCCTTAAGAAAATATATCTTCGTAAGCGGGTCTATGAATAATGTATATAATGTTTCCATAAATCATCCTTTCAGAAGGTCGGTGAAGACCTTCAGCTTACCTTCATAGACTTCGGAAAGAAGCTCCTGACGAAACACCAGACTGGGAGGCCCCGCCGCATAAAGCCGCTGTTTCACCAGAAGGAGCTTGTCAAAATATTCGGAAGCGGTGGCTAGGTCGTGGTGAACCACAACCAGTGTTATTCCCGCCTTTTTAGCCTCTGCCAGAACATCCAGAATGGCGCTTTCCGTTGCGGCATCAACACCTGCAAAAGGCTCGTCCAGAAGGAGTATCTGCGCACCCTGCGCCAATGCTCGTGCCATGAACACCCTCTGCTGCTGTCCGCCTGAAAGCTGACCTATCTGACGTTTTTTAAAATCGCTCATCCGCACCATCTCCAGTGCGCTGTCGACTATCTCCCTGTCCGCCTTTGATGGGTTGCGCCACCATTTCAGGTGTCCGTAGCGTCCCATCATGGCAACATCCTCCACAGTCACTGGATAGTCCCAGTCAACGGTTCCCCTCTGGGGAACGTAGGCTATCGCCCCTCTGGTCTGCTCAACGGGCTTGCCGAAGACATAAACATCGCCGATATCCCTGCGCACAAAGCCAAGCATTGCCTTCATCAGAGTGGACTTCCCTGCCCCGTTGGGACCTATTATGCCCACCAGTTCGCCCTTCTGTATCATAAAGCTGACGTCGAGCAGAGCGGGTTTAGGTCCGTAGCTCACCGTCAGGTTGCGCACCTGTATTGCGTATTCAGCGTTCATTGTTCTTTTCCTGTATCAAACATAAGGGCGGCGGAGATATCCTGACCGTCCTCAAACCATTTAGTATCCTCGGCGATAACCAGCCCGCCCTCCAGCACCTTTATGCGGACAGCATTCGCCCCGCCTTCTGCCGGAGGAACGGCGTTCACAGCCACCTCATGCTTTCCGCCGCTTATGTGCAGAGCGTTCAGAACCAGCGGAATACCTTTTGTAACTCCCTCATCGGCCTCAAAAACCTTTTTTCCGTCCAGAATAACAGTGAATCCCTTTGTTTTTTCGCCCACATCCAGAGCAAAAGGGTCTTTGGCGGTGGAGAAGGTCGGGGTTATCTCAACGGTTATCTCCCGTTCTTTGGCTATGGTGCGAACATATTCGCCGCCTTTTTCCGCTCCCCGATAGGCAAAGAAAAAGAGGACTATGCCCGCTGTCACAACCCATACCGCAAGGGTCAGTAAAAATTTCATCTGAGCCCCCTTACTATCTTGATAACGTTCTCACGCATCATTCCTATGTAGGTCTCTCCGGCTGTTCCGGTGTCGCCCATTGAATCGGAATATAAAGTTCCGCCCACGGTTACGCCCGCATCACGGGCTATCTCCCGTATCAGCTTGGGGTTTATGGTGGATTCAACGAAAATAGTTTTTACATTGTGCTGCCTGATGGAGCTTACAGCCGCCTCCCGCCTCTGGGGAGTGACCCCGCCGCCAACCTCGCCCCCTGTTGACCAGCCCACGGGAGCCGTGTTGACGAATCCGTACTCCTTGGCAAAATATCCGAACGCATCATGGTTGGTCACCAGAATCCGCTTCTGAGGCGGAATTGCGGCGACCTCTCTGCGTATCCACGAATCCAGCGCACGAAGCTCTGAAAGATAGAGCTTCGCCCGCATTATGAAATTGTCTTTATGTTCAGGGGCTATGCCTATCAGCCCCCTTGTTATGTTGTTGACATACACGGCGGCGTTTGCAGGAGTGAACCACGAATGGGGATCGTTAATCTTCTCTCCCCCCGTCTCAAGGATAAGGGGTTTTATACCGTCTGTGGCGGTTATCAGCGGTTTTTTGGAGTCTACGGCCAGAGAGCGCATCCAGTTCTTGCCCTCCAGATGGAACCCGTTCTCTATCAGCAGGTCGCTTTTGCGCACCCTGTCCATGTCCGCAGGAACGGGAGTATAGGTGTGAGGATCCTGTCCGGGAGCAAGGATGCACAGCACTCGGACATCATCTCCGGCTATGTTTCTGGTGATGTCATATATCTGTGTGGTGGAAACTGTCACGGTTTTTTGTGCCTGTGCGGCGGAAAATGTGAAAAAAACCCAAAAAACCACCAAAAATCTGATAAACATACTCAACTCCGTAAAAAAAACTGTTGATATTTTTTATCATCTTCGAATATTATACACCATATAAATATACAAATCCCATGTATCGGAACAAGTAATTATTTTGCGGAGAGTATAATGTACGACAGAATTTTAAGAGACAAAGAGCTAAAGGTTACACCCCAGAGAATCTTTATTCTGGAAGAAATAAGAAAAATGGGGCACGCCGGAATTGAAGATCTCCACGACAAAGTTAAAGAGGTATACTCTTCCGTAAGCCTTGCAACCATCTACAAGAACATACACATCCTCGTTGAGGAGAACATCCTCAGAGAGGTTCCCGTTCACGGCAGAAAACCCGTTTACGAGATAAACATAGGCGACCACGTTCACCTTTGCTGTTCAAAATGCGGCGAAATATCCGACCTGATGGATGTTGACACTGCGCCCATGCTGGCCGAGGCCGAAAAGCAGACAGGCCACAGATACGAGCGCATCGCAGTCATGCTTCAGGGAACCTGCAAAAGCTGCTCTAACTAGGCACAAACAGAATAATAACAAAGCCCGCTTCGGCGGGTTTTTTTTATGGCCTTATTGACATACGCAGATTTATACGCAATATTATACGCAAGAGGTGACGTATGTACGGCGTAAAATATGAAATTGACGAGATGATGAGTGCAAGCTCCTTCTCAAGAAACATGAACAAGGTCAGTGAACTGCTGGAAACCATGAAAAGGGTCGTTGTGCTGAGAAACAACACTCCCGAAATGGTTGTTCTGCCCATTGCAGAATACGAGCACATAAAGGCTCTTGCCGATCTGGCGGAACATCTTGAGATAGCGCATCTGATTGAAAAGAGAAAAGAAGAAAAATATCACTCGCTTGAAGATGTTCTTAAGGAAAACGGCCTTGGCTAAGGTGTTTCAGATCAGACTGTCGGATTCAGCAAGGGCTGATTTCGGGCAGTTGGAAGGCAGTATAAAAAATCTTGTTGCAAAACAGCTGAAAGCTCTTGAGACAAACCCTTTCAAAGGCGAAGCTCTGGGAAACAAGGCTGGAATCGACCTCACCGGATACTACAAACTGTATGTGTGCAAAAAGCAGGTCAGAATAATCTACAGAGTTGAGAATCACGAACTGATAGTATGCGTTGTCGGGATAGGCAGACGTGATAATCTGGACGTATACAGAAGCACATACGAAAAGCTCAAGCCCGAATAGGATTATTTAACGCAAACCCTGTCACGGCCGGAGTTTTTTGCCTCATACATTGCGGCATCGGCTCTGAGAAGCATACTGTCCGCAGTGTCGCCCTCGCCGAAGGAGGCAACGCCTATGCTCACCGTGTGCTCATGCCCTGTGGAAAACTGCCTGTTCTTAACTGAAATACGAATCCTCTCCGCCAGAATCTGAGCCTGCTCAACTCCCGTTTCAGGACAGATCACCAGAAATTCCTCGCCGCCCCACCTGCCGATGAAATCCGTTGTGCGGATGCTTTCCGAGGCCGCATGAACAAACTCTATAAGCACTCTGTCACCTGCAAGATGCCCGAACTCGTCATTGATTCTTTTAAAATAGTCTATATCCAGCAAAACTATGGAAAGCTCACGCTTATATCTTTTCGCCCTGTCCAGCTCCTGCATGAATATGAAATCCAGACGGGTGCGGTTGCTTATTCCCGTCAGGTGGTCTATCTGTGAGATGCGTACCAGCTCACGGTTGAGCCTTCTTATGCTCACTATCCAAAGCCCCGCCGCAATACCTGTAAAGCAGAAAACGAGCAGAATTATGACAACTGGCTTATAGTCTATGCCTGTCTGGGCTTTGATGTATATGTGTTTATTGACTATGGACTCTCTGTCGGAAGGGGTTATCTTTGATACACCGAAGTTGAGTATTTCAGCCAGAGCAGGCTCGCTCTTAACCACTCCGATGCGCAGTTTGTTGGTATAGTTAGGGAGCTGACCGGATATTTTGAGGTTGAAAAGCCCCTCTTCCTTGATGGTGAATGCCGCCATGATGAGGGAGCGCATGGTCATATCCGCTTTTTTGGTGGAGACCATTTCGAAAGCCTCCCTTTCGCTCCCGCAGTTGAGCACTCGCAGGTTCGGATAGTCTTTGCGGATAAGCTCCTCCATAGCCGTTCCTGAGGGAAATACAATGGTTTCGTCAGTAAGCTCGGCAGGATCTGGGATGTATCTGTGCTCCTCACGGGTGACAAAAACGTTGACATCGGTAAATACGGGTTCCGTGAAGTTAAGCCATGTATCTCTTTCGGGGGTACTGTTCAGAAAGCTTAAAATCTCGCATCTGCCCGTCTGAGCAAATGCCAGACTTTCGTCCCAGTCTCTGGTGGGCACTATCTCAAGCTGCAATCCGGCATTTTTTGCCGCCAGCCGCAGAAGATCCGCTGCGATCCCCTCGTGCTGTCCCTTTTCGTTTATCCTTTCGAAAGGATACCAGTCGGGATCCACACATACCTTAACCGCACCGTGATTCTTGATATATTCTTTCTGGGAATCGCTCAGTTCATCGGCATGACTGAAAAAGACGAATGAAAGGGTGAGAAGAGCAAACAAAAAAACTTTCAATATAAGCCCCGCAAGGAATGTCTATCTGTACATTTTAAGCCTGCGGCAAAAAATTGTCAACTGTGTTGACGATTAATAAACTCCATATCCTCTTCGAGGTCGGGTCCCTTCACCGTAAGATAGTCGCCCACCATCATTCCGCTTGCTCCCGCAGAGAAAACCTTTTCAGCTCCGCCTGATTTAAACACGGCGTTGCGTCCGCCGCAGACCCTGAGGATCCTGTCGGGCAGAACAAATCTGTAAACAGCTATGATGCGCATGGCCTCCTCTTCGGTGAGGATGTCCGTGCCCTCTTTGGGCGTACCTGTCACGGGATTCAGAAAGTTTATCGGAACCGACTGAACGCCAAGCTCACGCAGAAGTACAGCAAGCTCGTATCTGTGCTCCCATTTTTCCCCTATGCCGAAGATTCCGCCGCAGCATACGTCTATTCCCGCTCTCAAGGCCTCTTTAACTGCGTTAACATCGTCTGCGTATTCATGGGTGGTGCAGATGTTGGGGAAAAAACTTTCTGATGTTTCAAGGTTGTGGTGATACGAGTCCAGCCCCGCCTCTTTCAGCTCAATAAGCTGTTCATAGGTGAGGCATCCAACTGATATATCCGTTTGCAGACCGATGGATTTGACAAGCTCCACCGCCGCTTTTATCTTCCTGAATTCTTCATCGTCGGGTCCAAGTCCGCTTGAAACTATGCTGAAACGCTCAACGCCCAGTTCCTTTGTGCGGATGGCTGCCTCTTTAATCTTTGCAAGGTCGATGAAGGGGAAAACCGGTGCTTTTGTGCCGTAGTGTGCCGACTGGGCGCAGAAAACGCAGTCCTCGCTGCAAAGCCCGCTTCTGGCATTGATTATTGAGCAGGTCTTAACCGTTCGCCCTGTGAAACCGTCTCTCAGTTTTTGTGCATAGTCCGTAACAACGGCCAGATCGCCGTCAATAAGCTCAAAGAACTCGGCAGAGGAGATAAGCTCCCCGCCGAGTGCCTTTTCATATATGTTTTCAATCATCATTTTCCGCCGTAAAGTTCAATTATCTCCAGAATATCGTTCAGAATGTCCTTTGTATCCTCAACACCCAGCGAAAGCCTGACCAGACTGTCGCTGATGCCTCTGGCGGCACGTTCCGCAGGGGGCATGGCCGCATGGGACATTTTAGCCGGATAGGAGATGATGCTCTCCACACCGCCCAGACTCACAGCGAAAGCCGCATATTTTGCGTTTTCCAGCAGTTTGTGGGCAAGATCGGCCGTTTCAAGCTCGAACGACAGAACGGCTCCCGCCCCGTCACTCTGCTTTTTGTTTATCCCGTATCCAGGATGGCTCTCAAGTCCGGGGTAGTATACCTTTTTAATCTTCGGATGCTTGGACAGTTCCTCAGCTATTATGCCTGCGGAGCGCTGTCCGGCCTCCATTCTGACTCCGAGGGTCTTAAGCCCTCTTATCACCAGCCAGCAGTCGTTTGGCGGCAGAACCGCTCCCACTGCGTTCTGAATATATTTTATGCGCTTGGCCAGATCCTTGTCCGCCGTCACTGCAAATCCGCAGAGAACGTCGCTGTGGCCGTTGATGAACTTTGTGCCGCTGTGCACCACTATGTCGCACCCAAGCTCTATGGGTCTCTGGAGATAGGGGCTCATGAATGTGTTGTCCACAATGGTGATAAGCTCATGCTCTTTGGCGAGGTTCGCCATAGCTTTCAGGTCGGTTATCTTCATAAGGGGATTCGAGGGTGTTTCCAGATAGAAGGCCTTGGTATTGGGCTTTATTGCCGCTTCAAAGGCCTCAACGGACGTTGCATCCGCAAAGGTGGCCTCTATGCCGAAACGGGAGAGAAGTCCTGTGAGCACCCTCCATGTTCCGCCGTATACGTCCTCACAGACCACGATATGGTCACCGGGTGAAAATATCATCAGAACCGATGATATTGCCGCCATGCCGGAGGCGAAGGCGTAGCCGTGGGTGCCGCTTTCAAGCTCGGCTATAATAGTCTCCAGAGCCTCCCTTGTGGGGTTGCCGGAGCGGGAATAGTCATATTTTCCGAAATGGTCTGCGGAATCCTGCGCAAAGGTTGACGCATGGATGAGCGGAACGCTCAGTGCACCTGTGCCGGGGTCGATTCCGAATCCGTTATGTACCAGACGGGTGTTTCTGCCCGCTTTGTTCGCTTTCGCCATTATCTTACCTCGCTTTCAAGAGCCTGTTTCAGGTCACCTATGAGGTCGTCCGCATCTTCAACGCCTATGGACGCCCTGAGCAGTCTGTCTGTCACACCCAGACGCTCCCTCACCTCCGGCTCGATGTCCGCATGGGTCTGAACGGCAGGGAAAGTTATGAGGGATTCCACACCGCCAAGGCTCTCTGCGAACAGGAACACTTTAACCTTTTCCAGAATAACCGGCAACAGTTTAGGATCGTCCAGTTCAAAAGAGACCATTGCGCCGAACCCTCTGCCCTGCTCTTTCAGCAGTCTGTGCCCGCTGTGGCTCTCCAGCCCGGGATAAAAAACTTTTGTCACTCTGGGGTGGGTTTCAAGAAATTTTGCAACCGCCAAAGCGTTCTCCGCCTGCTTTTTAACACGCAGATGGAGGGTCTTCATTCCTCTGAGCACCAGATATGCATCATTGGGACCGAGGATAGAGCCCACAGCGTTCTGGAAGAATGCCAGTCTGTCGCCCAGTTCCTGAGTCTTTGCCACTATAACGCCTGCCACAACGTCGTTGTGACCGCCGAGATATTTTGTTGCACTGTGCAGAACAACGTCGGCTCCCAGATCCAGAGGATTCTGGAAGCAGGGGGAGAGGAATGTATTGTCCACAACGGTGAGTATGCCCCTTGCGGCGGCCTCAGCCGAAATGGCTTTAATATCCGCAACTTTCAGAAGCGGATTTGTGGGATTTTCAACGAATATCATTTTTATGGAGGCATCTTTCAGGGCTTCTATGACCTGAGCGATGTCCGAAGTATCCACATACACGGCCTCTATGCCGTAAACTGCGTAGACCTGCTGAAAAAGACGATATGTTCCGCCGTAAAGGTCTTCGGTAACAAGGATTTTGTCGGCGGGTTTAAGAAGACGGATGATGTTGTCCACAGCCGCAAGGCCGGACGAAAAAGCAAGACCCCGTGCGCCGTTCTCGGCATCGGCAATTGCATCCTCCAGAGCCTGTCTGGTGGGGTTTTTTGTTCTGGAATAGTCATATCCCGTGCTCTGTCCGAGCGCAGGATGTCTGTATGTTGCGGAGTTATACACAGGAACGGTCACCGCTCCCGTTGACGGGTCACGTCTGCTGCCGGCCTGCGCCAGTCTCGTTTCTATCTTCATAAAACACTCCCCTTAGTCAAATATCTTTTTGTAGTAGGATGCACAGGTGTAGACAGCGGCGGCGGGGTTGTGCGCCAGCACACGATCCTTTACGATAAAGTATGTTACGGGAACTTTTGAGTGGTGGATAAAGATTGAATCGTGACCCACGCAAAGCCCCACGATGATGTTATATTCAGTTCCGTGCTCCGCCAGAAGTCTGGCCTGAAGAGCAGGGTTGCACATTGCCTCGAAGTTTCCGGGGGCAATCTTGTCCCCGTCGGGGATCCCGCCCTCGGTCTTGTCCACAGAGCCTATCTTGCAGATGAAATCGTGAACCTCGAACCCCTTTGAGCGAAGGAATTTGGCGAAGACGGCAGTCTCTTTCGCCAGCCCCACGCAGGAAGCTATTCCAAGTGTCTTATAGCCCATGCGTTTGGCAAACTCGGCTATCTCTTCGATTCGGGTGAGCTTTCCGTAAAATTTCCCTTCGACCTCCGCCGAAGCTCTGGACGCTTCACGTGTGAAATCATCATCAAAATAGGCTTTTAAAACCTCATTTTTCAGAGATTCATCAAGATTTGCAGTGGGACATCCAGCCGGAAATTGCGACTCTCTCTTATAGCAGTTCAGGCTTCCGCAAACGGAGCAGTCGTGGAGTTTTGCAGACATTACTCAACCTCTTTGTAAAAAAACGGAGGCACAATTTTGTCTCCCCCTTTGTCAAAGGGGGATTAAGGGGGATTTACATTTATTTCAATGAAAATCCACCCCAACCCTCCTTTATTAAAGGAGGGAGCAGGAACCTGTGCCTCCGCTTCTGAAATTCTATTAAGCAGTAGCTTCGTTGAAAAGCACCGTAGACAGGTATCTTTCGCCTGTGTCCGGCAGAACAACGACAATCAGCTTGCCTTTGTTCTCGGGTCTTTTGGCAACTTCATATGCCGCATGGAAAGCCGCTCCGGAGGAGATGCCCACCAGAAGTCCCTCTTCTTTGGCCAGTCTGCGGGCGGCGGCGAAAGCCTCCTCGCTCTGCACCTGATAGATCTCGCTGATAACTTCTCTGTCCAGAACTGCGGGAACAAAACCTGCGCCGATACCCTGAATTTTGTGGGGGCCGGGGTTTCCGCCGGAAAGAACGGGTGACTCAACAGGCTCGACAGCGATGACCTGAACTGAGGCTTTTCTCTGTTTCAGAACCTGTCCCACACCTGTTATGGTTCCGCCTGTGCCCACACCGCCGATGATTATGTCGACTTTGCCGTCAGTATCTCTCCAGATCTCCTCAGCTGTTGTTGCTCTGTGGATTGCGGGGTTTGCAAGGTTGTTGAACTGCTGGGGGACGAAAGAGTTGGGGGTTTCAGCCGCCAGTTCCTCAGCCTTCTGCACAGCACCTTTCATGCCCAGTGCGCCGGGAGTGAGAACGATCTCCGCTCCGTATGCCTTAAGCAGTGAACGTCTCTCAACGCTCATTGTCTCGGGCATTGTAAGAATAAGTCTGTAGCCCCTTGCGGCGGCGACCAGCGCCAGAGCGATACCTGTGTTTCCGCTTGTGGGCTCGATGATTATTGTGTCTTTAGTAATAAGACCTTTCTTTTCCGCATCCTCGATCATTGCGAAGCCGATCCTGTCCTTAACGCTTCCGCCGGGGTTGAAGGATTCCAGCTTTGCAACTATCTCTGCGTTCAGTCCGCCTGCGGCTCTGCCGAGTTTCAGCAGGGGGGTGTTTCCTATAAGATCCGTGAGTGTTTGTGCGATGTTAGCCATAGTACCGTCTCCTTGTATTTTTATATATTACCTATCGATTTAGTAGATTTAATGGGATAATACAATCCGGCTTCGA
The DNA here is from genome assembly GCF_004339245.1 of Seleniivibrio woodruffii. Classification (NCBI taxonomy): domain Bacteria; kingdom Pseudomonadati; phylum Deferribacterota; class Deferribacteres; order Deferribacterales; family Geovibrionaceae; genus Seleniivibrio; species Seleniivibrio woodruffii. The sequence continues at coordinate 102,212 of NZ_SMGG01000005.1, forward strand.
TTATGTCAATGGTTTTTTTAATGAAAAAAGCCCTCTTTCGCTGACGAAAGAGGGCAAATGATTTATACTGTTTGCTTTTTAATTTCCCACTTTTTCCATGAGAAATAGATTGCCGGAATGATGATAAGGGTTAGAATTGTCGAAGTGACCATACCTCCTATCATGGGGGCGGCTATGCGTTTCATAACGTCCGCACCGCTGCCCGTAGCCCACATTATGGGCACAAGACCTATGATGAGCGTGGCAACGGTCATTATCTTCGGCCGCACCCTTTGCACTGCGCCGTATATAACGGCATCTTTCAGGTCTTCGTCGGTGTTCATCTGTCCTCTGGCCTTCCAGTCGTCATAGGCCTCGTCCAGATAGACGATCATGACCACCCCCGTCTCTGCCGCAACCCCCGCAAGGGCTATAAGCCCCACCCAGACCGCCACGGACATGTTATACCCAAGCAGATACAGGTAGAGGAATCCGCCCACGAGGGCAAAGGGAACCGAGAGCATCACTATCGCCGTTTTCGCAACCGACCTGAAGTTCAGATACAGCAGCATGAATATCAGCCCGAGGGTCAGGGGCACTGCAAATTTCAGCTTCTCCTTCACCCTCTGCATGGATTCGTATTCGCCGCTCCATCTGAGGGTATACCCCTGAGGCAGTTTTATGCTCTGGCCGACCTCGGCCATTGCTTTTTTGACATAGCTTCCCACGTCAACGCCCGCCGCAAGGTCAACATATACATATGACACAAGCATGCCGTTCTCCTCTTTCAGCATATCGGGTCCGGGCTTGAGATACACGTCCGCAACATCGCCCAGCGGGATGTAGTTTGCCCTGCCCTCCATGCCGCCGATGGGCACAAGAACGTTCTTTATTGATTCAACGTCGTTTCTGAACGATTTTTTATAGCGAACCGCCACTGGATAGCGTTCACGCCCTTCAACTGTCTTTGTCACGGGCATGCCGCCTATTGCGGTCTCTATCACCATGTTTATCTCTTCAACGGTGATGCCGTAGCGAGCCATTTTAAATGCATCCGGCTCGATATACAGATAATATCCGCCGTCCGTCCGCTCGGAATAGACGCTTCGGGTTCCCTCAACGTTTATCAGCGAACTCTCAAGCTCCTCGCCTATTGTCTGGAGCTTCGCAGGGTCGGGACCGAAAACTTTTATGCCCACAGGGGTTTTGATACCTGTTGAGAGCATGTCTATTCTGGCCTTGATGGGCATTGTCCATGAGTTGACCCAGCCCGCAACCTTTGTCTTCTCGTTCAGCTCATCAACCAGTTTGTCAAAGGTCATATCCTTGCGCCACTGGTCGTGGGGCTTCAGAGTAATGACCGTTTCCGCCATGGAAAGCCCTGCGGGATCGGTTGCCGAGTTGGCATTGCCCGCCTTGCCGAACACAGTGTCAACCTCCGGGATGCTCTTTATGAGCTGATTCTGCGTCTGAAGGCTCTTTGCCGCCTCAGCAGCCGAAATTCCCGGCAGAGTTGTGGGCATATAGAATATCGTGCCTTCGTTCAGCACCGGCATGAACTCCGAACCCAGCTTTTTCAGGATGGGATATGCCGCAAGCATGGATATCACCGAGAGGGCGATAACAAGATATCTGAATTTCAGGGCGAACTTTACAAACGGGTTGTAAAGAAACACCAGAACCTTCGTTATGGGGTTGTCCTGCTCATGGCGTATCTTTCCTTTGATAAAAATGACCATCAGAGCGGGAACCAGAGTCACCGACAGGATGGACGCAAAGAGCATTGAAAAAGTCTTTGTGTATGCCAGCGGTTTGAACAGCCTGCCCTCCTGCGCCTCAAGGGCAAAAACGGGCAGGAACGAAACTGTAATTATGAGAAGCGAGAAGAAAAGCGGCTTGCCCACCTTCTGTGCGGCGGCGATTATGACCTCTTTTCTGTCCGCATCTGGGTTATGCTCCAGCTGTTTATGGGCGTTCTCGACCATAACTATGGCCGCATCCACCATGGCACCGATTGCGATGGCTATACCGCCCAGCGACATTATGTTTGATGTTATGCCCAGCCAGCGGAACATGATGAACGACATTATGATTGCCACAGGCAGGGTGAGTATCGCCACCAGAGCCGAACGAAAATGGAACAGGAAGATGATGCACACAAGACTCACGATGATTATCTCCTCGATGAGCTTGTCACGCAGGGTCTTTATTGAATCTATGATAAGGGTGGAGCGGTCGTATACCGGAACTATCTCCACGCCTTCGGGCAGAGAACCTTTCAGCGAGGCAACCTTCTCTTTAACGTTGTTGATGACGTTCAGTGCGTTCTCGCCATAGCGCATCACAACAACGCCGCCCACAGCCTCGCCGTCACCGTTGAAGTCCGCTATGCCTCTGCGCATTGTGGGGCCTGTTTCAACGGAGGCCACATCGCCCACCAGAACGGGAACACCCATTCCGTCGCTGGCGATGACTATATTTCTTATATCGTCCAGATTCTTTATGTAACCGACACCCTTCACCATGAAGTCACGGCCGGAAAGCTCCACCGAGCGTCCGCCTGTGTCACGGTTGCTGTCACGCACCGCCTTAACTATCTGGTTCAGGCTCAGTCCGTATCCTCTGAGTTTGTCGGGATCGATGTTTATCTGATATTCCTTGACATGGCCGCCGATGGAAGCCACCTCGGCAACACCTTTGACCTCTTCCAGAGCGTATTTCAGATACCAGTCCTGATATGAGCGCAGATCCGCCAGATTATGCTTGCCGGATTTGTCCACAAGTGCGTACTGATAAATCCAGCCCACACCCGTTGCGTCAGGTCCCAGAGCGGGGCTGACGTCCGGCGGCAGTTTTCCGCTTATCTTGCTCATGTTCTCAAGCACACGGCTGCGTGCCCAGTAGATATCCGTGCCGTCCTCAAAAATTGCATACACATAGGAGTAGCCGAAGAACGAGTAGCCGCGGACAACCTTTACCTTGGGCGCCGCCAGCAGACTGCTGACGATGGGATAGGTTATCTGGTCTTCGATAAGGTCGGGTGAACGTCCCTGCCACTCAGTAAAAACTATTACCTGAACGTCGCTGAGGTCGGGAATGGCATCAAGGGGAGTTTTTTTCACCGACCACAGACCAAGTCCAACTGTCGCCAGAGTAAAGAGGATTATCAGAAACTTGTTTCTGGCCGAAAAGCCGATAAGTTTCTCAATCATCACTGCACCTTAACGGGTTTAATGCCTTTCAGCTGTGCCTCGGAATCAAGCAGGAAGTTGGCTCCTCTGGCCACTGTGTCGTTCTCTTTCAGGCCTCTGCGGATCTCATAGAACCCGCCCGCCTTAACGCCGGTAACTATCTCTCTGGGCTCAAATTTTCCTGCACCCTTCGAAACGAAGACTATTTTGCGTCTGCCGTCGTCGATAACGGCATCCTCTTCAACTTTAAGAGCCTTGCCGGATTTGACGTTCAGAACTATATCCCCGTACATTGCGGGCTTAAGCAGGTTTCCGCTGTTGCGCACAGGAAATCTGACCTTGAGGGTTCTGGTGCTGCCCGAAACCTCGGGGTAGATGTAGTCGGCTTTTATATCAAAAGATTTTCCGGGCATGTTGGGAAGTGTGAACTTCGCCGTTGCGCCCTGTCTGATGAATTTCATATCCTCTTCGTACACATCCGCAATCACCCACATTCTGTCGGTTCCTGCCAGAGTGAAAAGCTCCATTCCCGGCTGAACCATCATTCCTGCGGCAACCCTCTTCTCCATGACGTAGCCGTTGGCAGGGCTGTATACCGCAACTGTGCGGCGTACCTTTCCGGTGCGCTCAAGCTCACGAATCTGAGCCTCGCTGAGATCCCACCAGCGCAGTCTCGCCCTTGCGCCCTCGGCAAGTTTTCTCGCATCACCGGCGAACATACTGCCGTAGCTGTCGGTGGTCTGCTGAGCGTCAAACGATTTTGCATGGCGCAGGAAAGAGAGATACTCCTCCTGTGCGGCAACCATTTCGGGGCTGTAGATGTCGGCAACCTTTGCGCCTCTGGCAACGGTTTTGCCCTGATAGTCGACATAGAGTCTTTCTATCCAGCCTTCGAACTTGGTGTTAACGGCGAATGTGGATGTTTCGTCCACGTTCACGATACCGGGGAGTTTTATTGTTTTGGAGGCATCGCCGTATTTAACCTTGGTCAGGCGCACGCCCATCTTCTGGAGCATCTGGGGGCTGACCTCAAGGAGCTTCTGCTCCTCGAAAGCGTCGAACTCGTCCGCAAAAGCAGGCAGAGAAATGGCAAATGCCGCCAGCAGAGTAAATATAAAAAGCTTAATTTTCATCGATGATCGTTCCATACAGTGCGCCTCCGGTAAGTACGTTCAGTGCGCTGAGAGATTTTTGTTTCTCAGCATATTTGTCCAGATATTTCATGCCGTATTCAACGGAAGTGTTTACGGCGGTTATAACGTTTTCAGCGGAGCCTCTGCCCTGTCTGTATGATGCGAGAGCCGCATCCCTTGTCTGGTCAGCCTTGGCGGATATGCCTGATTTATAAAGCTCCATTATGCGGCCGGATGCGTCGGCGGAGGCCATCTGCTCGGTTATCATGCTTCTGAGCTCGTGGCGCATGTTGTAGTAAACGGTGTCGGCCTTGAACTTCTGAGCCTTGGCTTCGTTTATTGCCGGAAGCTGTCTTTTGTTGTAGTAAAGGGGGACGTTGAAGGTCACAGCCGCAGAATAGACATCGGACATTGTGAAACCCGGTCTGGGTTCATACCCGAGGCTCACTGTGAAATCGGGATATTTCTCAAGCTCCTTCATCTTAACGTTTGCCTTCATAGCCTCGACCTCGTTCTCCATGCTTTTAAGGGTGTAGGAGTTCTGAGCGGCCATGTTGTAAAGCTCCTGAGCGGAAAGCTTCACCTCTCTTTCGGGCAGCTGAACAAAATCGCCGAACTCGTCCGAGTCACGCCCTGTGGCATGGGCAAGGGAGGTGCGGAGCATCCTGTCCTTCTCCTTCAGCATCTCTATGTCTTCCAGAACCATATATTTCTCACGCTGAATCATCAGCACATCTCTGGAATCCATCATGCCGGAGCTGTATTTCGCCTGAGCGGAGCTTTCGGTCATTTCCAGCAGTTTCAGTTTTGTGTTCTGGAGCTTAAGGGACTCCTGAACAGCATATATATCAAGATATAAAGACTTTACGGTGTGGATAACATTCAGCTTTTCAGCCCTCAGCAAATCTTTCTGGGCAAGTGCCTTATATTTGGCTTCGGCCTCTTTGCTGCCAAGCTTGCCGAAGAAGGGGAACATCTGGCTCACCATTATGGTGTAACGTGACATGCCCTCTTCGCCTATGGTGTAGTATGTGCCTTCGTTAACAACGCCGAGGCTCACCATGGGGTCGTTCAGTGTTCCGGCATATTCGGAGGCATGCTCCAGAGCACGGACATCATATTTCATGGATTCCAGATTGATGTTTCTGGAAAGAGCGGTCTCAATCAGTTTATCTATATCAGCCGTCTCGGCATGGGCTGCCGCTGCGGTCAGGAGAATAAGCATTGCCAATATGTATCTTTTCATGATTTCCTCGTTAATGACTGTCAAAGTAAAGTCCGTCTCTGCGAGGAACGTAGTGATGCGGCAGTCTCATCGGTTGAGTTTGCTTCGTCACGTTGTTCCCCGCAAAGACTTATGCCTGCTTAACAATCTTCCAAACTTCTGATTATCTTACGTCTACAGTGTAGGCCACTTTGCGGAGTTCTTTGTTGGGCAGGATGAACCTTACCTCAACGTTCCAGGGGCCTGACATGCCAAGGTCAAGGGTGGCTGTGTACACGCCGTTCTTGCCGTCGGCAACCGTTTTGTAGTCCATTGCGGGCATGCCTGCCATTGCGGGCATTGAGTAATAGACTGCAACTTTGGCGTCAACGGGTGCCTGTTTGCTGTCTTTGATAGTGACAGTTACCTTGTTTTTGCCTGTCACAGGGGGATTCTTGTCAAAAACTGATGCCACGGTGATGTCGCCTGCTTTTTTGCTGACCTCATAGGGAGCCGCAAATGCCAGCGCCGCAACGCTGAGAATAATAAAAAGTGTCATGATGAGCTTTCTCATTATGTTCCTCCTGAAATGATTTCTGGAAGTGTATTATCATTTAACATGCCAACTCTTCCGCTCACACTGAAAACATACAATAAGCACTTAATTACAAATAATTTAACAATAACTAGAAAAGATGGAGCGGCTGTGTTTATCAGGGTGTTATGACGACTATTCTTCATGCCGGAAAACGGCGGTGTATAATTTTCTACAACGGAGTTGAGTTTGCGTCATTGAGAACCTGCGTAAGCAGGTGTGGCAATCTCATCCGCCAAATTTAAGAAAATGTAAATCCCTCCAAACCTCCCTTTGCCAAAGGGAGGCTTAAATGGCGCATATTTACACGTCACCCTGAGGCGCACGGAGAACAATGACAAAAAAAAGGCGCAGGATGACCTGCGCCCTTAAGAAACGGCTTAGTATTTGCCGTAGTTACGTTTTATGTTCTTGTACTGATCGAGACCGGGAAGATCGGCAAACACGAATTTTGCCAGTTTCTCGGGATCAGTTGAGGGGGCAAGAATATCAACCTTTTTCAGCTCTTTCGCCGCATAAAGAACGGCTGATTTTGCTGCGTTTGTGGAGGGCTGATAGTCGTAGTGTTCAACAATCTGCGCCGCAAACTCTTTGTCGATGGGAACGTATTTTTTCTCTGTAATGATAGCCGCTGCCTCGGCTCTGTTCAGGCTTATCCACTTGGCGGATTTTGCGAAGGCTCTTGTTATCTTGGCCGCAAGTTCAGGGTTTTCTCTGACCAGTTTGCCGTTAACGCCTATCAGACAGCAATATTCATCCACATAGGGCTTTGTTTTTGCGCTGTCAACCAGTGTGACCGCACCGGGAACTCCCTTTTCAATAATTGCGCCGATGGGGTCGGCAACGGCAACAGCATCAACCTCGCCCTTTTCCAGAGCTATCTTAAGCTCGGCGGGAGGGAATATTTTCCACTGAATATCTTTTTCGGGGCTGAGTCCGGCAATTGCTGTGGCTCTGAAAGCCAGCAGATGGGGAGCGGAACCGATTGAAGGAACGCCGACCTTTTTACCCTTAAGCTGTGTGACAGCGGTTATACCGGAGGCTTTCGAAGAAATTATCTTAAGACATCCGGTGTGAACGCCCACTGTGAGCTTAACGTCCAGTCCCTGCTCAATGGGTTTCAGCCAGTTCATCAGAAGCCCCTGAGCTGCGGCAATCTTGCCGGCGGCCAGTCCGTCTTTAACCGTGTTCCAGTCGCCTTTGACCAGTGTCACATCAAGTCCTTCCTCAGTAAAGAAACCCTTTTCCACTGCGATGTAGGTCGCAATTTCACACAGAACGCCCTGATAGCCGATGTTGACGGGTGTTCCTGCGTTTGCCGCCGGAATGACGGTGATGGTCAGAAAGGTGTAAACCATGACCAGTGCGCAAAACTTCTTTATCATAAGACTCCTCCTTTAATCCGCCGTGCGGAATTTTTTTACCATTTAACAAAAGACGGCTGCCATCCCATGAGCTTGTCCCTGAAAAGGAACAGCAGTTTTATGAATCCCGAAAAAATGACAGCAGAGATTATCAGCGTGGCGTAAACTTTCGCATATGCCGCCCAGCCTATCGCCCAGACGATATACCAGCCAAGACCGGAGCTTGCGCCCACCATTTCCGCAGTTATCAGCACCAGAAACGATGCGCCCACACCCATGAACTGTCCGACAAAAATCGTAGGCAGGGCATGTGGAACAGCCACTCTGAAAAACTGCCCCCTCTGGCTTGTGCCAAGGAGTGCGGCGGCTTCGTAATATGCTTTGGGAACGTTATATATTGCTGATGCCGTCATAAGGGTCACAGGGAACCAGACCGCCAGAGACACCAGAAAAACACTTGCCGTGAAAGCGTTCGGAAAGACCAGAAGACAGACGGGGATCCATGCCGTGGCGGGCACAGGCCCCAGAATCCGCACAACGGGTGAGAGCCAGTAGGCCGCCCGTTTGCTCCACCCCAGAAGCGAGCCGCAAACTATTCCGGCCAGAGAACCCAGCAGAAACCCGCCCACAATAAGCTTTAAGGATGAGAGTGCGCTCCTTGTCAGAGTCTCCGTGTCCTCTATGAACACGTTGATCACCCTTTCGGGGCCGGGGAAATAGGGCATGGGGAGGCGTGCCGTCTTTGAGGTGTAATAGTCCCAGACCACCACCAGAAGTACAGCCGCCGCCGCCAAAGGCGCCCTTTCGCCCCAATATTCTCTGAAGCCTTTAACGAAGACCGAAAGGAGGTAAAACACTCCGGTCACCCCTATAAGCCCCAGAATGAAAAGCTCGTAATATTCTGTTGAAATGGGAGAAAATATATCCGTGGGAAATTTCTGAAACTCCTTCAGACCTATTGAGGCCAGAAGGGGCAGAAGACCCGCATTAATAGGTTTTATCTTCATGAAATCCCCCGTTATATTGCGAAATCCTGCGAAAATTCCTTCGCAAAACCGAATGTTTTAAGTATCTGCGAGCGAAGCTCGGTAAACGTAGGCGAGTTCCTCTTGCGGGGACGCTCAAGCTCAACGTTGATTATGTTCTTTATCCTGCCCGGCCTGTCGGACATTATTATGATGCGGTCTGACATATAGATGGCCTCGTCAATGTCGTGGGTGACCATTATCATCGTCGTGTCACGCCTGTTGCGGATGTTCAGGATCTCATCCTGCATCTTCATGCGGGTGAAGGCGTCCAGTGCGCCCAGAGGTTCGTCCAGAAGCAGGATGGAAGGTTCGTTGGCCAGCGCCCTTGCAATGGCCGCCCTCTGCATCATTCCGCCTGAAAGTTTATGGGGATGCGCTTTTTTAAACCCTTCAAGCCCTGTCAGGGTGAGGTATTCGTCCACTTCCTCGTCAGTGATGGTTATGCCCCTCGATCTGGGGCCGAACTTTATGTTGTTCTCCAGAGTAAGCCACGGAAAGAGTGTCGGCTGCTGAAAGATAAGGCCTACCTCGGGGTTTGTTCCTGCGATGGGACTGCCGTCCAGAGTTATCTGACCTGCGGTTGCTGTCTCAAGTCCCGCAACGATCCTCAGCAGAGTGGATTTTCCGCATCCGGAAGGCCCCACGATGCTGACGAACTCGCCCTTTTTCACATCCAGATCAACAGGTGTCAGCGCCTCAAGGGCTGTGCCGTCCGAGTCTTTGAAAACTTTGGATACCCCCCTGACCGACAGTGCGGCGGAATGCGCATGCTGTAAGTGTTTCGTTACCATTTAATCAGCTCCTTCTGCCAAGAGAGAACCTTGTCTCTGAGTTTGAAAAGCAGTGTCATTATTGTAAAAAATATTATTGAAGCCACGATGAGTGACGCATATATCCTTGCATAATCCGCATAGTCCCTCGCCCAGACGATGTAAAAACCTATGCCCGCCTTAACCCCCGCCATCTCCGCCGCAACCAGTGTGAGAAACGATGAACCAAGCCCCATGAAAAGCCCTGTGAAGATGGTGGGCAATGCCGCAGGAAAGGCTACGAAAAGAGCCAGACGAACCCTGCCCGCACCCAGAATCCTCCCTGCCTCAATGACCCCGGAAGAAACGTTCATCACACCCGATGCCGTCATAACCGAGACGGGGAACCACACGGAAACCGCAATAAGAAACAGTGCGGCTGAAAATGATGTGGGAAATGCGACTATTGCTATGGGCAGCCACGCCGTTGCGGGAATAGGCCCGATAAGCTTTATCAGCGGCATGAGCCAGTAGCGGCTGAGGGAGAATGAACCCGCCAGAACCCCTGTCAGAAGCCCGGCTAAAGCACCCAGAAAATATCCCTGCGCCAGAAGGAACAGAGAGTGGGCTACGCTTTTAGCTATCACACCTGAATCGCTGATCAGAACGGTGACTATTCTGTATGGAGATGGGAAATAATCTGGGTTGAGAACAACATACAGCTCAGTTATCAGATCGTAGAACACAAAAAGCCCAAGAACAGTAAACCAGAACGGCAGATTGTGTCTGTATGTTTTTCTGAAACTCTCCGAAACAGATGCATACAGAGCCGAACCCAAAAGCAGGGTGACAAGAATCAGCAGGAGAACCAGAAGCCCGTCGATGCCCTCTGTCAGAGGTTTTGCATATTCACGCTGAATGGTGAATGCGGTCAGGAATACGGCGGGAACAAAGAGGATATGATTGTTCCTCACTGTTTCCGTTATATTCAGAGCGGCAGCCGCCTGTCCTTTTTCCATCAATACCTCCGGCAATATTAATCTATAAAATCTATGGATATTATGTGCAATTAAAAATAGACGAAATAAAACCCGTTGTCAACACGGGTTTTTGAAAACAGAACAAAAAGTTGAAATTGTTTTGAAAATTATGATTAGTAAGAGGTGATTATGCGGCCTCTGCCAAGAACTTTTTCACCGTCATAAATGACAACAGCCTGCCCGGGAGCGATGGCCGAGACTGGTTCTATAAAGTCCACCCTGCCGTTTCCGCCGCCCAGCGATGTATAAACAGCCTTCGCAGGCTTCTGACGGTAACGCACCTGCGCCTGACAGGGAACGGTCTGCCCGTTCTCGTATTCGTACGCCGTCACCATTCCGTCTGCCGTAAGGCCTCTGCCCTGCACGTTATCGGACTTGTCCGTCACTACAACTGTGCTGTCCTCGGCTCTTATGCCTTTCACCCAGTAGGTCTTGTGGGTGTTCAGGTTCAGCCCCCTGCGCTGTCCCACCGTAAATCTGTGTATACCTTCGTGAGGGGCTATCTTTTTTCCTTCCTCATCAACAACTATGCCCTTTTTCGGTTCGCCTTTGAACCTGTGGCGAAGCATCTCCGAAAAACTGCCGAACGTGCCCACAAGGCAGGCATCCTGACTTTCGGGGCTTTCGGCACTGGGGATATCATGGATTCTGGCATATTCACGCACCTGCGGCTTGGTCATTTCGCCAAGGGGGAACAGAATGCGTTTCAGCTGATCTGTGGTCAGACCCGCCAGAAAATATGACTGATCCTTATTGGCATCCAGTCCACGCATAAGGCAGGTGACGCCGTTTTCGTCGGTCTGTATTCTTGAATAGTGGCCTGTGGCTATGTAATCGGCGTTCAGCTCGTCCGCAAATTTCATCAGCAGACCGAACTTCACCTTCTCGTTGCAGTGAAGGCAGGGGCTGGGAGTGCGTCCGTTTGCGTACTCCTCCCATGAAGGTTTAAGAATAAGCTCCTCGAAATCCTTCACGCAGTCGTAAACATAGTGCCTCATACCCAGTTTCCCGGCGGCGGCGGCGGCTTTCAGAATACCGTCAACCCCGCAGCAGGATGGGCTTGTGCCCGTATCGGAGCATTCATGGAGCTTCATGGTGACACCTATCACCTCAAAGCCCTGTTCGCAGAGCATGGATGCCGCAACGCAGGAATCCACACCGCCGCTCATGGCGGCTATTACACGTTTTTTAGCCAAGTCTGCCTCTCATTCTCTCAACAGTTCTGCGAATCCTCTCAACAGCGGTAACAACCTCCTCTTCGGTGTTGTATCTGCTGAAAGAGAAGCGCACGGAAGAGCGTGCCTCGGCGGAGGACATGCACATTGCCGTAAGCACGTGGGATGCCTCCTTCTTGGCCGAACTGCATGCCGCACCTGTGGAAGCGGCTATGTCTTCTATATCCAGATTTATCACAAGCGCCTGATTGTCTATATCTTTGAAGCCGATGTTTGCCGTGTTGGGCACCCTCGGCGCATTCTTTCCGTTTACGAATGAGTCAGGAACGTTTTTAATAATAAGCTCCTCGAACATATCCCTGAGCCTGCTGTCGCAGCACTCGGAAGCCAGTTCGCAGGCCTTGCCTATTCCAGCTATGCCCAGAACGTTCTCTGTGCCGGGGCGCATGGTATGCTCCTGACTGCCGCCCAGAACAACTGGCAAAACCTTCACTCCGCCTCTGATGTAGAGCGCACCTATGCCTTTGGGGCCGTGGAACTTATGGGCGGATATGCTCAGCATGTCCACACCAAGCTCGTCAACGTTCAGCGGGATCTTTCCCGCCGCCTGAACAGCATCCGTATGCACCAGAAGCCCCTGAGCCTTTGCGGCCTCAACAAGCTCACGCACAGGCTGAATAACGCCCGTTTCGTTGTTGGCAAGCATAATGGTGACCAGTCCTTTCTGAACACTGCGGATAGCCCCCAGAGCATCCTTGACAACAATACGCCCGTCGGCATCCGGAAGAAGCTTTATTGCGGTGCGTCCCTGATCCTCCATCCTGCATACGGGTTTCAGAACTGCGGAATGCTCTATCGCCGTGGTTATTATCATTCCGTCAGGTTCCGCCAGAGCATACCCCGCAACGGCAATGTTGTTCGCCTCGGTTCCGCTCCCGGTAAAGACTATCTCCTCGGGTCTCGCTCCTATGAAATCAGCAACCCGCCTGCGAGCCTTCTCTATCACCTGACGGGACTTCTGCCCTTCAAAGTGGAGACTGGACGGGTTTCCGAAGATGTCGAAACAGGCCGCCATCTCATCTTTAACCTCTTTTGCAAGGGGGGTTGTCGCATTGTTATCGAAATAGATCATGGGTTCACCAGTTAAATCATCAGAAATTATATAGCCATTATAGATAATATATACGGGGCATTGGGCTGTCAAGGGTGCAGGAAACCGGATTGAACTATTTGAGGCAGAGCAGGTCAGAATAAATATCAAAACGTGAGGTAACGTATGGCATTGAAAGCAGCTTTTATTTCGCTCATCATGATGCTTTTCGCATATGCGGCTCATGCGGCGCAAAAAGAAACAGATCTCCCCGCTCTGTCCGGCTGTTCTGTCGTGGCGGAAAGAACAGGCAAGGCCGCACTGACCGAGATAGCATATCTGCACAGAAAACAGATCGACGCAAAAGACGCCTACTCTGTTGAATATAAATGCTCAAAAGGCAGTGTTTTCATCTGGGCGTCGTTCTCGAAAGACCAGCATCAGGCACGGAAACTGTTCATGGATATGGACATGAAAATGCCTCAGAGCAAGGTTTTCACAGATATGAAGAGGATGAAGGTAGACGGAATGTCTGTGACCGAGGTTCAGGGAATGGGTATGGACAACTACTATTTTCTGAAAGACACAGCCAACTACTGGCTTGCGGTTAAGGATGCAGACAGCTCAAAATATCTGAAAGAGCTTATCAAAGCGGTTAAATAGTATAGTTTATGATCTTTTTCGAGTTCTGAACGGCTTCGTCCGTCATGGCCTGCATATCCTGCAGGGTGGTCTCACGCAGCGAAGAGACGAACTGATCTGTCAGATTTGACATCACCAGACGGACGCCGCAGACCGAATTGTCGTCGCAGTATTCGCATTTTGATCCGGATTCCTCCGCAACACAGGGAACCAGAGCAACAGAACCCTCCAGAGCGGAAACGATGCGCTCCATCGTTATGGACGAGGCGGGGAAAGCGAGCAGATAGCCGCCGCCCTTGCCTATCTTGCTGGTGAGCAGTCCTTCGTTTTTCAGCGTCAGCAGAATTGTCTCAAGGAATTTTTTCGGAATCTTTTCATGTTCGGCTATTTCGGATATAAGAACGGGATCGTTCGTTCCTCTGGATGCCAGAAACTGAAGTGCTTTAAGTCCGTATACCGTTTTCATCGAGAACATAGTGCCAACCTGCCGTTTTTTTCAATTTTCAAGATATATACATTAGACCGGATATTCAACAGAAATGTGCATAAAATTTATAGGAAATTGCGGAAAATATTATTTTCATATTCCTATGTTTTTTACATTCGTTCTGTTGAAATGAGTTCATTCAGTGTTATAATTTTAATAGATACATGAACTTTAAACGGTGAAGTATGATTCACAAACAACTTAGCCCGAAGTTTATTAATGAACTCAATATCTTTCTCCGTCTGCACACAGAGGATCTGATGGACAGGATATTGAAATATGCCATCGACCTTGACTATTCAAAGTATACATCCACACTGAGGGAAGCATGGAGAGCATCCATTGAGGGGTTGAACACCTCCATTGCGCAATATCTGCAACAGTCTGACGTAACCCCTGAGATAACATGCAGAGATGCGGCAAAGGTTGACCCTGTTGCGGCATTCGGTGTTCTGGAGGCCAGAAAGCACAGGCAGAGAGGGATAACCCTTCAGATGTTTCTGGGGCTGTTCAAGTATTACCTCTGGGCATATCTGGACGAGCTGGAATATTTCGGCGGCTGCGAAGACGACAGAAAGACCGCAAAAGAGCTTATCATAAAGGTATTCAGCAGGATAGAGCATGCCTTCGTCGTTGAGTGGGACACCCTTTCGCCCGAATTAAAAAACAGTGAACTGGCTGTGGAGAACCGTCTGCTGACAAACGAAAAGAATAAATATCTCACCATGTTCGAAAGCGTATTCATTCCCCTGCTCTATCTGGACACCAACGGAAACATCGAGAACCTGAACCATTCCGCACTGAATCTTTTCGCCTCATGCGACAGGTCGGGCGCATTCTATTACAGCGATATGACAGTGGGGCTGCCCGCCGAACTGAACAGAGAGGTTCAGAGATTCATAGGCTCCATAAACGATAACAGCAACAGCATTCTTGAACTGAACCTGAACGGCAGGGCATATGTTTTCGAACTGCGGTTCAAGCGCATGCTGGACATCAGCAGCAAATTTTCAGGAGTTATACTCAGCATGCACGATGTGACCGAGGTGGGAAATCTGCTTTCCGAAAGTAACTCGCTGAAAAAGCTGAATGCCGCTCTGGGAGAAATGCTGGACAAACAGCAGGATATAAGGCGCAAGCACGAGGCCGAGCTTTTCCAGATGAAAAAACTGACGGACATGGGGCTTATGATAAACGCAATAGCCCACCAGTGGCGACAGCCCATAAACGCTCTGGGGCTGTATGTTCAGGATATGGCGGAGGAAGCGGCCTGCGGAACTGTTTCCGGTGAATATATCGATGAGTTCAGAGAGAACGCAATGAGCCTGATATCAAACCTCAGCGAAACAATAGACGATTTCCGCACCTTTTACAAACCGGACAAGGAAAGATCCGACTTTGATGTGATAAAGACCATAGGCGAGCTTCTGCGGCTTGTCGGGGTTCAGTTTTCTTCAAAGCAGATAGATATTTCGCTGGAATGCACCTGCGGGCATAAAAACAGCGGATGCATCAGCAGCCATATGAACATAGCCTGCCCACAGGGACAAACAGCCGTTTTCGGCTTCAGCGGCGAGTTTAAACAGGTATTTCTTAACATCATATACAACGCCCTCTACTCCATATGCGAAAGAATGGAACGGGAAAAAAATCTGAGAGGCCGTCTGGAGGTACACGTCTCCTCTGTGAACGGTTCCGTGTCAGTAACAGTTCAGGACAACGGAACCGGCATCCCCTCCGGCGTTCTTTCGAAGATATTCGACCCTTATTTCACAACAAAATGCGAAGGAAAAGGCACGGGGCTGGGGCTTTATATGTCTAAAATGATAATTGAAGAACATATGAAGGGGAGCATTCTGGCAGAGAACAACTCAACAGGTGCGCTTTTCACGGTGAGAATCCCTTCAAGCACGGTTATCGGCCTTTCACAAAAGGCAAGGAGCGGGGCTTTCGGAGCATAATCATCTATGGATTTTAACAATCCTAACGTTTATACTGTGTGCGGCTGCAAAAGCCTTATTTAAGTTTACAAGGAGGATACCATGCACCCACACGGCCCCATGAGAAGAAAAGAACGCCAGATAACCGAAATGGCGGAGATAGCCGACATTCTTAAGCTCGGAAAGGTTATGAACATTGCCCTTTCAGACGACAACGTCCCCTTCACAGTTCCTGTTTTCTATGCCTACGACGGAAAAGCAGTCTATTTCCACTCGTCACTGGCGGGAACAAAAATTGCAATTATGAAAAAGAACAGCAAGATATGCTTCAGCGTGTCTCTGGACAACGGACACTTGGAAAGCGACAAAGCCTGCGATTTCGAAGCGAAGCACAGAACGGTCATAGGTTTCGGCAACGCAGTTTTTGTCGAGGATGAAGCGGAGAAAACAAAGGCTCTGGATCTTATAGTCGCACTCTTCACCGACAAAAAGTTCGAATATCCCGCAAACAGCCTCAGAGGCACAGCGGTGATACGGATCGACATTGAATCCGTCAAAGGAAAAAAACACGGCATATAAATTAAAAAGGGTGCGTCCGGCAAGCCACTACCCGATGCACCCTCTATAAACCAAAAGGAGGCTGGTTTATTTGTTATTAAGTAAGACAGCCATATCAGAGATTTGTTTTATGAATTTTTCATGGAAATTATTACCCGCCTGAAACTGTAACATTTCTTCATCGGTTGTGCAGATTTTGCACACTGCATTTCATGCAATCATTTGAATATTATGGTGTTACAATATGGCATGCTTATTGCCTTTAAAATCTCCGGAGGTAAGTATGCCGTTAGTTACTGCCGAGAATATATCAAAAGTGTACAGGCTGGGTTCCGAACAGGTCAAAGCCTTGTCAAACGTCAGTTTTTCACTGGAAAAGTCTTCATTCATAAGTTTTGTGGGCCCTTCGGGAAGCGGAAAAACAACTCTGCTTAACATGCTGGGCTGTCTGGACAGACCCACAGAGGGCAGGCTCACTGTCTGCGGAACGGACACAGCCGGACTTAAACCTTCCCAAAGAGCCGATTTCAGAGGAAAAAACATCGGGTTCATCTTTCAGGACTTCAACCTTATCCCCGTTTTAAGTGTTTATGAAAACGTGGAATATCCCCTTGTGATGGTGCAGAACATCTGCGCAAAAGAGCGCAGGGAGAGGATAATGCGCATGCTGGATGCAGTGGGCATGGCGGAACACTCAGAAAAAAGGCCTTCACAGCTTTCAGGCGGACAGAAACAGAGGGTTGCGGCGGCCAGAGCACTGGTGACAAATCCGTCGCTGATTCTGGCGGACGAACCCACAGCAAACCTTGACCACGAAACATCCATGAAAATAATAACCCTTATGAAATCCATGCGGGACGATTTCGGAACAACTTTCGTGTTCTCGACCCACGACCCTAAGGTGGTCAGCGAAGCCGAGCACGTCTTCGTTCTGGAAGACGGAAAGCTCGTTCGGGAGGAGGCGTAATGTTCAACATATTCAAAATGGCTCTGAGAAACCTTATGCGCTATTCCCGCAGAACGATGCTCACAGTTTCGCTGATAGTCATCGGCGTGGTGTTCGTTTCGGTGTTCGTTTCGGTTTCCGGCTCGTTCAAAAACATGATGATATCCCAGATAACCGACTCCATGACCGGACACGTTCAGGTGCACCGCAGAGGCTATATGGGTGCGGCGGAGACACTGCCCCAGAACATGAACATAAAGCTGATGGGGCTTGACAGGTTCGACAATGCCATGAAAGACGTTGAGGGTGTTGAGGCCGTCAGCGAGCGGATAAAGTTCGGCGGAATGTTCTCGACATTCACCGAAACATCAAACATAAGGCTGAACGGAATAGATCCTGTGCAGGAATACAAGGTCGTTCCCCTGCTCCCCTCAAGGATCCTCGAAGGCTCAAAGGAGCTTAAGACCGGATCGATAATCATCCCCAGACTGTTCGCCAACTCCATGAAGGTGAAAGTGGGCGACACGGTGGTGGTGGTTGCCACAAACAGGGACGGCTCGGTGAACGGAAAACAGCTTAAAGTCACGGGAATAATAGAGAGTGCCACAGGCCCGGGCGGGCGTGACGGCTACGTCCACATAGAAGATGCGAAAGAGATACTCCGCATGGACATTCCGGAGATAAGCGAAATTGCCATAAGACTTAAGGATTTCGACAAACTCCACGAGTTCGAGGCGGCTCTGACAAAGAGGCTGTCAACGGAGCTGAACAAAAAGGGACTGCCCATTTTCGACGTCCACACATGGGAGAGGCTCTCGCCGTTTTACAACATAGCCAGAATGATTGACCTTATGACCCTGTTCGTTAAGGTGCTTCTGGTGGCGGTGGTGCTGATATCCATCCTGAACGTGATGATAATGGCTGTTTACGAGCGCATCCGGGAGATAGGCACAGCGGCGGCCATAGGCACCAGACCCCACAAGATCATGCTGCTGTTTCTCATCGAAGGTCTTCTGATGGGGATAATCGGAGCGGCGACAGGCGCTCTGGTGAGCATAGCCGCAGTTTTCATCATAAACGCCCAGAAGTTCACATTCAGCTTCGGACAGCAGAAGGAAATACTGCTGACAGCATCGGTCGATTACAGACAGCTTCTGGCAATCTGCCTCACTGTCGCCGCAGTCGCTGTTGTAGCCAGTCTTCAGCCT
The DNA here is from genome assembly GCF_004339245.1 of Seleniivibrio woodruffii. Lineage (NCBI taxonomy): Bacteria > Pseudomonadati > Deferribacterota > Deferribacteres > Deferribacterales > Geovibrionaceae > Seleniivibrio > Seleniivibrio woodruffii. The sequence goes on from NZ_SMGG01000005.1 coordinate 120,541, forward strand.
GCAATAAAAGCATCACGAACCGAGCCTGTAAACGCTCTCAGACATGTATAAAAAGAGGTGCATCATGAAAAAGTTACTCATTATTATGCTTTCAGTTTTCGTTTCAACGGCGGCCTTTGCCGCCGGCTCACCATATCTTGCCGCCGCCGCAAACGGCAGCAAGCCCTCCTCCGCCATGAGCAATACGCCCGGCAAAGCCCCTTTCTTCATTCTCTTTGACGACAAGGGAGCATACATAGAATCCATCCCAAACCCCTACGCGGGTGAAGAGGGCGCAGGCCCCATGGCCATAGGCATGCTGAAAGATAAGGGCGTGAAGATCTTTGCCGCAGAGAGCTTCCCCGGCGAACGTTTTAAGGGGTTTCTCAGCTCGAAGGGAATGACCTCCGCCGTCTTTAAGGGCAGTGCAGAAGCCGCCGCAAAATCAATAATCAAAAAGAAGTAGGATAACATGCTGAAACTAGCCGCCTTAATGCTCCTTCTGCCTGCGGTGGTGTTTGCCGCAGACGGAACGGCGCTTTTAAAGGAGATAGACAGAAATCTGACCCCCGAAAGCTACGAGTCATACAGGAAGCTCATAAACATCGAGCCTAACGGTGCAAAACGGGAATACACAATGTTCACAGTCAAAAAGGGACTGGACAGAGTGGCCTCGCTGTTTCTGGCTCCGGCCAGCGAAAACGGCAGAAGCACCCTGCGTCTGGGTGAAAATATGTGGCTGTACGTCCCCGGTGTTGGCAAACCCATAAGGATAACCAGTCTCCAGTCGGTTGTGGGCGGGGTGTTCAACAATGCCGACATCCTTCAACTGGACTATGCGGCGGAATATGACGTTTCGGCTGTTGACGAGAAGGACGGCGATTACGTTCTGCGGCTGAAAGCGAAAACCAGAACTGTGGCCTATGACAAACTGGTCATAACCGCTGACAAAGCCGGAAAACTGCCGAAAAAGATAGAATGCATGACTCAGGACGGAATGCTCATCAAAACTCTTTACTTCAAAGAGGTTAAAGACTTCGGCGGCGGAATAGTCCGCCCCTCCGTAATTGAGACCGACTCGCCGCTGTACCGCGGGTATAAATCCGTAATGATCTTTGCGAAGATAAAGAAGCGGGAGTTCAAGGACGAGGTGTTCACCATGGGCTTCATGTCACGCATGGCGGAGCTCAGATGACGAAATATATAAAAGGCGGAGCGTTTCTGCTCTGCCTTTTCTTTTCACCCGCTCTTTTCGGCGGCGAATATGACTTCGACATGAGCGAAATCGAAAAAAAACCCTATTCTTTCGACGGGAGCATCGAACTTTTATCGAATATCTATGGATACGACAGGGATTCAGCCTTTTTCCGCCTGAAATATCCTGAAAAACCGGAAAAATACGACTATTCGGCCGACCTGAGGCTGAACGGAGGATATGAAGCGAACGGTTTCAGATACGTCGTAAAGACATCAACAAAACATACTTCACAGCCGGACGGCGATGACAATTCGGAATTCACATTCATGGAGCAGTATGCAGGGTATTCGTCGGGAAATTTCAGCCTGACAGCGGGCAAAATGACCATGAAATGGGGCAAGGGCTATGCGTTCAACCCTGCGGCGTTTCTGGACAGACCGAAGAACATCGACTCTCCGGAGGATGCAATGGAGGGGTATCAGCTCGTTGCGGCGGACTACACCCGCAGTTTTTCCGGTTCGCTGAAAACCGTTTCATATACCCAGACGGCATACGCCGTGAACGACGACATGAACCAAACTCTGGGGACTGATAACGGCCTGAACCATGCGGGAAAGCTCTATCTTCTCCTGAACGACACCGACATTGATCTGATGTATTCCGCCGGGGAATCAAGGGGCAGAAGGTTCGGGATGGATTTTTCAAAGAATATTCTGACAAATCTTGAGATACATGGCGAATACGCCCAATATAAGGACGTGCGCCGTCAGCTGATAAACGGATATGAAACGACAGACACTAGCAACTGGCTCATCGGAGCCAGATATCTGACAGAAAGCGACGTAACGTACATAATCGAATATTTCCGCAAGTCGGGCGGATATACTCAGGACGAAATGGACAGGTTCTATCAGGCGGCTGAAAACGCAGGCAACCCAGATATGCTCGCCAACAGCCCATATACGAGAAACAACCCCATGCGCAGTTATGTCTATCTGCGGGCATCGGTTAAAGAACCCTTCGACATCCTCTATTTCACCCCCGCCCTGACAATGACGGCCAACGCAGAGGACGGCAGTTTCTCACTGGCTCCCGAAGCTGTCTGGACAGGCATCACCAACGCCGAGTTTAAGCTGAAAATCTATCTGCTGAGCGGAGGAGACAACACCGAGTTCGGCGAAAAGGTCATGGACAGACGGCTTGAGGCACGCTTTAAATACTACTTCTGATAAAAGCACCCGCCAGACAGAAAAGTGTCACAGCCCACACAGGTGTTTTCGAGAACATCAGCAGTCCGAAAGATGCGCAGAACAGCGCAAAGTCAGAAGCGGAAGCCACTCCCTTAACCCATACGGGGTCATAGAGTGCCGCTCCCAGTATCCCCACCACTGATGCGTTTATCCCCTTCATGGCCGCAGATGCGAACCGCTTCTCCGATATTCTGTCCCAGATGGGCATAACGGCGGGAATAAGCAGGAAAGTGGACATGAAAACAGCTGTCAGTGCGGCCAGTCCGCCGAGAAGACCGCCGGAAACCGTTCCGGCAAAGGACGCAAAGGTGAACAGAGGCCCCGGAACTATCTGTGCTATGCCGTATCCGGACAGGAACATTTCATCGGCCATGTAGCCTCCGGCGACTATCTCATCATGGAGAAGCGGCAGAACCACATGACCGCCTCCGAAAACAAGCGCACCCGCCCTATAGAACGTGTCGAAAAGTTTCAGACTCCTGCTGTCATACATTCCAGCAAGCACGGGAAGCAGGATCAAAAGACCGAAAAACAGCCCCAGAAGGAGCACAGCCGGCTTATAGCTGAAACTGCGGCTATTTTCAGGAGTTCTTTCCCCGCCCTCTCTGAACATGAAATAGCCCGCAATCCCTGCGGCAATAATCACAATGACCTGAACGAAAGGAAAGCGGAACACCGAAACCGCAAACAGAGCTGCAACGGCGACGAATCTTGTTTTTGTGTCGGGGCAGAGTTTTGTGCCCATAGCCCAGACAGCCTGCGCAACAACAGCCGCAGTCAGAATGAGAAGCCCTTTGACCGCAAACGAACTTCCGAAATCTGAAAACGATTTTAGTCCGTATGCCGCAGCGGTCATAACCGCAGCCGAAGGCAGGGTGAACCCCAGCCATGCGGCGTATGCACCGGCGATGCCGCCCCTTTTAAGCCCTATTCCGAAACCTGTCTGACTGCTCGCAGGCCCCGGGAGAAACTGGCAAAGAGCCGTCAGGGATGAAAATTCCTTTTCCGACAGCCACTTTTTCTTATTCACGAACTCGCTGTAAAAATATCCGAAATGAGCTATTGGGCCGCCGAAACTGCGAAGCCCCAGCCACAGGAAAGTCACGAAAATATCGGCAATATTTCTCATACTTTCTTATCCGAAAGAGAGTTATTGTTTCTGAGACATTTTTCCGCCCTGTTTCTGCACACGGCGGCGGTGTCTTCATCGCAGAAAGGGCAGAGTGCGAACTTATCCGTGAGTATCACGCTGTTCCCTTTTATTTTAACGCCCAGCCCTTTTATCTGTGCAAGCGTTCTGGAAAAGGTCTCGAATGACATTCCCAGATGACTTGCCACCAGATATCTGCTGAAAGGCATCACAAACTCTTCGGAATTTGCCCCCTGATAAAGCTGAAGCAGATAATAACCCGCCCTCTGGGTTGCGGATTTGATTGAAAGTCCGTCCAGCTGATAGAGAGCGTCTTTGTAATATTTTGCAAGGATATGAAGCAGGTTCACCGCAAAAACAGGATTTGTTGCCGCCATTTTTTCTATGGCGGAACGTTTGATATAAAGCACTTCCGAATTTTTCACAGCCGAAACACTTATGGGCGAGATTGAACCCATGAATATCACTGCGTCCATGCAGGTTTCGCCTCTGCCCAAAAGCCTTATGGCGTTCATGTTTCCTTCGCTTCCGGAACGAAAGGTCATAAGAGCGCCGTCCATAACATAAAGAAGGTGCTGGGGAATATCCCCCTGCTGAACCAGAAGCTGTCCTTTGGCATGCTTTTTAACACTGCCGTTCTGAAGGATCTCCGCTATTTCGCTGTCGGAAAGCCCTTTGAAAAACGATCTGTTCCTATGTTCTTCTGAGATAATGTCAATATTCATACGCTATTATAAAAGCTATTTCAGGAAGTTACAAGGCTTCACATTCTTTACTTTTTTGTTGATGCAGGTCAAATCCTGTGAATCTCCGTCCTGATATAGTTACTCCATGATCCTGAAAAGCTTTTTATTAAAAATACAGGAGTTTTATATGTCGAGGTACATTACGGAGTGGGACGTTGAAAATGCTCAGTTCTGGGAGCAGAAGGGCAGAAAAACGGCCGTAAGAAATCTTTTGATATCGATTCCGGCAATGCTTCTGGCATTTGCCGTGTGGATGATGTGGAGCATCGTCACCACAAAAATGAAGGAGTTCGGGTTCAACTTCGGACTGACGAATCCTTCCATGTCCCCCGAAGAGCTCACCGAAACCCTGAAAAAGGTCAACTCGCTTTACTACACCCTGCCCGCCATAGCGGGACTTTCGGGAGCCACACTCAGGATTCCCAACTCGTTTCTGATAGCACTCAGCGGCGGACGTAACGTTATCTTCACGGTGACCTCCCTTCTGCTGATACCCTGCGCAGGGATAGGCTTCGCCCTGAGAGACGTAAACACGCCCTATTATGTTTTTGCGGTTCTGGCGGCACTCTCCGGTCTGGGCGGCGGCAGTTTCGCATCGTCCATGAGCAACATAAGCTTCTTTTTTCCAAAAAGGATGCAGGGAACATCGCTGGGGCTTAACGCCGGAATAGGAAATCTGGGTGTGGGAGTGATGCAGAAGGCTGTTCCGTGGGTGACAGGTATTGCACTTTTCAGCGCATTCGACAGCACGGGGGCAGTGACAAATTCAGCCATTTCAGGAGTTCAGAACGCAGGATGGCTCTGGGTGATCCCCATAGCTCTGCTGGCTCTGGCGGCCTTTTTCGGCATGAACAACCTGCGGATCGCAACCCCCGGCATGCCCTCGACACTGGCGGGCGTTGCAAAGACCCTCTATCTGCTTGGCATAGGTCTCACCTCAACGGGTATAGGGGCATATCTTCTGATAGGCCTCGGGCTTAACATGTGGGCGGTTCTGCCGCTGGTGGTGATAATGACGCTTCTGCTGATGCGCTATGCCACCCCGAAAGAGATAAAGGGCGGTCTCAGCAAACAGTTCGCCATTCTCCGCCTGAAACATAACTGGATAATGACAGTACTCTACACCATGACATTCGGCTCGTTCATCGGCTTTTCGGCCGCATTTCCGAAGCTGTGTCAGGATATATTCGTATACACCAACCCCAGCGACCCAGGCTTCATGAACCCCAACGCTCCGGATTTCCTCTTCTGGGTATTTCTGGGGCCTGTTCTCGGTGCGGGCGTTCGTCCTCTGGGCGGCTGGCTTGCGGACAAGGTCAACAGCGGGGCGAAAATAACCGCCGTCAGCACTGTTTTTCAGATATGCGCAACTCTGGCAGTGGCCTATTTCATAAAGGCGGCGAAGAACAGCCCCACCCCCGAAGATTACTGGTGGCCGTTCTTCATCATGTTCATGGCTCTTTTCATTACAACCGGAATAGGCAACGGCTCAACCTTCCGAAGCATCCCCTACATATTCAGCAGGGAGCATGCGGGGCCTGTCCTCGGCTGGACATCCGCCATAGCGGCATACGGAGCTTTCCTGATTCCCGGTATCTTCGGACAGCAGATAGCCGCCGGAACACCCGAAAATGCATTATACGGCTTTGCGGTCTTCTATGTGGTCTGCCTTTTCATAAACTGGTGGAACTATCAGAGACCCGGCGCAGAAATAAAGAATCCCTGACACTGCAAAGGAGGCAACATGAGATCATTACTTTTGGCTGCTGTATTGTTTTTGTTCATACAGCAGGGATATGCAAAACAGCCGGACAGCACCTTCGCAAAACCTTTCAGAGACGGCTCGCCTGCATGCACATCCTGCCACTCCATAGCGGCGGCGGGCTACACTGCGACGGCATGGGGGCCCGACATAAGCGGTCTTGCGGATATGCTGGGCGACGACCCTCAGGGATGGGCTGACTTTGCAAAGAGCAGCGGCATCCCCGCAATGGATGCGGCATATGCAGGAAGCAGGCTCACCGCTGAGGATTTCAGAGATCTTGCGGCGGCCTATGCGGCACTCCCCCCCGCAGAGGGCGAACCGAAGCTCACAGGCAGGGAGATAGCAGGCTACGCAGTTCTGGTTCTTTTGATAACGGCAGGACTGGCAAAGATCATATTCCGCAGAAACCCCGAACTGGAGAACGACTGATGAGCACAAAAATAAAAAAGAACGACTGGTTTCAGAAGATTAGAAAAAGCTCCGACCGAAGCTGGGAGGAGATATACCGAAACAGATGGCAGCACGACAAGATAGTCCGCAGTACCCACGGGGTCAACTGCACAGGAAGCTGCAGCTGGAACATATACGTCAAGGACGGACTGGTGATAGGCGAGGCGCAGGCCACCGACTATCCATCCATCGGCGGGGAGATCCCCGGAACCGAGCCCAGAGGCTGTGCCAGAGGCGCAAGTTTCTCATGGTATCTCTATAACCCCATGCGGGTGAAGTTTCCCTATATGCGGGGCGCACTGGTCGACCTCTGGAACGAAGCCAGAAACAGACACAGTGATCCTGTTCAGGCATGGGCGAGTATAATGGAGAACCCTGAGAAACGCTCCGCTTACATCTCCCGCAGGGGAAAGGGCGGATTCCGCAGGGTCAGCAGGGAGCTTGCCGAGGAGCTGATCGCCGCATCCAACATCTACACAATAAAGAAGTACGGCCCCGACAGGATAATAGGCTTTTCGCCCATTCCCGCCATGTCTCAGGTGAGCTATGCCGCCGGAAGCCGATATCTTAACCTCATCGGCGGGGTTGTCATGAGCTTTTACGACTGGTATTGCGACCTCCCATGCGCATCGCCGCAGGTTTGGGGCGACCAGACCGACGTATGCGAAAGTGCCGACTGGTTCAACGCAGGATACATAGTAGTAATGGGTTCAAACGTAAGCGTGACCCGTACTCCCGATGCACACTATCTGAGAGAGTGCAGACACAAAGGCACAAAGGTCGTCGTTATGTCCCCTGACTACAGCACGGTGACAAACACAGCAGACCTCTGGGTTCCCCTGAAAAAAGGCGAGGACGGAGCTTTCTGGCTGGCGGTTAACCACGTTATCCTCAACGAGTTCTACAACAGGAAAAAAACCGAATATTTTGAAGAATATACAAGAACATACACCGACCTGCCCTTCCTCGTCTGTCTGGACAAAGACGGCGAAAACCTTTCAGCAGGCAAATTTCTGAGAGCGTCCGACATGGCGGCTTTCTCCGGCGAGGAGAAGGCGGAATGGAAGATGGCCGTTCTGGACGAGAACACCGGAGATATATGCTTCCCTCTGGGCACAGCAGGCTACCACTACGCCGAAGAGGACAAAAACAAAAAGAAATGGCGGCTTGACCCCGTCTGCGGAATCACCGGAAAAGAGTTCCGCCCCGCTCTCTCACTTCTTGAGAGAACCGACAAAAGGGCGAAGATCAGAATCCCCGTTTTCTACGGCGACAAAAAGAGCTTCCTGCGTGAAGTTCCCGCCGTTGAGATAGACACCGCCGAAGGGAAAAAACTGGTTACAACGGTGTTCGACCTTCTCAACGCCCAGATGGGCGTTGGCAGAGGACTGGGCGGAGACTATCCCGCAGACTACTCAGATGCGTCATCATATACCCCAGCATGGCAGGAGAAGCTGACGGGCATAAAGGCCGAAACTGTCATTCAGGTTGCCAGAGAATTTGCGGAGAACGCCGAAAAGACCCGTGGAAAATCCATGGTGATAATCGGTGCGGGGATAAACCACTGGTTCCATCAGGATCTGATGTACCGCACGGCCATAATGGGGCTGATGCTCACAGGTTCCGTGGGTGTGAACGGCGGCGGACTGGCACACTATGTGGGTCAGGAGAAGGTCGCCATGATATCCTCATGGTCAACGATCGCCATGGCAGGGGACTGGCAGAAGCCGCCGAGGCTCCAGAACACCCCCTCGTTCTGGTATATGCACTCCGACCAGTGGAGATATGAGAACAGCGTCTTCGATTATTTCGAAGTTCCCGATAAAAATGACTTCAAAGAGAGACACAACGCCGATTTCACAGCCAAGGCAGTCCGTCTGGGCTGGCTCCCCTTCTATCCCAGCTTTGCGGAAAACCCCCTTTCGCTGGGCAGTGCGGAAAAGCCTGCGGACAACGTTGTAAACAGACTGAAAGACGGCTCGATGAAATTCGCATCCGAAGAACCCGACAGAGAGCAGAACTGGCCGAGAAACTGGTTCATCTGGCGGGCGAACGCAATAGCGTCCAGCTCCAAAGGGCACGAATATTTCATGAAGCACGTTCTGGGCGCATCGGACAACCTTGATGCCGAAGAGGTGGCGACAAGACTTCAGACCGTATCTGCGGAGGGCAAAGCTCCCTCGGCCAAGATGGATCTCATCGTGGATATCAATTTCCGCATGGACACCTCCGCAATGTTCTCGGATATCATCCTCCCCGCCGCCACATGGTATGAAAAGGAGGATCTGAACACCACGGATATGCACACCTTCGTGCACCCCATGAAAAAGGCAGTGGCTCCCCTCTGGGAGTCCATGAGCGACTGGGACACTTTTAAAGGTATAGCTGAAAAGTTCAGCGAAATGGCAAAGCAGCATTTCAGGGAACCGGTTAAAGACCTTGTGTCGGTTCCGCTGATGCACGATTCGCCTGACGAGATAACCCAGCCCTCGGTAAAGGACTGGAAATACGGCGAAGCGGAAATGATACCCGGCAAGACCATGCCGAAATTCATCGTGGTTGAGCGGGACTATAAAGAGATATACAGCAAGTTCACTTCTCTGGGGCCAAACGCAGGCAAAATGCTTTCCGGTCACGGCGTAAGCTGGAACTCGGAGCAGGAATATGCCGAGCTTAAGGCTATGAACGGCACAAAAAATGCCGCAGGTCACGAATGCCCCGACCTCAGCGAAGACGTACACGCAATAAACGCCATCCTGCACATGGCTCCCGAAGGCAACAGCGCAGTAGCGAAACGTGCCTTCGGAAGACTGCAGGAATCAACAGGCATAGACTTTTCGCCCCTTACAAAAGATGCTGGGAAGAACCGCATGAGCCTCGATGACATAACCGCACAGCCCCGCAGGATACACACATCCCCATGCTGGAGCGGCATAATCGAAGAGGGACGCCCATATTCCGCCTTCACAATAAACACCGAGTTCAGAAAGCCGTGGCACACACTCACAGGCAGACAGCAGTTCTACCTTGACCACGAGTGGTACATCAAGGCGGGTGAAGCGTTCGGCATATACAAGCGGAACCTTTCGGAAGCATCCCTGAACGAGCTGGACGAAAACAGCACAGGGCTTAAGCTCAACTACCACACGCCCCACGGCAAATGGAACATCCACTCCACGTTCTTCGACAACCTGCGGATGCTGACCCTCTCCAGAGGCGGACAGGTGATCTGGCTGAGCAACAAAGACGCAGAAGAGCACGGCATAGCCGACAACGACTGGGTGGAGGTTCACAACAAGAACGGCACGGTGGTCTGCAAAACCGTTGTCTCCGCCAGAATGCCCCGTGGTGCATGCTACATCTACCACGCCACGGAACGCACCATAAACGTTCCCATAGCCGAACGCACGGGCAACAGGGGCGGCAGCCACAACAGCCTTACCAGAGTCAGGCTTAAGCCATTGTGCATGGTGGGCGGCTACGGCCAGTTCAGCTACTATTTCAACTACTGGGGGCCCACAGGCGTGAACAGAGACAGCTACGTCATAGTTAAAAAACTCGATAAAGTGAGGTTCTGATATGGAAGTAAGAGCACAGCTTTCAATGGTGCTGAATCTCGATAAATGCATCGGATGCCACGCATGCAGCGTCGCCTGCAAAAACATGTGGACCAACCGCAAGGGTGCGGAATACATGTGGTGGAACAACGTCGAGACCAAGCCGGGAACAGGATATCCCTCCTCATGGGAGGATCAGAACAAATACAACGGAGGCTGGGAAAAGACCGCAAGCGGCATGAAACTGAAAATGGGCGGACAGGCAAAGCTCTTTTCAAGGATATTCTACAACCCCGACCAGCCGGTTATGAAAAACTACTACGAGCCATGGACATATCAGTTTGAAAATCTGATAAATGCGCCCGACGGCGATGTTCTGCCCACTGCAAGAGCGGTTTCGCAGATAACGGGCGAATTTATGGACATAAAAAAAGGCCCCAACTGGGATGACGACCTCTCAGGCTCCGACCTCTATGCCGTCAACGACCCGAACCTGACGCAGGAGGAACAGCAGATGATAAGGGATTTCGAAACGGTATTCATGTTTCATCTGCCCCGTCTCTGCAACCATTGTCTCAATCCGGCATGCGCCGCTTCCTGCCCCTCCGGCGCTATCTACAAGCGTGGAGAGGACGGCATAGTTCTGGTGAATCAGGAGAAATGCAAATCCTGGCGATACTGCGTCACCGCATGCCCCTATAAAAAAGTATATTACAACTGGAACACCCAGAAGTCCGAGAAATGCATAATGTGCTTCCCCAGAATAGAGAACGGCGAACCCACCCTCTGTGCACAGTCCTGCCCGGGCAAGATAAGAAGCCTCGGCGTTCTGCTCTATGACCTCGACGCTCTCACAGAGGCAATGACAGCCGACGAAAAGGATCTGGTGGAGGCTTTCAGAAGCTGTGTCCTCGACCCCAAAGACCCGATGGTGAAAAAAGCGGCGGCCGAGAACGGAATCACCGCCGAATGGATTAAGGCGGCTGAAAACTCCGTGATCTACTCATATGTAAAGGAACTCGGAATAGCCCTTCCGCTTCATCCGGAGTTCAGAACCTTTCCGTCGTTCTTCTACGTTCCGCCCCTTTCGCCCGTTGTCCGCTCGTCCGAAACACACAGCGGCATTCCGGAGCTGAAAGACCTGAAGATACCCGCCCGTCTGCTGGCGGACAAATTCACTGCTGGCAACGTTGCCGAAATTGAAAGGGTGCTTAAAAAACTGCTGGATATAAGACGCTACAAAAGAGCACTCATGCTGAAAGACGAACACGAGGCCAGGAAGACGGCCGCAGAATCACTGCTGTCCGCTGAGCAGATGGAAAAAGCATACAGGCTGTTCACTCAGGCAACAATGAAAGAGAGGATGCTGATCCCCATGTCCTCCAGAGGCGAGGACGGCGACCCCTACGAAAAGCAGGGATGCACGGGCTTCGGCATTCAGGGGAAAAAGGGGTGGCGCAAATGAATGGAATAACAGAACTCTACAGCAGACTGCTGAAATATCCGTCTGACGAAACCATCCTGATGCAGATTGCGGCGGAAACGGGCGCAGACGTTTCGCAATATTCCCTGAGCAGGCTTCAGGAGGAGTATGTCGAGTGCTTCGACTTCAACCCCAAGGCCGCACTGACCCTTACCACACACACCGCAGGAAACGACAGCGAAAAGAGCGACCTGATGGAGACCATGAACGCCCTGCTCTGCTGTTATGAAATAGCCCGAACGGACAACGCATCGCCGGACTACATCCCCGACGTTCTCAGTGCATACTGTCTGGCCGTTGCCTCGGAAGAGGAGCAGGAAGCCCTGATATTTCTGACGGATATCCTGCTGAAAGGCTGCGGAAATATCCGGACAGCACTGAAAAAGGGCATTTATGCCGACCTGATGAAAAAATTATGCAGCATTCTGGAATCGGAGGTGCGCTATGCTTGATACCCTCTTACTGGTGGTTATCCCCTATATATGCATTGCCGTGATGCTGACGGGCATCTTCATGAACATGTTCTCGTCAAAGCTGAGAATATCCGCTCCGGCAACGGGTTTCTTTGAAAACAAGACCCAGCTGTGGAGCTCCGTTCTGTGGCACTACGGGATATTGACTGTTCTGACAGGCCACGTTCTTGGAGCGGTGTTCCCCGGATTTGTGAAATCGCTGTCCGGAAGCTATAAGGCTATGACCATTCTTGAGACCCTCGCCCTTGCCGCAGGTCTCTCCGCACTTACGGGAGTGGCTGTGTTCATTTTCCGCCGTGTGGCCGAAAAAACGGTTTCGGCAAACTCACGTCCGGCTGACTACGCAGTTCTTCTGGTGCTGGGCGTTCAGATCGTTCTGGGGCTTACCATCGCACTGAAATACAGATGGGGAATAAGCTGGTACGCATCGAACCTGAGCGGATATCTGCACGATATCTTCACACTGAACCCTTCCGCCGCAAAAGCAGCCGGAATGCCCCCGCTCGTGATGGCGCATATCGTCGGCGGATTCGTTCTGCTGGCCATTCTGCCGTTCACAAGGCTTATGCACCTACTTTACGTTCCCGTGGGCTACCTTTTCAGGAAACCGCAGATACTGCTTTATTACGATAAAGATAAATAATATTCAGATGCCGTGTCCCTCTTAAGTGGATGCGGCATCGATTTTTAACGCATACTTATTTTCCGGTTGAGCATATCGGAATTTAACATGTTATACTTAATCAGTTTCACCATTTAAGTTAGGAGGTAACTAAATGAGCATGTTTTGTTTTCAGTGTCAGGAGACAGCGAAAGGCACCGGATGTACTGTTCAGGGTGTCTGCGGAAAAAAAGAAGACACCGCAGGACTGCAGGATCTTCTGGTCTACATTCTTAAAGGACTTGCTGTGGTTTCCGAAGAGGCAAAAGCCAGAGGCATCAAAACAGAATCTAACGGTCTGTTCGTATGTCAGGCACTCTTTGCAACAATTACCAACGCAAACTTTGACAACGACAGAATAATAGAGCTTATCGGCGATGCAATGGCCAGAAGAGACGCTTTGAAAGCGGAGCTGAGCATTGCCGGAGGAATAGACTGTGTTACATGGAAAGGCAGTGTTGCAGACTATCCTGCAAAAGCGGCCTCTGTGGGCGTTCTGTCTCAGGCCAACGAAGATGTCAGATCCCTTCGTGAGCTTCTGATATACGGTCTCAAAGGTATGGCGGCATACACGGAACATGCGGCCATGCTCGGTTTCCAGAAGCAGGAGATCTATGACTTTATGTCTGCGGCTCTGGCCTCCACAACTAAAGACCTCTCTGTGGACGAAATGGTCGGAATGGTGATGAAGTGCGGCGAGGTCGCCGTTACCGCAATGGCTCTTCTGGACGAGGCGAACACCTCAACTTACGGCAATCCTGAAATAACTCAGGTTAACATCGGCGTAAGACAGAATCCCGGAATCCTCATCTCCGGTCACGACCTGAAAGATATGGAAGAACTTCTCAAACAGACAGAGGGAACAGGGGTCGACGTTTATACCCACAGCGAAATGCTCCCAGCAAACTACTATCCCGCATTCAAGAAATATAAGCATTTCGTAGGAAACTACGGAAACGCATGGTGGGAGCAGGCAAAAGAGTTCGAATCGTTCAACGGTGCGATCCTTATGACAACAAACTGCATCACACCCGTTAAAGATTCATACAAAGACAGATTTTTCACAACAGGAATGGCCGGCTGGCCGGGATGCACCCATATCGGCGACAGACCCGAAGGCGGCGCAAAGGACTTCTCAGCCGTAATTGTGAAAGCTAAGACCTGCAAACCCCCTGTTGAAATCGAGACAGGATCGATAGTCGGCGGATTCGCACACGCACAGGTCATGGCTCTTGCGGACAAGGTCGTGGACGCTGTTAAGAGCGGAGCCGTTAAACGCTTCGTGGTCATGGCCGGATGTGACGGCCGCCACAAAACAAGGGAATATTTCTCTCAGGTGGCGGAAGCTCTGCCCAAGGACATGATAATCCTTACAGCCGGATGCGCAAAATACCGCTATAACAAGCTCCCCCTCGGCGACATCGGCGGAATCCCCCGTGTTCTGGATGCCGGACAGTGCAACGACTCATATTCGCTGGCGTTCATCGCCCTTAAACTTAAAGAGGTTTTCGGGCTGAAAGACATCAACGAACTCCCCATATCCTACGACATCGCATGGTATGAGCAGAAGGCCGTTGTGGTTCTGCTGGCTCTGCTCTTCCTCGGGGTGAAGGGCATCAGGCTCGGACCGACCCTTCCCGGATTCCTCTCCCCCAACGTTGCGAAAGTGCTGGTGGAGAACTTTAACATCAGGCCCATCGGCTCCGTTGCCGATGATGTTGCGGCCATCACCGCAGGCAGATAAATATCTTAAAAGGGTACGGCTCCGGCTGTACCCTTTTTTCTCACCGAAGGAGAACAGGTGCTTTCTGATAAATCAAAGAAATTCACTCTGATAGAAATATCCGACGAAGATGTTTTCGAGGCCATGAGATCCATTCAGGGATACATCGACATTACCCCCGCAGACTTTCGTGAAGTATACAAAGCGGCATACGGACTGGCAAAAATGAGATTCATGCAGACACTCACCGCAGCGGACATAATGACCGAAGGAGTGCACGTTCTGGGTGAGAACACGTCCCTTTATGAAGCCGCCCTGTTTCTGGCTGAAAAGGGCATAACCGGGGCTCCTGTGACGGATGCGCAGGGGAAACTCAGCGGAGTGATATCCGAAAAGGATTTCATGAGCTGTATGGGAGCGGAAAAAAGGGATTCCTTCATGCTTATTGTGGCACGTCAGCTCAGAGACGGAAAAAACCTTGCCGAAAACCTGAACGGACGAACCGTAGGCGACATAATGACCGCTCCGGCCATAACAATATCCGCAGACACACCCGTCAGCCGGATATCATCAATCATGGGTGAGAAGAACATCAACAGGCTTCCTGTTCTGGATTCTTCAGGCAGTCTGGCGGGCATAGTCACCCGATCCGACCTCATAAGTTCTTTCAACATGCTTGGTGACGGCGATGCGTAACTTTTTCGGCAAAATGAAAGGCCGCACCCAAAGCCCCCCCAGAGTGGACATGTCGGAGGTTATCTGGTCATGGACAGGCAGTTTCATAGGCATATCCGCCGTGGGACTCATCCATTTCAGCCTGCTGGATCAGACCTCGCTCATTATGATAATCGGGTCATTCGGCGCATCGGCGGTTCTGGTTTACGGTGTCACCCGAAGCCCGCTCTCACAGCCGAGAAATCTCATCGGCGGACACATAATCTCGGCGGCAACAGGTGTCACCGCATATCTCATAGCAGGAAAAATTCCGTGGCTGGCGGCGGCACTGGCCGTTTCAAGCGCCATCGCCATAATGCATATCACAAAAACCCTCCACCCGCCCGGCGGAGCAACCGCTCTCATTGCCGTCATAGGCGGAGATTCAATTCACAACCTCGGCTATCTCTACGTTCTCATGCCCGCAGGACTGGGAGCACTGACCCTGCTTGTAATAGCCCTGCTGGTTAACAATCTGGCTCCCAAAAGGCGATACCCTGAATTCTGGCTGTAAAACCACAGGCGTACGCTTTAAAAAGGAGTTTCAGACTATCCTGTCGGCATCCTCAACAAGGTCGACAAAAGCTCCGGTAGGCTCCACAATTTTTATAATTCTGCTTAAACCGTATACTATTATACTCTTATGCCCTTGCCCGCCGCCCTCTTCAATTATAAACATTTCTATGACACCCACCGCAATCACGGCAACAGCCAGAGAGGTCTCCAGTTTCGGGTGATTAAAAAACCGTGATATTTTCGGAACCAGCTTCCGCATAAATTCGTTTTTATGCTCCTGCTTCCGCATAAAAGTCACTGAATCCAGCAGAACACTCTGACTTTTAAAGAACAATATCAGTCCGCTGAGCACCGCTCCCAGATGCCATACGGACATTTTGTCCTTAACGTCGGAAAACTCCTCGATCATCTCAACCGTGCCTATGATCATGAGCAGAAGAGCAACAGCCAGATTGAAAACCCAGTGTTCGGAAATACTGCGCATAAACGCCAGCACACCCTTTTTTTTATCCACCGTGTCGCCTATGAGCGCAGTTCCCGTCATCAGCGAAAGCAGCCCTTTAAAAAAAATGACAAGGCTGAAAACGGCAATGGCATGGTGGGTTTCAACACCTTCTGAAACCTCCTGCCTGTAGCCGAAAAGCTCCTGAAATTCGGTGAGGGCGCAGACGAACATGAGGATACCCACCGTTACGTCCAGATATTTGTTGGATGCAATCTTTTTTAAAACCATATTTACACAGTACCTGCAGTGTTTTTCTATTTTATGTCGTCGGGACTGTTTATCACTTCGCATTCTTCTTCAAGCTCCTCGCTTCCGATCTCCTCAAGAGGCTGACCCTTTGCCCCGGCTATATAAAATGGTTCGTCGAGGTCGAGCTTCTGCCGCTCAAAAGTTATGGCACGGACACCTTCGGGTGAAATATACGTCAGACCCGACATTACTATAACAACCTTCTCCGCACCGCTGATATCCTCACAAGCCTTACGGAATGCACCGAGGCCTCTGCTGTCGAACTCGCCGCTCATATATATCTTCCCGATATTTCCCGCCATTTCGCCGTAGCAAGTGAAATGAACTGAAAAGCCCGTGGGCACCAGCCGCACCTTGACCCTCACCCTGTCCGCCGATTCGGGCAGCCGAACCGTGAGATTCTCAGCATCAAACTCCGAATAGGGTTTTCCGTCTATCTCAACAGAAGCTATCGAAACGCTGCCCTTTGGAAGAATATCCGGCGAAACACGCAGAATATTGTCGGGCAGGTTGTTCGGATATGGTTTGAAATAAAAATCCATAGGTTCCTTGGTTATCAGCAGATTTGTATAAACCGCCGCCAGATAGCAGAGTTCGAACGAGTGATATCCGCTCATGGAGTGGCTGCCTTTCTCACGCTCCGTTCCCAGAAGATATGGCAGACCGTTTGCAAGAACGTTGAAATATACACCGCCGGAATCATGGTCGAGGAACCATGCGTTATAGAAAGATGATGATTCCCGTGCATATTTCAGATATTCGGGTTTGCCCAGAATTCCGTAAAGAATCAGGTATGCCAGAATCCCCTGCTCCTGCTGCCACCATGCCTTTCTGTCATGCCATGCGAAACGGTGAAATTTTTCTCCCTGCGCCAGTTCGCGCTCAACCACGTCGTACCAGCCGCATCTCTGCTTATCCATTCCGTGTTCCGGCATCAGAGTGGCTATCCGTTCCGCCATCAGCCTGTACTTTTCGTCTCCGGTTTCGGAGATTATACGCATAAGGTTCCATGCTATCTTAAGATTGTGCCCCACAACCGCTCTGTTCTGCTGCCATCCCCATGTCTGGTCTTTGCTCCAGTCCTCGTGGAACTTTTCCTGAACGAAGGCGGAATTTTCATAGTCGGGGAACCTTTCTATTATGGTATCGGCACAGTATTTCAGCATGTCGCCGTATTTTTTCTGGCCTGTTGCAAGATAAAGGTTGATGAGATACGCCGGAGCATGGTCGCCCACGGAGTTCCAGTTTTTTCTGGCTCTGTCATGTGTGAGAGAATCCGCACGGGGATCGAAAGTTATGGGGTCGATATGGGAGAAATAGCCGCCGAGTTCCGTATCTTTGAAATATTTTTCAAACAGGTTGATGGTGAGCCTTGCGTCTTCGGCGATACGCTTGTCACCTGTCGCCCTGAATGTCTGGACGGGACCTGCCAGAGCATATATCTGCTCGTAGGCGGGAATTGCGTCATAATCGTCGCCGAACTCCGAAGCCAGAATTTTTTTCTCTCTGCTGCCTTTAACGTCTATGGCGTGGTACCAGTAGCACATGTCCTCCGATGATTCCAGAGCTCTGAAATGACTTCGGAGATATTCGGTTCCCTTTTCCGCCGCTTCAAGATATTTTTCGTTGCCCGTGATCAGATATGCCGAAGCAAATCCATATACAAGTCTGGAGATCGTGTCGGTTTCCTGACGGAAATCCCCCTCTTTGGAACCGCCGAGAGAGAGATGGGTTCTGTAGTTTCTATAGTCTATCTCGCCGTCGCCGAACTGGGCGTTGATATAAAAATCCGCAAGCTGTTCAACCTGCTTTATCCACCAGTCCTGCTTTTCGAAACGGAACTCGGATCTGGTTCTGCCGACGAAAACAATGTGTTTTGCCTCGAAAGGTTTTCCTTCTTCCGGAAAAAAGATGCCGTAGACGAACAGAAACCGTCCGTTTTCCAGCATATCTCTCAAAGTTCCTGTGCAGTCGAGATACCCCTCGCCGAGGTTTCTGGACATCTCCGCATAAACGGTGGGGGTGAGTTTCACCTGAAAATCCCTGCCGTCGGATGTTTTAAGAACGAAAATATCGGTTTTGAAATCGAAAGACTCCACGTAGCCTGCTATCATGTCCGAAAAAGTAAAATCAGCTTTCATTCAGCCCTCCGTCAGTTTGATAAGAGTATGACAATGCTTCTGCCTTGCACCGTGACCGAATCAGCTTCAACGGAAGGCATGCTTTTGAAATCCGAAAAATCGTCGGGGGAATTTTGTGCGGTATCTGCCAGAAGTCCCCATTTTATTCCTTTAATAGCCGGAACCCCGAACCGAAGAGGTTCCCAGTACATATTCATCATCACGTGCAGATAGGTTTTTCCGTCCATGGCACTGAGGGTGAAAGCAAGCACCCTTGAGCCTTCATCATCCCAGTTCGGTCTGTTAAGCTCCGTCCCGTGCCATGTAACCTCCGGCATGCCGTTCTTGTCCTTTCCGTCGGAGAAAAACTCCGCCGAACGTAAGGCATGGAACCTTTTCCGCATCTTTATCAGTTTCTGCACATATTCCAGAATGTCGGCGTTCTTTTCAGCAAACGTCCAGTCTGTCCAGCTGATTTCATTGTCCTGACAGTATGCGTTGTTGTTGCCCTGCTGGGTGCGGCATATCTCGTCCCCTGCCGTTATCATTGGAACACCCTTTGAAATCAGCAGTATTGTCAGAAAATTCTTTATCTGTCTTTTGCGCAGGCTGTTGACCGCCTCGTCGTCGGTTTCGCCTTCTGCTCCGCAGTTCCAGCTCAGGTTTTCGTCTATGCCGTCCCTGTTGTCCTCTCCGTTTGCATGGTTGTGTTTAGAGTCGTAAGCCGTAAGGTCGTACAGGGTGAACCCGTCGTGACAGGTGATGAAATTCACGCTGTTGACGGGCATACGCCCCGAAGGGCTGTAAAGGTCGCTGCTGCCGGACATTCTGTTCGCCAGCTCTCCGATAACCCCCGCATCGCCCTTAACGAATCTGCGCACCGCATCCCGGTATTTTCCGTTCCATTCCGCCCATCTTATACCCGGGAAAGAGCCTATCTGATAAAGTCCGGCCGCATCCCAGGCCTCGGCTATGAGTTTTGTGTCCGCCAGAGCCTCCGAAAGCTCTATCTGCCACAGAATCGGGGGGAATTTGAGAGGTTTCCCGTTCTCGTCTCTGGAAAGTATCGAACCTTCGTCGAACCTGAACCCGTCCACGTGCATCTCTTCAACCCAGAATTCCAGACACTCCCTTATCAGCTTTTCAGGGATAGGATGGTTGCATTTAAATGTGTTTCCGCATCCGGTATAGTCCATGTAGAACTGTTTTTCGCTCTCCACCAGATGATAATAGACACTATTGTCGAACCCTTTGAAATTTATCATCGGCCCCTTGTGGTTGCCCTCGTCAGTGTGGTTAAAAACCACATCCATAATGACCTCGATGCCCTCTTTGTGCAGAGCCTTGACCATATCCCTGAACTCCTTTATGTGTTCGCCCTCTTCGGGTGAAACGCAGTAGCCGGGGTGGGGAGAAAAAAAGCTGATAGTGCTGTATCCCCAGTAGTTTGTCAGAGGTTTTCCGTCGGGTGAGTGGCCGATGACGGCCTTGTCGTCGAACTGCATTACAGGCAGAAGCTCAACGGCGGTTATCCCCAGTTTTTTGAGATAAGGTATCTTTTCGATAATCCCCTTGTAAGTCCCGGGATTTCTGACCTTTGCACCTTTTCCCGCCGTAAACCCCTTAACGTGCATTTCATATATTATTGTCTCGTTCATGGGACGGTTCAGGGGTCTGTCGCCCTCCCAGTCATAATTTTCTATATCAATGATAACATTGCGCATTGCCGTGGTCAGGTTGCTGCCTTTGACGCACGCATTGCCCCTTACCCACAGATTGTCCGTTGAACCGAATCCGTAAGGATCCAGCAGAAGTTTCTCATGGTCGAACCTGTGCCCCAGTCCTGTATCTCTGGGACCGTCCACGCTGTAGCCGTAGTGCATCCCCTCTTTCAGTCCTTCAACAAAAACGTGCCAGAAATAGAAGGTTCTGTTCTTTTTAGGGTCAAGTTCGATTATCTGAAACGGTTCGGGGTCGTCATGTTCATTGAACAGATACAGACATACAGATGTGGCGCTCTGAGAAAACACGGAAAAGTTGACGCCGTTTTCACAAACCCTCGCCCCGAGAGGATGGGGACAGCCTCTTTGAACCTTATATTTCATTTCCTATCCTCTCTTCCAGCCTGCCGAGCCTGTTTTCAATGTCTGCCAGTCTGTCGGTTTCCCCGCTGTCCGGCTCAACCGCAGTTTCAATATTCATCGCCCCCATAATGATAAAAGCAAAGGCCGCTATTATGTTGAACGCACCCAGAATCAGGTAGCCGTAGGCAATATTGAACTCAACACCCAGAATGTTTTTGAAAAGATTCTCCGAAAGGGATATCAGCCCCATGATTATCAGAACCACGCCGATAAAGAAAACGGTATGGTGGTCTCTGACTATCTTTTTGACAAGGAGGTTCAGATGTTTCATTTTATCATCCCGATTATGGTATGGGCAAAAAGCCCGCAGTGTTCGCCTGTTCTGGCTGTCACAAAGTCGCCGTCGGTGAATACGTCGCTGTCGACGTATTCAAGCCCGTAGTTTTTCGCATCACCCAGAAGATTGTTGTGAACAACCCCTTTGCGCCCCTTAAGAACTTCCGCCACAGGCGACATCAGCCAAAGGCCGTGACAGATTATCCCCTTGATAATATTCTTATTTTCAAACGCACGCTTCATAAACAAAGATGCGGGCGGCAGTTTGGTGATGTCCTCGGTATATCTCAGCCTGTCGGCTGAGTACCCCGCCGGGACTATCACTGCGCTGTAAGATCCCAGCTCTTCGTCCGTCATATTTTCGAAACTTCTGTCACAGTCGAACGGGGCTTTGAACTCGTGTCCGTAAAAGGTCAGTTTGGGCTGCCCCCACAGTCTGGACATGAAATGCGCCTCTATCCCCTCTTCTGCGAAGCGGAAATGATAATAGAATATCTCCTTTTCGAAAAAATCCGTCTCGATGAGTATGGCAACCTTCTTCATAAGCCGCTCCGTTCCCTGATTTTAACCGTCAGAGGATGTTTATCGCCGAACACCTCCAGCGCAAGGTCATAGGGAGTAAGCCCGTCGTGCCCCCTGAGCTTCAGAGCGCATCCGCTGTTGACCAGCACCTCGGCACACTTGTCAAAGCCGTGCCAGAGAGCGTCGTGCAGAGGAGTGTAGCCGTTGGAAGGCCCCTGATAGTCCATGTTTATTCCTGCCTGCGAGCAGAGAAGCTGTGTTATATCCGCAAATCCGTTATAAGTTGCCTTATGGAGAGGTACTGCGCCGAAGGTCGGCTCTATCGCATTGATGTCCGCTCCCGCTTCGATAAGTATTTTCGCTATATCGTAAAATCCGCTTCTGCATGCAACGTGCAGAGGGGTGTGTCCGTCGTTGAAACCGTTCAGAATAGGAGCCCGTTCGTTCACGTCCGCCCCCGATCCGATACATGCTTTCACCTCGTCACATTTATTATCGATAACAGCCTGCATCAGTTTCTGGCTCTCCGCCCTTTTCCTGTCGTCTTCTATGCGTTTGTCAACCATATCCTTGATGGTATACAGCTTATCCTTACACCTCGTTGAAACATTCAGTGCGTAGTTAAGATGATCAAGGAGGCTGAACCCGTAATTGGTCTTAATGTTAAGCCACGCTCCGTTATCCAGAAGATACTGAACTATCTCAGGATATTTGAACCATATCGCCTCTATAAGAGGAGTATGCCCGGTGGAAACCGCCTGCGTGTTTATAAATGCGCCGTGTTCCGCAAGCAGCTTAACGATTTCGAGATAACCGCCCTGACATGCCTTGTGCATTGCGGACGCTCCCGCAAGCTCGTCAAGGGTGTTGGGATTCGCCCCCTTTCTTAGGAGCATTGAAGCTATCTCCGCTTCACCTATTCCTGCGGCGGTCATGAGCAGGGTCAGCTTTGTTTCGGGATTTACATAATTAGGGTCTGCGCCGAATTTCAGAAGCTCCCTCGCCGAATGTCTGTCCTTTGAAAGCACAGCACCCAGAAGCCTTTCGTTCAGATCTCCACGAAAAGCTACTATACCGAAAGCGGTATCCCAGTAAGACTTCCATCTTACTATTTTTCCGTCTTTAACCGTGAGCCTGTGGATGAACTCTATGTCGTAGTACAGTCCGGTGGGGATTATCTTCGCCTTTTCATGGACAAGCCCTATGGCCTCGTCGCCGTTTATAAAAAGTTCCAGCAGCTCAAAGCTCTCCACCTCGGAGAGTTTCGCCCACACCATAAATGTCTGGTGAACTTCGCCCACGCCGTGATATTCGCCCAGCCACGGAATTATCTCGGAAAGCCCGGGAATGGGTTTCGTATTAGACCAGACGACGTTTTTGTCCAGATACTCCATGGCCGAAGCGCCGTCCCTTTCACGCAGTGCTTTGAACCATTTGTCGGCAACCGCTTTCGTATCGTTTTTTAACAAGCTCATATGTCAGTCCATTTTAAGCCCGGAGGCGTAGTATATTTTTATTTTACCGTTTTCCAGAAGCCACGCATCGGAAGTCATCCATTTTCCGGTGTTGGAGGAGGTTACTATCAGCTGGAATGCAATCATGTTGCCCATTCCGATAAAATTAAGCGGTTCGCTGACTGTAACGTCCCCCTGATTTTTCGGGTCGAATATCACTTTCTCCGCCGCAATTATCTCATCGTGTCCCGAGTGAACGTATGGAGCCTCGCCCTCAAAAAAAGGAAAGTTATGATAAAGCACCGCATCTTCCGTATAGGTATCCTTCACCATGTTTTCGAAATCCTTTCTGAAGACATATTCCATGTGCTCTTTGAAAAACTGTTTATGATCCATGATTTACCTCGGCTGTGGAAAGCCGTTTTTAACATCTTCTATGAATCCTTCGTAGTCCCTCAGTGCCCAGACGTGCTCAAACTCCAGATATTCCCGCATGGGCAGCCAGCCCATGGAATTTCTGTCCAGATCCTCAAGGGAATCCACGTCAACAATGGCTATCACCCTGTGCTGGGAAACAACTTTAAAAAGCTGAACCTTCCCTGTTTTTATACCCGCAATGCCGTGGTTGCCCTCTATCGCCTCCATCTCCCAGAGCTGATCCTGACTGATCCTGCCCTGATAATTCCATTTCATCTGTACGAAAAAAAGCATCAGTCCCTCCCTTTGATTATCCAGTTTTCCTGAACAGTCATGGAAAACAGATATCCGGTTTCAACCAGTCCCGCCAGACAGGGCATTATGTCGAAAACGTATTCGCTTGATTCTATGAATGTGTTCAGGTCGTCGGTATTCAGAAACGAAAAAACCTCGACGGAATCGAACCTCGCCTCGCCTACCGCATATGCGCCGTCCACCGCATGGCAAAGCATGTATCTTTTTATTTCGTCAAAATATGTGTTCATGGGGGCGTATACCTTTTGAAGGTCACTTCTGTATGTGCCGAGTTTCAGCCCTTCCTTACGTTTAA
This sequence comes from Seleniivibrio woodruffii, assembly GCF_004339245.1. Taxonomy (NCBI): domain Bacteria; kingdom Pseudomonadati; phylum Deferribacterota; class Deferribacteres; order Deferribacterales; family Geovibrionaceae; genus Seleniivibrio; species Seleniivibrio woodruffii. The sequence continues at coordinate 144,503 of NZ_SMGG01000005.1, forward strand.
GCAGTCTGACCAGCTTAACGTATCCTGTTTCCGTTATCTCCTCATCGCCGAATACATAATCTTCGGTGGTATCGACCACCAATGATTTCCAGAACGCCGCCCAGTTGGGTTCGTCCAGCCTTGCACCCTGAAGAAATTCTTTGGTCTGGAGCGAGGCTATCTGCTCCTCCGGCTTTATCCATATTTCCGCTATGCCGCTGAAAAGCGGTTCGCCTGTCTCGTTTTCCTGTTTTATCCTTGTGTCAACGATGTACTTTTTGATCTGCGGTATCTTCGAGGCATAGTTAACCGCATGATTGTTCACCCAGTAATCCTGAAAGGCCTCTTCCGTCATGCCCGGTTTTGGCGAGGCAAATATAAACTGATGTATCATCACGTCCTCCGAATTCACTGCCCGCAGCGGCATCCCGCCTGATGGTTTTTGTGGTCAGTATCCACGGACAAATCTATGAGAAACGGTTTGTCCGTCGACAGCATGGCGTCTATTGCGCCAGCGATGTCCTCTCTTCGTTCAACCCGCAGTGCATCAACCCCGAACCCCCTCGCTATGGACACAAAATCCACTGCAGGAGAGTCTATGGAAAAGCACTCGGGGAAAATTTCGTTCTCCATTGCCTGCTCTCTCCAGTATTGGCTGATGTTCAGCTTCAACAGTTTATAACTCATGTTGTTGCACACCACGAACTTTGCGCCTATGCCGTGGTGAGCCGCTGTCCAGAGAGCCTGAATCGTATACAGACATCCGCCGTCACCGCTGAAACCTATAACTGTTTTTTCGGGGTTTGCGGTTTTTATACCTATCGCCCCCGGAAAACCCACCCCGAGGGAGCCGCCTCTGGTCTGGAAATAGGTTCCTCTGTCTTTCGGCACGATAAATGCCGTAAGCTCAGGCGATGATGTCAGTGCTTCATCAAAAATAACCGTATCCGCCGGAATCTTTTCCTTAAGAACCTTTGCAAACTCGTGCATCTTTAGAGGCGCATCCTTCTCAAGCTCAGGAAAATCGGGGGACTTGACCGTATTTGCAAGGGTTTCAAACCTGCTGCGGAACCTTTTCCTGTCGGCTTCCGAAGCGTTCTCTTTTATCAGAGCCGTGACCTTTTTCAGTGTCAGCCCGATGTCCGCACTGACGGCGGTGTCGACCCTGTGGTTCTTAGCTATCTCGTAATCGTTGAGGTCGATATGCATGACCTTTGCAGACGCATTGAAAATTTCTCCAGTTTCAGGGAAAACCTCTGGAAGCATATAGGTTCCCAATATCAGCGCCGCATCCGCTTTCATTGTCACTGGAAGGCTCGCAAACCCGAACATATGCCCTGTCATGCCCTTCCAGCAGGGGCTGGTGTTGTCCATATTCAGTTCGCCGCAGTCAGCACCGTACACCTCCGCACCGATAAGCTCCGCAAGTTCCTTAACGGCCTCTTCCGCACCGCAGTACGCAACTCCGTCACCTATGAAAAACACAGGTGTTTCGGCGCATACAAGAGATGCGGCTATTTCGGCACACACGCCGTCGTCGGCGGGAGCTGTCTTTATTACTGATGCGGAAGGGAAAACCTGTTCGGTGTTGATTTCATCCAGAATGTCCGCAGGCAGGCAGACATATACAGGCCCCATTGGCGGTGTTGAGGCTATCTTCACGGCTCTGCGCAGGGTGCGCAGGACACTGTCCTTGTGCAGAACCATCGTCGAATACTTTGTAACGGGCTTCATTATGCCCGTCAGATCCGCCGCCATCTGGGCATCCATGTTCATATATTTCACGCCCGCATCCCCCGCTATTATCACAAGGGGGGAGTGGCCTCTGTATGCCTGATACACCGCGCCGACGGCATTTCCTATGCCGGGGGAGCTGTGGAGCTGAACAACAGTGGGCTTTTTCGTGCTTCTGGCGTATCCGTCCGCCGCCATAACGGCGATACTCTCCTGAAGCGTCAGGATATACTTGAGCTGCGGGTAGTTTTTAAGCTCGTTCAGAAAACCCTGCTCGACAGTTCCCGGGTTGCCGAAGATATATTCGATACCGTCGGCGATGAGCTGTTCAAGGAGCTTGCGGTTTCCCGTTTTACCATCCATATCTCTTAAGTCCTTTGTCGAGCATGTTTACAAGCTGCTCGCCGAACTCGTGCGAACACTGGAGCGAACGGGCGGTTATGAACGGATAGTCCACTATGACCGACGTCTCTTTTCCGAAATTGCCGTGGTATCCTCCGCCGGAACCGACAGCATCCCGAAGCATATACTCAAGCACATAGGGAGGAGGCCCGATGTTGAGGTCTGTTCCCACAAAGCCCGTGCCGTCGTGATAGTCGTATTCTATGCAGTGACCCGTGACGTGCTTGCCCTCAATGATGGGTTTACGTTCGTTGAAATCCCTTGCAAAAACAAGACAGGCAACGCCGTAGCATATTGCCGCTATGGGCTTGTCCATTTTTCTGAATGCAAGGATAAGGTCGTGTACACGCTGGTTGTTCACCATGTCGATAAGCGGACCGCTTCCGCCCACAAGCAGTATTCCTGCGTATTCGGAAAGCTCCGCCTCCAGCTTTTTAAGCTCCGAATAATAGGCTTCGAGCTTGCGGAGAAAATTTTCCGTACTGTAGTAGGGTCTTTCGGGAACCCATGCAGATAAGTTTTTAGGATTGTCCAGTTTGGGTGAATCTTTGATGCTTTTGACCTGCTCTGCATCGAAAGGTGTTGTTACACATTTTCCGAGGGGAGGATCCATATATGAAGTGTCATAGCTCGGGGGAAGAGCTACCGGTCTCATTCCTCTGGGTGTGGCAAATGTCAGCTCATAGCCGGCCTGCTCCAGCTTGACCATGGGTCCGGTAAGCTCAACACCCCAGTATCCGTAATTGGAAAGAATCGCTAAAATTTTCTTAGCCATCTCAAATCTCCTTAGTGTGCTTTTTCCTCCCTAGTGCCCCGAAATCGCAAAAAAAAGTCAGACGTGCCCTGTGCCCCGGTTCTGTATGTTTGCACGAGGGACGGAAACTATCTGACCTGTTTATAGTATAACATTGATGTCAATAATTTTCTGTGGGAAATAAGTCAATAATAATAAGCGTATGGTAAATAAGGGCTTTTAAATATTGAACTTAAAACGCAGAAAAGCCGCCGTATCTTCCGATACGGCGGCTCTATGTTATATGCCTGAATAGATTTCAGTCAGTTCGGTTCAGAAACAGCTCTATGAATATTGAGTTTATATATATCAACTCTTTCTCCGATGCCGGAGTTCAGTATTTATAATCAGCGGCATCGCCAACAAGATTTTCAGTGCAATCAGCAAAATACATTGAAGACAGTAAACCTGTTATCCCTGCTATAATGAAAATACTGCCTATTCCGGCAAACTTCAGTAAAAGCCCGTTTATAATGGGACTGACGGAAAACCCAAGCCCCATGACCGTGTTGAACAATCCGATAGTCCTGCCTGTCTGTCCGTCCGGCGCTGACTCCAGCAGAAGCGCTGCCAAAGCAGGCTGAGAAAATGCGCCAGCCGCTCCTCCTATGATTATGATAAGAATAATCGAAGGCAGGTCATAAGCAAAAGGGATACTGAGGTATGAAGCCGCCGCCACTGCTCCTCCGGTGAAAACCATGGTATTCTTTTTCAGAATATCCGCCAGCCTCCCTGTGAAAAGCAGAAAAAAAGCCATCACAAACGGCGGGATGCTCACTGCAAAACCGATATTTGAAGCAGTGAAACCCTGATTATGCATCAGCACAGGCAGGTATATACACACCGAAGATATTCCCCATGCTTTAAAGAAAATATAGACGAGATAGCCTGTTAAGGCGGGATTGGCGGCTGGTATAAGCCTGTTTGCGGATGGTTTTTCTTTTGCAGTTCCATGTGTTTTAAGGCATTCCCTGAACAGGAGGAACAAAAGCAATGACATTACACAACAGAGGGCAATTGATATAAAAACACCTGTTTTGCCCGATGCATCAAACAAAAAACCACCGTAAAATGTACCAGCCGCCAATGCTAGATAGAACGATATGTCCAGTTGTCCCGCTCTTCTGCCCAGGTTTGAAAATTTTCCTTCGGAGGCTATTGCGCAGAGAAGAACGGGACGGAAAAAAGCACATGCGCAACCTTGAATGATCCTTGCTGTAAGGATTATAATTTTATCATCAGAAAGTATAAAAACGGCGGACACTGCCGTAAACAGCACCAGAGAGAAGCCAAGCACCCTCTCAACCCCCATGCTGTCCAGTATCCGCCCGGCAAAAGGAGAAAATATGATTTTGGAAAAAGAATAGAAAAAAAAAGCAAAACTGAGGAAAATACCATTTCCGACAACATCTTTAAATACAACGGCAAAAAGCCCGTCGCTAACGGAAAAACCGAACGTTATCAAAAAATTTATAAGTATCAGTATAATAGCTTTCATATTTTCTCCATGAAAAGAGGGCGGATGAGCTGAATCCGCCCCTCCCTGTAAAAGTCTCCCCCCTTGGAGGCTTTTATTTTCCCGCTAATGCAAACGTATATCTCAGATATATTCTGGTGTCAGTGTAGTCATCGGCATCTTTGTTATCTATAAAGGCATATCTTGCCCTGACGCTGAATCCGTCCAGAATGCCGCCGAAGTTTTTGCCGAAGTCATACTGAATGTTATAGTCCATTTCGTTGGCGTCAGTAGTTTTTCCGTTGATCTCAGGTGCGTTGTACACACCGTAAAGGACATATGCTGACAGTCCTTTCAACCCGAGCTGACCAAAGTCGTATCCGATTTTTGCCGCGATAGCTTCCTCTTTGGCAAACTGAGAGGCCAGAACCTGCTGGTTGATCACACGACTGTCACCCCAGGGCGTAAGAAGGTTTGTATCGCCGGTTTTGGCGTAATATGCGTTCAGTGAGATGCCGTATGCAGATGCACCCGCAGCAACACCAATCTGGTCGCTGTCCAGATTGCCTGCCAGTTCATCCCCTTTGGATTTTTGAGTGAAATATGTGGGTTCAAGGCTCAGTTTAAAATCGCCGAGCTGTTTTGCGGCAGTGACTTTATAATATGTCATATCCATAACATCGGACATGCTGTACAGCCAGCCCTCTGCTGATACATCCAGAACATTTACAGGAAGTTTGTATTTAGCACCTCCGATCAGCATCGGTTTGTTCTCGTCCGCTGTTTTTGCCGCAGAGTCTGAAACCTGCATGTAGTCATCATCGGCCCACCCCATGTAGCCTGTGATGAAATATCCCTGAAGTTCCAGATTAGGTATGCTTTTATTGATAACAGATGCGCCTTTATAAGATTTCGGAAGCAGACGGATGTCGTTTCCGTTCATAAAGGGCGTGTTGATCATTTGACCGCCGTATTTCAGGGTTGTGTTAAACCACTGTCCCTGAACGTACATTTCCTGCATTCTGGTGACGCTGTCATGGTTTCCGTTCTGATCCTTCGGCAGAAGTCCGTATACGGCTTTACCGTCGCTGCTTCCCGTATCATTTACGGTTGCGAAAGTAACACCAAAGCTGACACCTTTCAGTGCTGCGGACTTATAGCCGAAAAGTCCGCCTGTGGCGTAGTCTTCCCTCTCTTTCTGGGTGGAATCAAAATCCCTGTCATAATAATATGACCTGAGTTCTCCGTTCACACTGCCCTGACTGAACATCTCTTTAAGATTATCTGCAGCAAAGCAGGTGGAGGAGGTCAGAAGAGCAAATGAACCGAGAAGAATCGGTATCCTTTTAAAATCCATGTCACACTCCTTGAGTAAAAAAGTTATGCAAAACCAATACTCAAGAAGCGTGCCAACGGATGCTTCACCTATATATATTTAATAAATAAGCACTTATACCCGAACAACCCAACCGGATATTTTTCAGAAGAGACACATTGTCTCATCAGAAGTGTCTTAATATTCTATGTCGTACTCCTGCATTTTCCTGTAAAGTGTCGCCCTTCCCATTTTCAGAATACGGGCAGCTTTCGCCTTATACCCCTTGGCTTCATCCAGCGCCTTAAGAATCATCTCTTTCTCTTCATCAGGATTCTGCGGCTTGTCGGATGTTAAATCGGCAGGCAGGGCATTTCTGGTTATGAAAGACGTTCCGGTCATGAGGCAGGCATACTCAATAACATGTTCAAGCTCTCTGACATTGCCCGGCCAGTCATATTCGATAAGTATTTTTTTCACATCGTCCGCTATATCCACAATATTCTTTCCGAGTTTTATGTTGAACCTGTTTATAAACTCCATGGCAAGAGCGAGAATGTCATCTTTGCGTTCACGCAGAGGCGGAACAACCAGTGTCACAACCTTAAGCCTGTAATACAGATCCTCACGAAAATTCCCTTTTGACACCATATCTTTCAAATCTCTGTTTGTGGCGGCAATAACCCGCACATCAACCTTGACGGGTTCATTCCTTCCTATGATCTCAACTTCTTTCTCCTGAAGCACTCTGAGGAGGCGAACCTGAACATTAGGCGATATGTCGCCTATTTCATCCAGGAATATTGTTCCGCCATCAGCAGCCTCAAATTTTCCGGTTTTATCCTTATATGCTCCTGTGAATGCCCCTTTGACATGACCGAACAGTTCGCTTTCAAGGAGATTTTCCGGAATGGCTGAACAGTTAAGCTTTATGAAAGGTTTGTTTCTGCGTTTCCCGCTCTCGTGTATTCCTGCGGCCACAAGCTCTTTTCCAGTGCCGCTCTCGCCGAGGACAAGAACAGTCGAATCAACATCCGCAAGGGATCGCATCATGCTGAATACTGACCGCATGCTGTCGCTCCTTCCAATCATCTTTTCAAATGGACTATCCTCACCGGCATCCGGCAAAGCTGCTGTCTCATCTGAAACAACCACAAGAGTTCCGAAATTCTTCCCGTCACTGTCCAGAAGAGGCGTTATATTGAGCTTAAGAAAACGGACTCCGCCTTCAAACTCATATTCAGCCATTACACTCTTGTTCTTTGCAGTTTTTTTGACTGAAGATATCAGGGTTGTCGCAAAAAATTCATTTATATTTTCCATGGATTTGCCCATGTCTTCCGGTTTAAGCAGAAACAGTTTTTCCGCCTCGCTGTTATAACAGCTGAGACAACCGTTTTTATCGAAAGATATGATCCCCTCGGAAACGCTTTTGATTATAGCTTCCATATGCTTGACATATTTGCTTATTTCCGTTTTCACAGCCATACGGCTGAGCTCTTCGTTCCTTTTCATTTTCCCTGTGATGTCCGTTCCGATCACCATGTATCCGGATACGCCGTGTTCTTTGTATGTCAGCATGTTTATATGCCAGAGATAATGGTATACACTGCCGTAAACAATAAGATCGGACTCTATCTCAACGGTCCTTTTCCCTGAATTGGACTGTAAATGGGCTTCTACCCTCTCCTGACTTACGTTAAGGTAGGGGAACATTGCTGAACCGACAGAACATGTAAGAAGGGAATATGCTTTTTCGTTATGTTCCGTGATCAGGAAGTTTTCATCTGTGAAAACAACGGGTGATCCTGAATTCTGTATCAGCATACGATACTTTCTTTCACCGGAGATCAGCTTCTCTTCAGCTGTTCTGGCTGAAGTTATATCAGTGTAAGCTCCCCGCAAACCGATGAAACGATCATTATCGAATATACCTTTGCAATGGTTGCTGAGCCACTTTACAGCCCCATCCCTGCTTATGATCCTTATGTCTGTTTTGCAGGCTTCCCTGTGAAGTCTGGCCGACTGTTCAGTTCTGAGCCATTTTTCATAGTCTTCAGGATGAATAAGTTTTTCATAAAACAAAGGATAATCAGAAAGCTCCTCTTTTGTGTACCCTGTTATTTCTTCTGCGGCGGGAGAAATATAGATGAGTTTTCCCTTATCGTTCACCCAGTAAACCCAGTCGGTGGAAAAGTCACATACTATCTGCAGCAGCTCGTTGCTGCTTTTCAGTTCCTGTTTACCCCTATTTATCTCCTCAAGGAGTTCGTTAAAGGCATCGGCGGTATCCATCACTTCATCATTGGAATCCACTTTTATAACTTTGCCGGAATCCGGATCGCTCAAAAGGCTGCGTACCTGCTCTTTCAGAGATATGAGTGGATTGATGAGGCTTCTAAGCACAAACGAAAGCATGAAAAAAACAATGAACGCACCTGAAATGACAAAGAAAATCAGTGTGGACTCAGCTCTGTATATATGCCTGAAAATACTGTCGGATTTATAGTTGGCTATAACAGTCCATCCGGCGATGGGAATTCTGCTGAACGATGCCTGAATTGTCCGGTTTTTTCCATCCTCATATTCCATGCTGCCTGAGCCGGCTTTTATCATATCTTTTATTCTGGGGTTTTCCACCATATCGACTTTTCCGACGATCTTGCTTCTGTCGGGGTGCATAACCACATTCGCACCTGAATCAACAACATATATCCATCCTTCATTGTTCAGATGGGTAAATACGCTGTTGTCGAATATATTCTTCCTGTAAAGATTCACTGAACCGCATAGAAAACCTTTCAGTTTGCCTTTGATTATCACCGGTGCGGAGATAACTACCATGGGACTTTTAAGCTTCGTGCTTGCTGCGGCCATGAGCGGAGCCGAAATATACAGCTTTCCGGTCTTCATCGGAACGGAAATATAGTCCCTCCAGAGAAAACTCATCATTCTCCTCTCGGGACTGTTGTCGCCGGATTCGGCAAGAAGCTGGCCATGTTCGTTAAATATAAGTATGTTATCATCAAAAACAGAATTGAGTGAAATGTGCTTTCTGATATACAGATCGGCAGATGCATGGTCTTTGAAACTGTCTTCACTCATCATCTGTGCGGATGTACGAAGGACTCTCGTAAGTATCAGCAGTTTCGTGTCAATCTCGTCGGCAAGTTTAGACACAAGCTCAAACTGCTGCGCCCGGACGGATTTTTTGGCATTATATTTAAAATAGTAAATACCCATCCATGTAAACGCAGGAAAAATGAGAAAAAATATAAGAAGAACACTGAATATCACTTTTGTTTTAAGACTGCGCATTTTCATGATACATCCCGATAAAAGACAAATTTGAACCGGCTCACGTTTTTCATGTAATGAATCATATCACTTTTACATTTCCATTTCCATCCCAAAAATAAAACTAAACTATTATCAACAAAGCCAATTTATCCCACAACATGATTATTAACGTCATTATGAAACACTTTTAATGAGACACCCTGTCTCGTCAAATACAGCAAATTTCACAACAAACAACAAATGCCGGAACACAAACCATTGATACTCCAAGATATCGAACCTTCGTCATTATATGGCACGGCAATTGACTATTAGGATGGCATAACAGACCGGAATAACATGCAGATTTCCGGTGTCTGGTATTAATTTTTAGGAGGAAGCAATGAGATTGCTTAACAAAGTTATCATGGTGTGCGCTCTGCTCGCACTCGCAGTCCCCAATGCATTTGCTGTGCAAAAGCTGACGGCGGACATCGTTGTTGTCGGCGGAGGTCTCTCAGGTCTTTCCGCAGCTTTAACAGCTGTTCGCAGCGGTGCTTCGGTGATTGTATTTGAAAAACTCCCGGGGCTTGGCGGCGCAGGCAACTATCCGGAAGGTTCAACAGGTGTAGGAACAAGGATGCAGGCAAAAGCCGGCTACAACGTGACTGTTCAGCAGGTTTTTGATGCAGCAATAGATTTTCACCACTGGAGAGCAAATGCCGCAGTTCTTAAAGAACTTCTGGCTAATTCCGGAAAAACTATAGACGACATCGAAGACATGGGAGTTGAATTTAAAGGCATAAAAACAATGTTCCCTGAAGAAAAATCTCTTCATATCTGGCACTGCTACAAAAACAACGGTGCAAGCGTTGTCAGAGCCATGCAGAAAGAGATTTACGCAAAAGGCGGAAGAATATTTCTTGAAACGCCTGTGACAAAGCTGATGACAGACAAGTCAGGAAGAGTTACCGGTGTTTACGCCACAGACACAGCATACGGCGAAAAATATGAAGCTACTGCCAAAGGCGGTGTCATAATTGCAACCGGCGGATTTCCCACCAACAAAAACATGCTTAAAGACTATGTGTCGGACAGCAGCGGCGAAGGAATGCTGGAACCTATTTTCCTCAGAGGACCTATGCTTGACGGAAGAAACGGCGACGGCATCAATATGGCTAAAAACGCCGGAGCAGGTCTTGCGGGCATGCAGGCCGTTGCAGGAAACGCACCCTACCTTTTTGACAAAGTCAACCCGCTCATCAGACAGTTTAATGGTGCAGATTCTCTTAAACAGACAAGAACAGCCCTCAGTCAGCCATTCCTCTGGGTTAACCAGACCGGCGACCGTTTCTACAATGAATCTCAGGGTTCCAGCTTCACAAACGTATACAACGCCATGACATCTAACGGCGGTGTTATGTACAGCATCTTCGACGAAAGCATGAAACAGAAAATGATAACCAGCGGCCCGCTGACTCCTTTCAACGCTATTGTTGTTGTCGGACAGAAAATGACGGAGCTTGACCATGGTATCGAAAACGGTATCAAACAAGGATACGCTTTCAAAGCCGACACTCTCGATGAACTCGCTAAAAAGATTGGAGTGGATGCAAACCACCTCAAAGCAAGCGTGTCCAACGTCAATAAATTCGCAGCCAATAAGAAAGACACCGAATGGGGACGCAAACCTGAGCACCTGTTTGCATTTCAGGATCAGGGTCCCTACTACGCACTTAAAGGTATCCGTGCATTCTTCCTGACACTGGGCGGAGTTAAGATAAACACAGAGTTTCAGGCTCTCTCTACTCATGGACAGCCTGTTAAAGGCCTCTATGTAACAGGTCAGGATATGGGCGGGCTTTATGACAGCTCATACGATCTGCTCGTAGAAGGTTCTGCAAGCGGTTTTGCACTGACCTCAGGCAGACTTGCAGCACAGAACATCATTAAAAATGAATTAGGCAGATAAGGAGCAGCAGAATGTCCAGAAAATTTTCTATAATCACAACAGCAGTGTTTGCTGTGTGCCTGTTCTTTGCTTTCGCAGGCGGTGCATCTGCTGCCACAAAAGCAATTGTTTCAACACTGGCACACAAAGAGGCAGGGCTTAAATGCATCGACTGCCACGAAACCGATAAGCCGACAAAAATGCCGCACCACAGTGCATGTATTAAATGCCACGACTCAGGCAGCGGTTACTATACCGGAGAAATGAGAACCTACATTAACTCCGGGAAAGAAAGAAAATTCAACATGCACGATTCACACCAGGGTCCTGTCAGATGTACAGTCTGCCACACAGTGCACAAAGCTCCCAACGAAAAGATGCACTGCAACTGGTGCCACCAGATAGAAGTTAAGGTTAAATAGCAAAAAACCCGGCGCAAGAGAGTTACGCCGGGTTTTTATATTCAACTCACCAAACCTCTGTAAAACACCCGAAAAATCCACATATCATACAAACAGAAAAGCCGCCGTATCTTCCGATACGGCGGCTCTATGTTATATGCCTGAATAGATTTCAGTCAGTTCGGTTCAGAAAATTACATTGCTGTTAACGAAGATCTTCGAGCCTGCCTCATCGTGCTCCGGATTTCTCAAGCAACGCAACGAACTTGGTAAAGGGAACTCGCTTCGCAAGAATAAGTGGGGTCGTGTTCGGATTGGGTCCTTCGTTCACGTTAATCCCAGCTTTGATGATGATTTCAAACTTCCTCAGATAAGCGTTCGTGATCCTGTTTTCGTCCATGGAGACCTTGTATGCTTCATTGGCATTCTTCAGGTTATTTACGAGGATGCTTTCCTTCGTTTTGTTCAAATGGTGGACGTTTGCACCGGATTTGAGCAGGAAGGTAACCACTTCAGGATCGGTAACAGCAAAAAGCGGGGTATAGCTCCAATCGCTCTCGTGGTTGACATCGGCTCCGGCAGCAACCAGAGCACGGGACACGGCCATCACATTGGTCTTGAAAAGTGCATTTTCGCCGTACTCGCAACGCTCGTTAACCCTGATGCCATTGACGGCCAGAAGGGTTCCGACCCTGGAGGGGTTCCCCACGACAGCGGCATTACACAGCGGCGTATTATTATTTACGTCTTTACTGTTGATGTCGGCTCCGGCATTGACAAGGGCTTTCACTACCGCTGCGAAGTCGTTGTTTCCGTTCTTGCTCTGACTATACCGTGTGATGATGGCGAGCGGATCGTTGCCGGCCTTGTCCTTCAAATCCGGCCGTGCGCCGGCTGCTATGAGGATCTGCATCAAGGTGAATTTATCCTCCATAGCTGCTATGAGAAGGGGCGTCTGTTTATCTATATTGGATGTCTGGTTGATGTCGTATTTAAAAGACTGGTGGATCTTCACCGTCTCCACCAGATCGGCACGAGTGAGCCACGTCGTATTCTCAAACTGCTCACGTTTCGCTTTAAGTCCCTGACTTTTGATTGCATCCATAACTTGCTTCTTCTCCGCCTCAGTCGTGATATGGGCAGTGGAATAGCACCAAGACTCCAGGGGGGAATAGCGGTTTTTTTCTGTGCGGACAAAAGGATCCGCACCGTTTTCAAGAAGCAGTTTGTGCATCTCAGGCTTCTTCGCCATATGGAGTGCCGTCAGCCCGTCACGGCTGACCAGATTGACATCACCCTTGTTACGCAGCATCATCTTAACTATCTCGATGTGGCCGCTTACTACAGCATTCTGCATGATGCTGTTGCCGTTGGGCACAATTGCGTTTGGCGAAGCTCCCGCCTGAGTGAGGCGTGTTGCCTCGCTGAGATTGTTCCTCAGAACGGCTTCGAACAGTGCCATATCCTGAGGTGCAAGGGGCTTGGGAAACAGATTAAACCAACCTGCCCAGGCGGTAAAAGACAGCATTGTCAGGACAATGGTCAAGAAAAAAATTCTGATTTTCATCATATCTCTCCAGCCTTTCTGAGGCATTTTAATCGTATTATACCAATAATTATCAAACTGCTGTTAATAAAGATATGGGCTGCTTGCCTTGATTGCTTAAAACGTACTTCAATCTGCCCGATACCATCATAAGGCTCACCTGCATAAAAGGTTTGTGTTACTCCGTACACATAAGGTCTAAGTCTATCGCAACTCTGTCGAAGTCGTCAACCGCATTGAAAGTCCTGCCAACAATTTAGAGCAATTCGGAGCAGTTGGAACGAAAAAGGCAACCAGCGTAAACCATTGATTGCCTTTTAAGTTATTGAAATATAAAAGCCCCACTGAAGATATTTCAGCCAGCCCAGTTCAGAAACAGCTCCGAAAATAATGTCGCTGTTTTTGAACTCCTAACCTTTTGATCCGTAGAAATCTGTGATATTCAAAATTTTGTGTATTTATCAAAAATGCACGTAACACTTCAGGCAGATTAATATTTTCTACTATTATCTTTATAGCCATACAAAATAAAATAAGTTGGTGGAACTTATCTTCAATCTATCAAATCAGAGTTTCCAATGTGATATATTATATAATTAATATTAAACAATGGAGCATGGATATAATGCTTGTAAAATACTACGGGTTCTATTTCGACAACAATTCAAATAAACATATATTAAGAGATGATTTTATATCCAATGGTTTTTTCCGCATAACGCAGCCAAAGTTTCTTAATGATAAAGGGAGTGAAGCAAAGCTTTTTCCGTATTTTAACGAATTTTCACCAGCAGATTTAGCATGGGCAAGGAAGCGTCATGACAAAATACAAAAAGATCCAAATTATACTCCTTCTGAGGAAGAGTTAATTAATTTCTTTTTAAAGCCTGTGGGCGAGAGATATGGAGAACATTTTCCACATCTACTCAGAATGGAAACAGACTATGAGACAATGGATGAATATGATAAAGACCAATTTACAAATATTGTAGAAAAAATGAATCACTATATGATAGAAATTATAAGTTGCCAACTCGGAGTACTCTCTTTATGTAAATCTGATACGAACGAACTTATGTGGACACATTATGCAAGCGCAGGCGAGGGAATCGCAGTAACATTTAAAGAAAGTCATGAATTTTTTAAAAAATATGTACCTAAAGATGTCAGTTATCTTCCAGAAAAAAGAGCTTCGCTAACTTATTATAAGGGCAGTATAAGAATCAACGGAGAACCTATCAAAACATTTACACAACCTAACATTACTAATCCATTTGCAGCTTTAATAGTTTTGAATAAAAATGGCGTTGATATTCAAAATTTCACAGAAAGATTGATCTATGCTAAAGCAGAAAAATGGAAATCAGAAGATGAGGTAAGAATAATCTGCATGTTAAATTCTTGTGAACACAAAACAGGAAAAGTAATCACTCCAAAATTAGATATTGATTTCCCTCAGGCTACATTACACAGTTATTCTGAAATTTGCCTAAAAAAAATCCCATTCGATGCTTTTGAAAGCATAGTCTTAGGTTACGGTATTAGCAAAGCTAATAAAAATATGATAATAGAAAAAGTTAAGGCAAACCCAGAGCTGTCACACATCAAGATCAAGATTGCGCAACACAATATATATGGAAATTTAGAAACTACAGAGATAAATACATAATGATACTAAATTAACCTCTTCATGCCCCAATCAGCGACTCATAAGGAATATCAAGTTCTTTGTGGAGGTTTTGAATCATTCTCAGATTGAGTTTACGCTTTTTATTCAGAACTTCGCTTACTCTGTTCTGACCACCGAAGGATTTTTCAATATCCTTGTTGGTAAGCCCCATCTGCTCCATACGGAATTTGATGGCTTCTATAGGGTCGGGCGCATCAATAGGAAAATTATTATCCTCATATTTTTCAACAAGCAGAGCCAGAACCTCAAGTTCATCAAGGCTGTCCTGATCCTCTTTATCCATCAGAAAATCTATTCTGTTAAGAGCCTTATCGTAATCTTCTTCTGTTTTTATCGGTCTAAGCATCTCACACCTCTGAGGCGTTAATTTTGTCATATTCCTTGTGTGTGCCCACGAACCGGACAAACACAATCTCTGCCTTATAGTTTATTTTAACAATCAGCCTGTATTTGTTTCCGCAAATATTAAAAACCACTCTGTTGTCAACAATCAGGCTGGCACTGCCGTATTTTTCTTTAATTGACGAAAAATCATGCCACTTTTCCTGCCTAACCTCGTAATACCATGCTTCCAACTGATTCTTACTGTCTGCATATTTAGAGTAAAACTCAACCAGAGCTTTTTTCGCAATTATTCTCATATCTTAAAATAGTTGAGTGCCATTAAGTTGTCAATAGAATATTTCCCATTCTGGGATATATCAAAAATAGCAACAAAAAAGCCGCCGTATCTTCCGATACAGCGGCTCTATTTTACGCGCCTGAAGAGATTCGAACTCCTAACCTTTTGATCCGTAGTCAAATGCTCTATCCAGTTGAGCTACAGGCGCAGGGAGGGAAGTTATATAGTATTTAAAAGTCTTTGTCAACCACCTAAATCAATAAACTGCCGCAAAATCTTTAATTTTGACCTCTGTCTCTGCTTTCAGCCTTTGCAGCTGCTTTTCGCTGAGGTTTATCCCCGTTCTTTTCATAGCATCTTTCAGCTCTTCGTCAATCTCGTCCATGCGGAAATAGTGCACCATGCTAAATGCGAGATGCAGAATCTTCGTTTCATTCATATACTGATTGTCCTTAAGAGATGACGAAAACAGAAGTGGCATATAAAACTCTTCGCCGAATTTCCATTTTTTCATAAGCGTTCCGCCCACCAGAATGTTATTCTGAGAGGCTATTTTCCTGTAGCTCCCGCCTTTAACATCCTCCGGACGCTCGCCGGAAAGATAATCGGAAATGATGGCCAAAATGAATATCTCCCCTATTTTGGAGAGAAGCCCCACGGAATACATCTGGCTTTTTGAGCAGACCTTGAAAAACTCCGACATGACATAGCAAAGGCTTGCGACTATCTGCGAGTCACGTATTGCCTCCTCTATTTCATCGGCAAAAAGCAGGTTTTTGTTCGCCGCCAGTGATTTATTTATGAAGTTGACCAGATATGCCTTGACGTTGTTAATGCCAAGCCGCACCAGCGCCTTCTGCACATCGGCTATGCTGCCGTAGCTCCCGCTGAAATAGGCGGAGTTTGCCATCCGGATTATTCCAGAATGAAGCGCAGGGTCGAGCTTGGTCATATCGTCTATGGCTTTGAAGGTGATATTATCTCTGTCGAGAACGCTCAGAACACGCACAGCGCACTCCCCCTCTACAGGCAGAGTTATGTTGCCGCGAACGAGCATGAACTTTATATGCTCAAAAATCTTTTCGGGAGAACGTGTTGATGTGCTCTCTTTGAGGTATGGCTTACAGATGTTCGACTTTGCCATGGTTTCGGCAAAATCCATTGTGACCGTTTTATGGCTGAGGGCTATTATCTTCTGGCTGGAAACCTGCTGTATCAGCCCCTCGTCCACACAAATGAGAAAAACTGTCTTCTGCCGCTCATCGATCATATCTTTCAGCTTGTTATAGGTTAAAAGGTCGTCTCTGTTTTCGATTATGACGAGCAACGCAGTGATGCTTTTTTCCATTACAGCCCTTTTAATGCCCACGTTAATGGAATTATAAGACTCATTAAGCACACCAAGCATATCCATGTATGAACTGTAGAAACTGACAATTCTCGGATTTGAGCCAATAATAGAACTTTTCATTTAACCACGCTGATATTACTGTATAGCCTGAAAAAAGTACCATGTATGAAAAAAATGTTCAATGTATTTCCACATATAAATAAACAGCTTGTACACAAACACCGGGCATTAATTATTTATTAATCTCTCAAAAGGTCGAAGTTACGAGCCTGTGACAAAAAATGACTTGTAATAATTATTTTTAACCATATAATTGAAACAATCCATCGGAGTTTAACTTAATGAATATCTTATATGTTGAAGATGAGAAGTTCACGAGAATGCTGGTTAAAAAGCTTCTCGAAAAAGAGGAACTTAATGTCTGGGAAGCTGCGAACGGCGTTCTCGGCCTGAAGAAGTTTCTCGAAGTAAAGCCTGACATCATTATAACAGACCTCGCCATGCCCGAGATGGATGGTTTTGAAATGATTCTCAAAATAAGAGAACACGATCCGAAAATCCCCATAATAATCACCACTGCATACAGAGAAGAAGCGGCAAGGGTTAACGCACAGGTTACGGCCTGTATCTATAAACCCATTATAAAAGAAGACCTTATAGCCGCCATTAACAACATTCAGCAATCGGCCTGATTTTTTTATGTTGACATGGCGTCCGGATTGGAATATTTAGCACTATTGAACACACGGAGATAAATTTACAAATGCTCGGCAGACTTTTTTATGGATTCTTTTTTGGTTACTTTTACTTCTTTAGCCATAGGGGTGTAGCCGTCTGAATCCGGTCTGTCCATTGAGATAAGATTTTTAAGACCGCGGCGGCTGCAAAGGCTTCCGCGGTTTTTTTATGCCTGCGGAGGCGCTTGAAGTCGCTGAAAATTTAAATACCGGAGGTATAAAATGATAGTTGTAATGAAGATCGGAGCCAAACAGGAGGCCATCGCCAGGGTCATAGAGACCGCAGAGGAGATAGGCTTCAGCGCCCATATCATCGAGGGCAAGGAAAGGGTCGTCGTCGGCCTTGTCGGCGTGGACGGCCAGCGGGACAAGATGATAACGATGGGCGAGATGGACGGCGTCGACAAGATCATCCCCATCAGCAAGCCCTACAAGCTCTCCAGCCGTGAAGTCAAAAACGAACCCACCATCGTTGACTGCTGCGGAGTTCTCTTCGGAGGAGAACACATACCCGTCATAGCAGGCCCCTGTTCAGTTGAATCTGAAGAACAGACAATCAAAACAGCAGAATTCGTCAAAGCCGCAGGTGCATCGATGCTCAGAGGCGGTGCATTCAAACCCCGCACATCCCCCTATGCATTCCAGGGTCTCGCCGAAGAGGGGCTTAAAATCCTTGCGAAGGCAAGAGAGGTGACCGGACTTCCCGTTGTGACAGAGGTTACAAACCCCAAATATGTCGATATGGTATACAAATACGCAGATATGTTCCAGGTGGGCGCACGCAACATTCAGAACTTCGCCCTGCTGACCGAGCTGGGCAAGACAGACAAGCCCGTTCTGCTTAAAAGGGGTATGTCTACCACAATCGAGGAATTTCTCACTGCGAGCGAATATATCCTTTGTGAGGGCAATAAAAACGTCATCCTCTGCGAGAGAGGACTGAGAACGTTCGAAACAGCAACAAGGAACACTCTGGACATCAGCGCAGTACCGGTTATAAAGGCGAAGAGCCATCTGCCCATAATGATAGACCCCAGCCATGCCGCCGGACACTGGCAGTATGTTGGGCCGCTCAGCAAAGCCGCAGTGGCCATAGGGGCAGACGGACTTATCATCGAGGTGCACCCCAACCCCGAAAAAGCATGGTCCGACGGAGCACAGTCGCTCACGCCGACACAGTTCATCGAGCTGATGGGCAGCCTCCGTTCGATAGCACTCGCTGTCGGAAGAACGATTTAAGGCGGGTTGTATCAGGCTGAAACTTTTTTATGAAAAAAATGCAAAATAGGTGTTGACATTGCAGAGGTTTTTCGATATTTATAGACCTCGCTTTTGAGAGCGCACCGCCCAGGTAGCTCAGTCGGTAGAGCAGTGGACTGAAAATCCACGTGTCGATGGTTCGATTCCGTCCCTGGGCATTACAAAAATCTGAATAATATCAGAAAGATAAAAAGCCTCTGTTTTCACAGAGGCTTTTGTCGTTTTAGGCTATGTTGTAAATTTGTTGTAAATCACATCCTACTTTATAATCAATTCACATACCTCTTAATAACACCTAATTTATTTGCAGGCAATTCTTCAATCGATGGTTTAAAGTTAATACTATTTTCATCTATAGAATCAACATAATCCTTAACCCATTCAATATCTTCAAATGTAAAACCATATTTAAGTAACCAAATTTCAGTATTATCATTAGTTCCATATTTAATATAATTACTTAATACCAAAGCTCTTCTATCATTGCTTTTTTCCATATATTTTGACAGTGCCGCACACAATGGATCAGCTAAAGACAATTCAATAACTTTATCTAAATAATCATACGTATCATAAACCAAAGTATCATAATCTAATTCAGTAACTTTTGTGTTTTGAGGAAAAAGAATACCACCTGTCAAATTCGAATTAGGCAAAATTGATGCTGTAGGAGAACGTTTAATTGTCATTTTATCAATTGTATTTCTTGCATCCATTTCGGATAATAATTGTTCTCTAACTTGTCTCATAATCACCCTAACCTCTGCCCCCCTTGACAGAAAGCCATGCCTTAATGAAACAATTTCTTTAAAAGATTTACCCTGAATCCTCCAAAGAAGAATTGGAATAGATGCACTTAGAACGGATTGCTCTGCTCTTGAAAGTGTCTGTCTCCTCAAATGGCTTGAGTACACAAATTTAAATGATTCCTTAATTCTTTTTCTTTCTGTTTCCCCTAAGTTATAATACTGGCTACCTGTTATGGGTTTGTCATTAACCAATATATGATCTAAAATATATAAGATATGATTAAAAACATTTTGATTTTCAAGTCGTTCAACTTGGTCATTAGTCAGCTGCAAATCATCATTGAATGAATCATCTTTAATTGCGTTAGCAATGTCAACATAATCAGTATCAATTGTAGTAAAGTCACTATCCAATAATGATTGATCTGAAATTCTAGGCTTCAATAAGAATCTATCACAAAACGTCTCAATATTTTTCTGTTCCACAACAACAAAACCATAATCGAAATAATTTTTACGCTGAGATGTCCTCCCTGCTCTTCCGATTAAGTTTTGCATGGTCAAACTCCGCTCATCCTCAGAGCCTTCAAAACGAAAATTATCAATCCAAACAATATCAAAAGGCATATTGATACCTTGAAGTAATGTTGATGTTGCAAAACAGATACGAGCAAAACCATTATTTATGAAATTTTCTACCAACAATCTTGCCCTAAGCGGCATTGATCCATGGTGTAATACAATACCTTTTTTCATTAATCTTACAAGATTAGAAACTTTAGAACCATCTGTAGCACCAATATAACTTTTTAAAACATCGATAAGCCCTAAGGCAAATTTATCTGTAATTTCTGGGCACAAACCAATGTATTCAGCAAAATCAGACATAAATGTTTGATTAACAATCTTATTTTTAGATGTATATACATATAAACTTCCACCTTCTGATATAACTTTTTTGAGATGATGTTCATCAAAGTTTACGTTAAACTCTCGATTATATGGCGAAAAAAAAGAAATACTTTTATTTGAATGTGCAATAAATATTTTTCCAACTGAAACTTGCAAGAATTGAGAATGGTTAGCAGATGCTGAGAAGTTGTGTTTGAGTAATTGCGCTTCAGGATTCTCTATAAATGGATGTGCAAAAACCTTCTTTGCATTTGGAAGTAACTTTTCAACTCTTCTTACAAAAGAATCAAACCTAACACCTCTTAAACCTGCCTCTGAGATCTGAGCCTCATCAAACAAAAATAACTTGATATCTAAATTTTTCAAATGTTTAAATAACTCAACTCCTCGCTCAGGTGTGATTACATAAATTCTTCTTCTTGCATATTTTCTATTAACATCTTCTATAAACTGTAAAACTAGAACAGATGTATCATCTTCGAAAATACTCAATATCTTAGACATATACTCTGCAATCAAAGCTCTGGAAGGCAAAACAATAACTATATCCCCTTCTATTTCTTTAATAAGCTCTCTAAACAAATGAGATTTACCAGCACTTGTCGGAGCGCTAAAAGAATAGTAACGGTTTTGTTGTATATTACTATTAATACTAGCTTGAGTTGGCGTATAAAAGTGCCCCATTTTCTCATTAAATGTATCAATAAAAACATAATAAACTGCTTCCAATAAAGAAGAAGGCTCAGTAGTTTTATAAAACAACCCCATTAAATACATGATCTTATTTTCGTAAAGCGAAAAAAGATCAGGATTCTTGAGTTTAATATGGGCTAATATTTCGAAGTTATGAATATTTACAGGACCATTACGGTGCATATCTAACAGCACAGCTTCAAGTACTTGTTCATAATCTATTTTATCTTTGTATAAATCAACAAGAGCAGTATTAAGCATTTGTCACAATCCCGAAAACATACACATGATGATATTTCAGCAATTTTTTAAAATCTTTATGATCAAGTACTTTTTTAAATATACTGATTTTATTTACAGCATTTAAACTAAAAGCTGCAATATAAGCTTTTTTACCATTATCGGTGTAATTTTTAAGCGATTCTTTGGATACGAAATGACGTAAATCGGATAAGTCTTGATCATCTTTTTTATCTTTTATAAAAGTATTAATTTGGTTAATCGCATTATCATATGGATTATTGTTACTTGAATACTTTGCCTCACCGAAAGATAATACATTCTGGCTGCACTCAGTATGGAAATCAAAACCAGAATTACCTGACACACGTTTTCCAAATACTTCCGCAAGAACAATCCTTTTATGTTCACATTCGCTTTCAAGTGAATACTGAGCAACAAATGATATTAGATATTCCCCTGCATCCTCAGTCACTTCATTATTTATCTTCTTGAAAATATTATTCACTATCTTATCTATTGTAGGAATTGCTTTTGCTTCATATGCCTTCCGATCAATAATATCCATTTTATTAATCCAGCTAGTATCCAACATGTCAGTAATAATCTGACCTATCACTGGAGTAATATCACTGATTGTCACTTCATAAAGACTCGCATTTTTAGGTATTTCTGCAATATCTATCGGTCTGATATGTAAACTTAAACCACCCATTTAGCCTCTTTCACAATATCTAAAAGAATATAAATAATTAAATACCACCAAAATAAACTAATCAAGACGAATATAAATTAACTCTTTAGAAATCGCGTATTAATACTCTTTTCTTAATATTACCTTCCTCTGCCTCTTTAAATTAATGACTTGATAAATCATACTCAGAACTCTATTTTCATTTTCCATATATAATAATTTCATCTATAGATCATTCACATCATCATCTTTCACAAAACAATTATTGATCATATTCTGAATGAATTGCTTATACTCTTGAGGGTTATCAAACTGAATTTCTCTTTCCTCTATGGATTTGACCTCCTTCATACCAACAAAATAAGTTGCCTGTCCATTTTCAATCATCTTTGTCAAGTCATACAAACCGATGTCCTGCTCCTTGAGTTCCTTATAGAACTTATTAAAAATATAAAACGGCACAAGCGTTCTTGAATATGAAATCATCTTGAGTTTGTTATAGCGAATTAGCACGTCTTCTTTTCTGCTTCTGCTTGTACCTTTGCCATCTTCACGCTGCCCTATGCTCTTCATAACGTACTTGCTGATATAACGCATGACTTGAATGTAATAGTCTTGCTGATGCTTCTTTTCGTCATTAATAAACTTGAGATACAAAAAGTCACCATGTCTGATGTCGATGTCATACTCAACAAAACAGTCCGGCTTTTTCAGGTCAAACGATTCAAAAGTATATTTCCGCATGAAATATTCTTTATATTTCTCAGGAACAACAAACTCAGTTCGCCCAATTACGACATTTCTGTCTTTTTTCCGCTTCACAACTTCGTATAGATTAATGAACGCATCCGGTTCGTCAGGTATATAACAAGCGTAGTGAGAATGAAGCGTGTAGTCTTTCTGAAACTCCAACGTATAGATGTATTGAAAGCGTTCAGGTGATATATAATACCAACCGTCTTTCATACGCAATCTGCGCCTGCGCTCTTCTGTCGGCTCTCTAAATAGTTTGTCGTCTCTGATGCTTCTTGTGAAGCCCCTTAAGATTCTCGACTGTAGTTTTACTACTGCGACATTGCTATCATCAAACCTGTTATCTTTAAGCGTTGCCGTGATGAAAGCCATAGCAAGGCTTTTATCTGCCGCAAACCTGTTCATTGTATCTATCAGGTTGAGATACTGCGCATAGCGTCTCTTCTTATAGACCGCTCTCACATCTTCCAAGCTGAAAAACTTACCGTTAGAGAAAATGAAGTGAGTTTTACGATATATTTTACTCAACTCATCCTTGATGTCATAGAACTGCAAAAGTTGTGTCGTCGTGTATCTGTGCGTTGCTACCGCATTTGGTGTAGAACTAAACAAGCGGTCACCCCTGCGTCTTCTCGCCATGCCTGACCGCACACGCCACGACGTGCCGTGAATCGCTCAGTCATGGCTAACCTCTCTCGGTTTGACCGTGTTTTCTTCAATCAGCCTATCCAGAGTTTCTTTCTTGAAAAACACACGCCTTGAGATTTTCACATACTCAATCTTACGCCTGTAAATCCAGTCGTAAAAAGTCTGTTCAGCGAAGCCCGCATACTGGCTTGCTTCCGCAACGGATAATAGTTTTTTGTCTTTGGGTATTTCCATGATGTCCTCCTATGTTCGATTTGATAGGAGGATTATTTGAGATTTTATTGGAAAAAGTATATCACCATCGCCTTATAAAACTGACGGGAAAAATAAACTTAAATAATTATAATTTATATACTTTTTTTATTTCGCTAAAATCGTTTTGAAGCGTCTTAACAGATATGCCTAGTTCATTTGCCAATGATGCATAACTCTCATCATTACTCATCCCATACAACTCTGTATTCACACTGTGCTGTAGAAATTTAACTGCCCTCAGCTTGTATTCCATATCCTTTTGGAGATTATTCATAAAGTCTCCTTTCTCATACTCTTCAAATTTCAGAAACTGCGGGCAATTTTCATGACTATTTATCAAATTTATCATTTCGGGAGTAAGCATATTGCGAATCAGGCTTCTGAAACTTGCGCCATGGGGTAAAAATGTTTTTCTGATTTGTCTATTATTTCTTGAAATGACTATGAACTCATCGTCTATACCCATCTTTCTCAAATTCTCATTATAATCAGTGCCTTGATATAACAAACCGAGAGTATTCATCACTATAGACAGCTCATAGTATGAAAATATGTTGAAACATAAACCTTTTAATATCACTCTTTCTTCAAAAGAAAAGTCTGCATTTTCTTTATACTTCACAAGTGAATATAAAATTCTAAATGCCATATCTGTACTTATTTTAAGAGAGGTATACTTTTTTCTGCGGAATAAACTGCATAGAGCTTTTAAATAACTCACAGGATACTCGATAGATGTTAGATGCTGGATAAAAATGTGCTGTGCTTCTCCGACAAAATCACGCAGTTTCTTTTTAAAATCAGTTGAATCAACTTCACTGTAAAACTTCTTTGCTTCCCTGCTTTTATCAAGCAACTCATAATAAAGCGGTCTGAATGATACAACAAATTCCTGTCTATCAAGAACCATCGCATTTATACATGCATTGTAAAATATCTCTTCAAACTCATCCTGATATTTATCAAGAAACTCTAAACTCTCATCAGACATAATGATTCACGCACTCTTGCGGATTGCAGTAAACGAATAACCAAGTTCAGAAAGAATAAGCTGAATAGTTTTCAGTTTCGGGTTGCCGTTGCCAGAAAGAGTTTTGTACAAAGACTCTCTGGACAGACCAGTATTTTTTGCAAGGGCAGTAAAACCTATCCCCGCCTGAACAACCTGTCTGATTGCCAGAAGTAACTGGATCTCGTCTCCAGTCTCTGTATATTCCTCTATGGCAAGCTCCAGATACATCTTCCGGTCTTCAGATGTTTTCAACTCTTCCTGAATTATCTCATCAAGGGTTCTGCCTTTCATTGTACATCCTCCAATAACTCTTAGCCTGTTCAATATCTCTGTCCTGCGAACCTTTGTTGCCACCGCAAAGCAGTATTACGATTTTATCATCTTCAAAAGCGTAATAAACCCGATAGCCACCGCCGTATCTGAAACGAAGCTCGTAAACATTATCGCCGACAGATTTATAATCGCCGAAATTGCCATGCGCCAACCTGTCAACCCTCTGCAATATTCTTAACCTGTCCATTTTATCAACAGACTTAAGCCATTCAGCAAAAGGCGACCTGCCATTATCCAGCACAAATTCATTAATTACATACACCATAATGTATCCTATAGACTACGATTGTCAATATTTTTTGATTCATCAAGATATGCCGAGAGCCTATCTATCGTTCTGTGTGCCTCTTTCAAACCAACGTGGGTATACCGCTGAACCATTTTAGCAGTCTTATGACCAGAAATCTGCTGTATCTCTGGAACAGATGCACCGGAAGCAGCGAGACGGGTTATCATAGTGTGGCGCATCTCATGAATGCAAATATAAGGCATATCTGTATTTTTCACGGCAGTTCGGAAAGCCCGCTTTATATAGTCAATCTTTTTACCCGTATCAGGGTTGGTGAGGACATATTCAAAATCGCCTGTTATCGCACGCAACTCTTTCATAGCTTGGTAGAGCTTTTCCATCATGGGAATCTCTCTTATCTCATTTGATTTGGTTTTATACAATTTGATGCTTTTCATCTTAAAGCTAACGTTCGACCATTTAACATCCATTATTTCACTGTAGCGCATACCGGTATACAGACCAATGATAATGAAATAGTAAAGAAGTGGGCTTTTTGACGTGAGGCTTGTTTGCAAGAGTTTATCTTCATCCTCAAGGCTGATTACTTTTCTTTCAGCATGTTCCTCTTTGAACATCTTAAGCCTTCTGGCGGGGTTTCTGTCTATCAGTTCAAGCGATTCCGCATAGTTAAAGGCGAACTTTACAACCTGAATGTATCTGTTGATTGTAGCCTTGTTTCTTTTGCCGTTATTCAGCGAATCACGATAGGCTTCAATATCCGAACGTGTGATTTTATTCATGGACTTGTGGAAGGTCTTAAAGTTTCTGGCTGAATCGAAGCGTGAGCGGGTAAAGCCGGATAAGTTATTAAGGCAGTAATTCAAATACTGGTTATCAAAGAACTCTAACCAATGAATAGACTTTGAATCACCAAAAAACTTACCCTCTCTGACATCAGTCTGCCTTTTTGCCAAAACCTCTTTAGCAAACCCCAGACTATCACCTATCTTTTCGGTCTTCCGTCTTCCGTCAATGGAGTATTGGATATAGAAATCTTTACCCAGTTTCCTACCACATCTTTTGCAGACTTTTGACCTTTGGCTATTAAATGCACTACACTCACAACGGTTGAAAATTGCCATACGAATCTCCCATATGTTGCATATTTGTTGTAAAATGTTGTAAATATACCCTTGAATCAACCGTACATCACAAAATCAGATAGCGCAATATTTATTTTTAATAATAGATACTTAACGAAGTTGCCGTAAGTTCTCAAAAACTTAATTTTCTATTCTGAAAATCCACGTGTCGATGGTTCGATTCCGTCCCTGGGCATTTAACAAAAAAGGCAGTCTTCGGACTGCCTTTTTTTGTTAAATAATCTGGCTCGACGGAATCGAAGCCTGTGAACGCCGACCGAACAGGGAGGATGAGCCGACAGGATGTCGGCGGAAGTGAGCAGGCAGGCCTTTTTGGAGACTGCACGATGCAGGCAAACAAAAAGGATTCCGTCCCTGAGTTTTAAGCACAGGCAGTCTTCGGACTGCCTTTTTTTGTTAAATAATCTGGCTTGACGGAATCGAAGCCTGTGAACGCCGACCGAACAGGGAGGATGAGCCGACAGGATGTCGGCGGAAGTGAGCAGGCAGGCCTTTTTGGAGACTGCACGATGCAGGCAAACAAAAAGGATTCCGTCCCTGAGTTTTAAATACAGGCAGTCTTCGGACTGCCTTTTTTTGTTAAATGATCTGGCTCGACGGAATCGAAGCTACAAGCTCAAACGCAAATTGCAACTTTTTATAGGGTATTTTGCAACCCTCTAGGATAAAATGCAACCTCTCAACCAGAGCTACCTGACGATTTTCTGCCATTTTGCATCTTTTGTCGCTCACGACAGCGAGATAAAATCATCAACATGTACTTTTATATTCTTTATTTTACGGTCAAATCTCTAAGTTAAATACATCAAGAATCACATTTTACAAATTTACACAATTTTAGATGTATAATTTC
The DNA here is from genome assembly GCF_004339245.1 of Seleniivibrio woodruffii. Lineage (NCBI taxonomy): Bacteria > Pseudomonadati > Deferribacterota > Deferribacteres > Deferribacterales > Geovibrionaceae > Seleniivibrio > Seleniivibrio woodruffii. The sequence continues at coordinate 171,556 of NZ_SMGG01000005.1, forward strand.
AGAAAGATTATTATATTTATTATTGCTTTCAGAACTCCATATAAAACATACACAAGGAGTAGCTGTATGAAAATTGATATGTCATTAAAGAAAAAAATTGTACTTTTAGGTGCGACGGTATTCGTCGGTCTGAGTCTCATCATTATTAGTTCGGTTATAAGCTCTACAAAACTCACAAATCTCTTTCAGGACAAGGAACTGACATTGAATATCAAAGCTGAAATGCTTCAGCTTCGCAAAAGTGAAAAAGATTTTATGATGCGTAACGACACAAAATATGCGGAAGAATTCAAAACTCACATAGATATACTGGATGAAAATCTTGATCAGCTTGTGATCCACTACCCTGAAAATAAGGCACTCAGTGGAATTATAGACAATCTTAAAGAGTATGAAACGCAGTTCATAAGCCTTGTGGAACTCAAGAAACAGATAGGTCTCAATGAAAAAGAGGGGTATTACGGAAATCTGCGCCAAAAAGTGCATGAGGTGGAGGACTTCTCAAATAAGCTCGGACTGACGGCAGTCACCAGAGATATGCTTATGTTGAGGAGACATGAGAAGGATTTCATGCTCAGACGCAACATGAAATATAAGGATTCATTTGAACAGGATTTTAATAAACTCATTTCATCTGTAAAATCAAATGTAGCCGACAAAGCTACAGCTGATCAAATGATTGGGTTATCAAATGAATACCGCAATAATTTCCTGAAACTGGTGGAAAAAGAAAAAGAGTTCGGGCTTCAGTCCACCGACGGAGAACAGGGAAAAATGCGCTCAGCCGCACATAATCTGGAGCAGAATGTTAACACTGCAATAGATCATTTTTCTGAAGAGATCACTGCAAAAGAAAAGATCAACCGAATTCTGAATACTACTATTATATCCATAGTCGTAGTCATACTCACAGTGATAATACTTGCACTCCTGAAAAACATAATAGAGCTTATAAACCGCCTTGCAGCAACGACAAAGGACCTTCTCCAGTTCGGCAATCTGGAAAGCAGCGAAACAGCAGAGCAGAAATGTGAGATAAGCACCATTTCAATTCTGTTGGAAAGATTCAAACAAAAAGTATACAACACAATGACAGTCGTCAAATCCAGTTCCCACAGCGTAGCTTCCGGCAGCACGCAGCTTTCAGCGGCAACAGAGGAGCTTTCATCCACATTCACTTCCCAGTCGGAACAGATGACGGCATCCGCAGGAGCAATGGAGGAGATGACAGCTTCGTCAAAACTGGTAATAGACAACATCGAACAATCGGCGACAATGAATATCCGCACACTGACATCCACCGAAACCGGAAGGAAGAAACTGGATACACTCCTGATGAATATAAACAATATCGAACAGGACACTAAAAAGCTCTCCGCAACCATCAGAGAACTTTCAGGCTCATCTGAAGAGATAGGCAATATTCTGGTTGTGATCAACGATATTGCCGACCAGACAAACCTGCTCGCACTTAACGCCGCCATCGAAGCCGCCAGAGCCGGAGAGGCAGGCAGAGGATTCGCTGTTGTGGCGGACGAGGTAAGGAAACTTGCGGAAAAAACTCAGCAGGCTATAAAAAACATCAGCGACATAATCAACACACTTGTAAAAGACACCAGATATGCATCAGAGGACATGGAACGGGCTGCACACACAGTCACGCAGGTATTCACGGCAGCCAACGAAGCCGGCAGATCGTTTAACGAAATAACGGATACTATTCATGAACTTAACCGTACCAACAATAACATTGAGGTAGCAGTGAAAGAACAGGTGGAAGCGATACAGAATATAAACGACAGTTTTCAGGTGCTTGTTTCCGGTATAGAAGAGAGTAACGCAGCAGTGATTGAAATAGGGCACACAGTGAACGACCTTCAGAAGCAGTCCGAAGACCTGAATTCACTGATCAAAGAATTTAATATATAACTGAAATTCCCCGCTCAAAAAGCGGGGTCCATACTAAGGTGGACCAAGGTGGATTTACATTTAATATCAATGAAAACCCACCCCAACCCTCCTTTCCGGCTAGCCCGGTGCAGAAACAGTTGCATAAAATAGTGCAAATGTTTTGACAAAGGAGGGTTCAATATCAGTATCTTTGCCTTGCAAACGACAAGTGAATACTTTACATGATTAAATTTATAACCAGAAAATTTTCAATCAAAATCCAAGGAATTGATAATAGTTTGCCTGCAAATTAAATAACAGTTTTCTTCACTAAAAGCTAATAGTGCCGACCCTCTCAGGAAAATTTTTACAAACTACGGCATACGCTCATGATAACAGGATCAACAATCATATACTTATTTATCAGTATATTATAGCAATACTCACATACAAATTCACATTTACACAAGCACGAAAACATGTTACTTAGAGAGCTAACAATCGACGGATTTCTCTTCTGAAAGTATCTGCAAATACTGCGAAGAGCTCATCCAAACACACACAGTATCATTATATTTTAACCGAAGCCCGTGGACTATTATTCAGCAGGATGTGTATGGTAAAAACTGCTATTGATGAGTTGCATATTGGAGACGAAGTCCTTAAATTTGACAGGGGTTGGCTGTCGACGGACTTTTTGTCGCACAGGGTCACAGTCACAGACAAATCCATAATCGATCGTTTCAGAAAGAACGGCGTACAGTTTGTCTATATCAAACCCAGAAACAAGGAAATTGAACAGATAAACGAGCTGGTCAGCGGAAAATCTGATGAAATAATCAGCATCATTAAGCAGGAAGCTCCTAAAAATCAGATAAACCTCAAAGATTTCAACCTCGGTTCCGAGGTTTACACTGAATCAGTGAAGATAATCGGAAACGTTCTGGGGGATGTTAAAAGCGGAAAGATGTTCAACGTTGGCGCTGTTAAGCATGTTGCAGAGAACATCACCGAAATGACCATTAAGCACAAGGGCGTTCTGGCCAGCATAACAAAGCTGAAAAAGCACGATGACTATACGTTCCGCCACTCTATGAACGTGAGCATCTTTGCCGCCAGCCTTGCGGCTCATCTGGGGCTGAACAAAAAGGATATCAACATTGCCGCCAATGCAGGGCTGATGCACGACATAGGCAAGATGCTGGTTCCGGATGAAATTCTGAACAAGCCAGATCGGCTCTCTGAAAAAGAATATGAAATAATGAAATCCCACGTTGAAAAGGGCTATGAGTTTCTGAAGGCCGACGGAACCCAGAAGGAATATCTCTGTCTGGTGCGGGAACACCACGAAAGACACGACGGTTCGGGATATCCTTTCGGTCTTAAGGACAGCGAAATCAGCATCCACGGGAAAATAGGCGCAGTGGTCGACATTTATGACGCAATCACCAGCGACAGAGTATACCGCAAAGGGATGATGGCCACCGAAGCATTGAAAATGATGTTCCAGTGGACAGACAAGCACATAAACAAATCCGTATTCGAGTTTTTCATAAAGAACATAGGAATTTACCCAGTCGGTTCAATCGTGATGATGGCTTCGCAGGAGCTTGCCATGGTCGGCAAAATAAATCAGGGCAGGCCCACTGACCCCGTCGTAATAGTTTTCAGAAACAAAAGCGGCAGTTACCAGCCGATCAAAGTTGTCGATCTTTCAAAAAGCGCAATAGACAGGCAGAAGATTGTCGGGCTTATAAACCCTGACAACATCAAAGTGCCTGATGATGTTTTGAAATATGTTGATAATCTGAACAGGATGTCATGAAAAAAAGGGCAGCCCGAAGACTGCCCTCATAATCTATTTTTTAAATATCTCTCCCAGATATTCAGTGAATCTGAGCCATGATTTCCGGTCGGCATCCGCACGATAGGCGGGTGAACCGAAAACCGTGAACGCATGGGGTGCGCCGCTGTAGGTGTGCATCTCGTGGCGGATCCCCGCTTTTTCAAGCTCTTCGGCCAGTCCTGCAAACTCTTTCATACTGACAGATGCATCGGCAGTTCCATGGAAAACTACTATCTCACCTTTTGTCTTCGCAAAATCCTGTCCTGCGGGGGTGGCAAGTCCGCCGTGAAACGGTATGAAGGCCTTGAGGGGTGCGCCCGCTCTGGCGTATTCCAGTGCAACTGCGCCGCCGAAACAATAGCCCATCATGACCGCATTGCTGACGTTAGCGCCAAGCTCCTTAGCCTTTGCATATCCTGCGTCGAGAAGTCTGCGCATCTTCGCCCTGTCGGCGTAGAGCTCTCCCGTGAGCCGTTTTCTGTCCTCAACGGCGGCCGGACGTATGCCTTTGCCGAACATATCGATGGCAAACACGGAATATCCGAGTTTATTGAGCATTTCAGCACGTTTTATCTCATAATCGGTGATGCCGTCCCAGTCCTGAATCATAAAGACCAGCGGAGCAGACGCCGAAACAGGGGCATAATAGCTTTCATATTCGCCGTCACCGGATTTATAGACCACGTTTTGCCCTGCGAAAGCCGCAGAGGCCATCAGAAACACTGTAAACAGAACCGTTAAAAATTTCATTTCAGCCCTCCGATATCATGGAATTTCTTTATAATAATATCCTTAAGCGGAAAGTTTGCCAGAATTTCCACAATCTTCGCCGTGTTGTCCCCTTCTCCGTATGGGTTCACCGTTTCGGTCAGAATTTTCTGAAACTCAGGCGTGTCAATTTTTTTAAAAGCCGCCAGAATACTTTCTGCGGCGGGTTCGCAGTCGATAACGCTCTGCGCTCTCAGCCTGCCCGCCTGCCGGCAGCCTATGTTTATCGTGGGCGTCTTAAGGCTCGGAGCTTCCGCAAGGCCGCTGGAACTGTTGCCGACAACCGCATATGCGTGTCTCACAGCCGATAGATACCTTTGCATCCCCAGCGAGTCGAAGGCCGCCGCCCTGCCCCCGCTGTTTGCGACATATTCCGCAAGCATCCGGTTGATAACAGTTCCGCCCGCATCTGCGTTCGCTCCTGTGAAGATGATCTTTCCGTCAAATCTGTCCAGAGCCCTGAGCAGCTGGCCGAGCTGTTCCTCCTCCGGAGTGCTGTCCAGTGTCACCGGATGGAAGGTCACAACGATATATTTATCCCCCAAGCCGAAACCGAGGCTTTTTTCAAGTTCCTCTCTCTCCATCAGCTTCATCCGGCTGATTGCCGCCGCACCCATCCCGCCGACGTTAAAAACTCTTGCAGGGTCTTCACCAAGCTGGATCACCCGCCTGCGGTAGTCCTCTGCGGCCGTAAAATGGAGGTGACTCATCTTGGTTATGCTATGCCTGAACGCCTCGTCTGCGGCACCCTCGGTGGTCTCTCCTCCGTGAAGGTGGGCAACGGGTATTCCTGCGATCAAAGCCGCCGTAACAGCGGCGAATATTTCATATCTGTCCCCGAGTACCAGAAGGATATCGGATTTGATTGTCTCAAGAGCGTCGGCAAAGGCTATCATAGCCCTGCCCGTGGTTTTGGTTATATCGGACGGAGAATCGCCGCCCAGTTGAAGGTCGATTCTGTGCACGTCGGGAAAATCCTCTTCAACGGCATCCACAGTCATTCCGTGAGCAGGGGAAAGGTGTGATCCGGTGGCAATTACAGAAAGCTCAAGCTCCGCCGCCGCCTCTATGCCTTTCAGAAGGTTCCGCATGAGGTAATAGTCGGCTCTGCCGCCTGTCACGGCGCAAATCCTTCTCATATCAGCTCATCCTCCTGATAATCCCTTTCAGCCGGTCTGCCTATTAACTCGTCTATCCGCATGGGGGATATTCCGGTTCCCGGCCGTTTTGCCGTCAGGTTCTCATCGCTGAAAAGCTCCCCTTTCCGTATGGCATATCTCGCCACCAGAGATTTTCTGGCCACCGGCCTGTTGCCGGATTCGCTGGGGCTGGGTTTCTTCTCGGCTGAGCCAAGTGCCTTCTCTATGTTCCTTACAGCCCTGACCATGGCCGCAAGCTCCTGCGGTTCAAGGGATGCCTTATGGTCGGGCCCTTCCATGTTCCTGTCGAGGGTAAAATGCTTTTCAATGACCGATGCACCCAGAGCCGCCGCTGCCACAGGAACCTCTATGCCCGCCGTGTGGTCGGAATAGCCGTAGCAAAGCCCCAGTTCTGCGCCCATAGCGGGCATGGCCAGCAGGTTCACATCCTCAAACGGTGTCGGATACTGAGTGTTTGCGTGCAGGATGGTTATGTGCTCCTTCGGCACTCCTGCTTTATAAAAGACTTCCAGAGCTTCCCTGACCTCGGTCAGGTCGCTCATTCCGGTTGAAATGATATATTTTTTGTTCAGCGATGCCAGTTTCTGCAGATAGCGCAGGTTGGTGATCTCGCCTGATGGAATTTTATAGGTCTGCATGTTCAGCCCGCTGAGGCAGTCGATGCTGGGCAGGTCGAAAGGCGTGGACATGAACTCTATGCCGATTTTCTCCGCCCTTTTCTTAAGATTTTCAAAGGCTTCAGCATCCAGCGAGAGCTTTATCAGCATGTCATACTGCGATTCCGACTCTCCTGCGGCCGCTTTCTGATATTCGGCCTTTTCGGAGCTTTTCGTGACCAGTTCCGCCGCATTGAAGGTTTGAAACTTGATTGCGTCCGCTCCGCATTCTTTCGCCGTATGCACCATTTCAAGGGCAGTTACAAGGCATCCGTTGTGGTTGACGCCCGCTTCGGCAATAATAAACACGCCCATATAAGCCTCCTGTCAGCCTAATGATACACGGGCGGCAGAGGCATTACAACTGTGTTTATCTGCCTATTATCTTTGAAAAATGCCTTTTTGCGGAATCCTGAAGTTTTCCCGCCACCTTAAAGGCCTCCTTCAGCAGAACAGCCTCCTGATCCGTCAGTTCGTCCGGATTCAGGAAATGCCCCGGCGGCAGACCCTTTTCGATAAGGCGTATCTCGTTCTGGATCCGCAGATAGGTGAAGGATTCAAACGCCGCCTTAATGTGGTCGGCTGTGGCCTTGTTAAAAACCTTCAGTTCCTCCAGCCTGTCCAGTCTGTCCAGAGTGCTGACGGCATATATTCCCTTCTCCAGCATATACATCCGCACACAGTCCACTATGAATATGCTTCCGTTTTCTTTAAGCGAGAGCAGACCTTTGTTCTCGCCGCTTTTGTGGGTTATGAACCTGTCCAGCAGGTTCAGAGGCACTTTATGTTTATAGTCCAGTTCCATCATCTGAAACAGAAACAGCGGGTTCTCTTTTATAAGCCTGCTGACGGTCTCACGCAGTTCCCCGCAAAGCGATGAATCGCCCCATATAGGCATAAAGTCAAAAAATATGGACGAATAGCGCACCCTCTGCGGTTCGGGAACCTTTATCCAGCGTGCCACCCGCTCCCGCCATTCACTGATCCGCCCACGCCACATGGGGTTGTTCACCATCACCTGACCGTTGCAGAGATGATAGCCCACCTCCGCCAGAGCATGCACAAGCCGCTCGGCAAAAGGTACAAAGAATGCTTCCACAGCTTCGTTAAGCTCCTGCGGGAAGTCCTCATAGATAAATCCGTTGTCCTGATCAGGTCCCAGAAGCATCTCTCTGCGGCCTCCGCTTCCCATTATCATGAAACAATAGCGGATGTCCGGCTGAACGTAGCCTTCGTCCAGCATCTGCTGACGGATTATCTCGAAACAGCGTCTAATCACATTGTGATGCACATATGAGAGTATCTCCATGGTCTCCGCATGGGAGCGGTTTTCGATGAGCAGAACTCCGGCGATCTTCGCAATCTCCCTGTAAACTTCAGCAAGCTCGGCAACACTTTTCGCCTCGTTAGCCCCGCCCACCAGAAGCATGGATTTCTGGCTGCGAAATCGCATAAGATCCTGCACGGAAACCATACCGACGATGCTTTCGCCATCCAGCACAGGCAAATGCCTTATGCTGTGGCGCAGCATGAAGGTAGCCGCCTCATACATGAACGTGTCCGGAGTCATATAATACGGATCCGGCGACATAACCTGTCTGACACAAATGGCAGAATCGGCTCCTGATGACATCACCTTTCGCACAAGATCCCTCTCGGTAACAATTCCTGTCATTTTCCCTGAACTGTCTGTGAGCACAACGGCGGCAACACCAGATTCGGTCATCCGGACGGCAATATCACGCACAGAAGATGTCACCGGAGCGGTTATCACAGGCTTTGACATAATCTCGCTCAGACGCTTCTGAAAAGGATAAGCCTCCATCTGGGCTGCCGGATTCATAGAGTTGCGCTCAACCATATCCTTATACAGCTTGCGCACCTGCGAAAAGATTGCTTTGTTGAAGAAATTTGAGATTATTGGATACTGCTCTGCACTCTTCAGCACCAGTCCCTTAGGGATCAGCAGACAGGAGGAATCCTCCGCCGCTCTCGCCCCTGCGGTGTAGCCTTCGTTTGTAAAAACTGGTGTCCAGCCGAAATATCCGCCTGCGGTGCGGCTGTCCACAAGCATTTCAACACCCTCCGGTGTCTCCACCATAATGTCGATCCTGCCGCTGCGGATGAAATATAAAAAACCGGAAGGCTCGTCCTTCTGATGAAAAATGACAGTGCCTGCGGTATATTCGGTCATTACCGATGCATTTTCAATTTCCAGTGCCGACTCAGCGGGAATCCTCCCGAACGGCGCACACTCATGAAGCCTGCAAATCAATGCCATCTGTCACCCCCGACAGTATAGTATGTAAGTTTAACAAAAAAAGTCCCCTTACGAGGACTTTTTTTGTTGCAGATTTATCAAAGGAGTTGTGGAAAAGTCATGGTTTCAGGCGGATACCGCCTCTTTTTTCTTCTTTCCGAAAACAAACGGGTGCGCCTGCTGACGGAGGATGAAGTCTGCAAATATCTTCGACCATATTGTGCTGCCTGCCAAAGCCGACCATACCTCATACGGATAGCCCAGAAGCAGAACACCGACTATCGCCCAGCCGCATCCGATTGCCGCCGCAAGGTTTATCAGCCCTGCAAATGGCGCCCATTTCTTCGGGTTGGCAGGCGGTTCGCCCTTTTTTAGGGCAACCTCGGAATAGTCTTTTTTTATAAAAATCCTGTAGGCTCTTCTGCTCCAGTAGAAACACGTCGGGAACAGAGCCAGAAAGAGAATCCATGTTAAAACTACACTTGCATCCAGAACCATATGAAACCCCTTTGATGTTAATCTTTTAAGTTTGCCCCCACAGAAGTTTCCGCAGGGGCATATATATTTTAGTGGTCTATTGCGCCGCCCGCACCTTTGGGGATACGAACGTTTTCAACCATGGCCGCTATGTCGGAGGGAACGGGAGTTGTCATGTTTTTCACTGCGAAAGCCACAGCAAAGTTAACAACCGCACCGATAGCACCGATTGCGTTGGGAGAAATTCCGAAGAAGAAGTCCTTCTTACCGAATATCTGCCAGTATTCTGTTCCGTGGATATAGAATATACCCGTGTGAGCGAACACATAGAACATTGTGAACACCAGACCGGCAATCATGCCCGCAACTGCTCCCTGTCTGTTCATGGTTTTGCTGAATATACCCATCATAAGAGCGGGGAATATGGACGATGCCGCCAGACCGAAGGCTATGGCCACTGTGCCCGCCGCAAAGTCGGGGGGATACATTCCCAGGAAACCTGCAACAACAATTGCGCATGCCATTGCGATTCGTCCGGCCATAAGCTCTCCCTTTTCGGAGAGGTCTTTCATCATCATGTTTTTAAGCAGGTCATGAGATATGGCGGAAGATATCGCCAGAAGCAGACCGGCCGCTGTTGAAAGTGCCGCCGCAAGACCGCCCGCCGCAACAAGGGCGATTACCCAGTTGGGAAGGTTTGCTATTTCGGGGTTTGCAAGAACCATAATGTCGTTGTTGACCGTAAGTTCGCTGCCTTTCCAGCCTGCCGCATCGGCTTTTGCAAGAAACTCTGCGTTCTTGGATGTATCGTTGTAATACTGGATACGTCCGTCGCCGTTCTTGTCTTCGAATTTAAGCAGTCCTGTAACTTCCCAGCGCTTCATCCAGTCGGGGCGTGCATCGTACTGGATGCTGGCATCGGGAGCGAAAACATCGCCGCCGGACTGAACCGCTGTGTTGATTGTTGCATGAAGGTTAAGACGAGCCATAGCCGCAACTGAAGGAGCTGTGGTGTACAGAATTGCGATGAACACCAACGCCCAGCCTGCAGACGAGCGGGCATCTTTAACTTTCGGAACGGTGAAGAAACGGATGATAACGTGGGGCAGACCCGCCGTTCCTATCATAAGTGAAACCGTGTAAACGAACATGTTCAGTTTGTCGCCGGGAACGGATGTGGTGTATTTTCCGAAACCGAGGTCTGTTACGATATGGTCAAGTTTCGCAAGCAGAGCCATGTCTGATCCGGTATACTGACCGCCCAGACCAAGCTGAGGAATGGGATTTCCCGTAAGCTGAAGGGATATGAATATTGCGGGGATTGTATACGCAAGGATGAGTACGACGTACTGGGCAACCTGTGTATACGTTATGCCTTTCATACCGCCGAAAACCGCATAAACAAACACTATAGCCATACCGATAATAACACCCATCTCACTGGAAACACCGAGGAAACGAGAAAACGCAACGCCGACACCGGTCATCTGACCGATGATGTATGTGGTTGAAGCAACCAGAAGACATACAACGGCAACTACTGTGGCTGAGTTTGAATAGTAGCGTGCTTTGAAGAAATCCGGAACGGTGAACTTGCCGAATTTACGCAGATAAGGAGCAAGAAGCATGGCCAGAAGAACGTAGCCCCCTGTCCATCCCATGAGAAACAGCGCACCGCCGTATCCCATATATCCGATCATACCCGCCATGGATATAAACGACGCAGCAGACATCCAGTCAGCTCCGGTCGCCATACCGTTCAGAACAGGGTGAACCCCGCCGCCGGCAACATAAAATTCCTTTGTACTGCCCGCACGGGTCCAGAACGCTATTCCCAGATAAAGTGCAAATGTCAGACCGACAACAAGATAAGTCATAGCTTGCAGACTCATAGGTTCCCTCCTTAATCTTCCGCAACGTCAAAGTCTTTGTCTATTTTCCCCATCATTTTTGCATAAATGAAGATAAGGGCGACAAAGATGTAGATTGAACCCTGCTGTGCAAACCAGAATCCCAGCGGATAGCCGCCGAGCTTGATGTTGTCCAGCGCACCTGCAAACATGATCCCCGCTCCGTATGAGCAGAGGAACCATACAATGAGGACGTTTCTGATAAGTCCCAGAACCTTTTTCCAGTAAAGCTCTTGCGATTGTTCCATAAAATAACACCTCACAAATAATTTGTTGATGACGGGCGGGTCACTCCCACTTTAAATATCCGACCCACTGCCTCCTTTTCCTTATTAACTACAAAACAAAAAACGTAAGTTAAATTTTAAAAACCACCCACACAAAACACACGCTTTCTTATTATGCGTTTTTATAATACATTGTTTGATGTTTAATATCATCTCATAACCCTTAATTCAAGAGGAAATTTTCAAAAGAATCAAGCAGGAACCAAAAGATAAAGAAAAATTATCAAACATAGATTGATTATTTTTTTACACTTGATTAACCAATATGGTTAATAATCAGTTCATGTTAAACCCATGAAAACATAATACAACTAATAATTAATCATCAAAAATCTCAATAATGATATTTCTGAAAATAAATATCCATAATATTAGCAAATTAATTTCATGATTGAAAACTTACATGCATAAGATTTTAATTCAGTATTTGATTAATTTATAATAAACCAGCCAGAATACGCCAAATCCGACAGCTAATCATAATTAAATAAAGCAATATTAATCACTTAGCGATTAAGAGCTAAACAGAATCAAACAGGAAAGACTGATTTTTCATAACTTTTGTTAAAATTGTAAAGAGGGATTGAATGCCGTTATTGCGGCAGGAACTAATTGTTTTGCGATCATCGCTGAGCAACAGCTAACTTTGCTTGATTTTGAGCATCATGGTGCTCATAATTAAGCAGGAGACAACCATGAAGAACATTCTGATTATTGACGATGATGAATATTTCCTTAAATCCGTTTCAAGGGTTCTTAAAACCATAGGGGATTTCAACCCTGTCACACCCGATTCAGGTGTACGCAGCCTCCTTAAAGAGAGCGTTCTGAAACAGTACGACGCTGTTTTTCTGGACATCCATATGCCGAAACCAGACGGCAGAGAATGCCTTTCGATAATAAAAAGCATCGTGCCTTCAATGCCCGTCCTTATAATAACCGGGGAGAACAGCGCCGAAACAGCTGTGGAATATCTCAAACTGGGAGCCTATGACTTCCTGACGAAACCTATCGACATAAACAGGCTGAAAGCCACGCTGGACAACCTTTTCCTGCTGAAATCACTCGAAGAGGAGCTTGATCTGGTAACACGGCATCTGCTGAAAAACGAGTTGGAATATCCGGAGCATTTCCACAGGATAATCACCAACGATGAGCAGATGATGAGGAATTTCAGATACATAGAGGCCATAGCACCTACCTCCAAACCTGTAATGATAATAGGCGAAACCGGAACCGGGAAGGAACTGGCGGCCGAGGCTCTGCACAGATGCAGCGGGAGGAAGGGGCAGTATGTGACCCTTGATGTCTCCGGAGTGGATGATGCCGTGTTCTCCGACACCCTTTTCGGACACGTCAGAGGAGCTTTCACAGGAGCGGACAAAAGCCGCAGCGGACTGCTTGAAACTGCCGCCGACGGAACCATATTTCTGGATGAAATATCCGATCTGCCGGAGGCCAGCCAGATAAAACTTCTGAGACTTCTGCAAACAGGAGAATACTATCCCCTTGGCAGCGATCTGCCGAAAATAAGCAGGGCAAGGATAGTTACAGCGGTTAACAGGCCTGTGGATGAGCTTCTGGCTGGGCGTTTCCGCAACGATCTTTACTACAGGCTGAGCACATTCAAAATAGAGCTTCCGCCCCTGAGGGAACGCAGAGAGGATATTGATGCTCTGGCGAGATATTTTTATGCGGAAACAGCAAGGGAACTGAGACTGACATCGGAGGAACCGCCGAAGGAATTGCTTGATATACTTAGCAATTACAGCTTTCCCGGAAACATACGTGAGCTCAAGAGCATGGTCGAGGATGCACTGCTCAATTTTAAGCTGGGATACAGCATACCCGAAACTCTGAACAGAAAAGTGAATAAAAATCCCCGTCAGAGCAGCTCCAAGTCAGGATTGAAGAGTCTTTTCGGGCATTTTCCCACATTACAGGAGACCACCGACAGGCTGATAACCGAGGCGATGGAAGAAACGGGCGGAAAACAGAAAGAAGCCGCAGATATCATAGGCTTAAGCAGGCAGGCGTTCAACAGGAGGCTGAACATTCTCCGCCGCAGATAGTGGCACGGATTTTGATTAATAAAGGGCAGAGGCTCTTTATGAAATACACAATTATTCTGCTCTTCGGCATTATTATTCTATTTGTTTCGGGCTGTTCAAGGGAGAAGAAACAGCCCATACACATTGGGGTCAACGACTGGCCCCCCTGTGAAATATGGTATATTGCAAAAGCCAACGGCTATTTCGGCAGCGTACCCGTTGAGCTGATCCGTTTCTCTGTGTGGTCGGACAACATGCGCTCACTCTACATGGGCAACACCGATATAACCCATTCAACATATTTCAACGCAATGCATTACAGCGACAAGGGTGAAAAAGCGAAAATAATCCTCTCATCCGACACCATCGAAGGCGGGGACGGACTGGCTGTAAAATCTGAAATTGCCCGGTTAAATGATCTTAAAAATAAGCGTATCGCTGTGGAAATGAACACCGATGAGCATTTTCTGCTTTATAAGGTGCTGAAGCAGAGCGGAATAAGCATCAGCGACGTTACGATAATAAACGTTCCCGCCGCAGAGGGCATGGAGCTTTTCATAGCGGGCAAAGCGGATGCGCTGTACACCTATGAGCCTTTTCTTTCGGAAGCGGCCGCAAAGGGAAACGGACGTATAATCTCCACAACAGCCGATATGCCCGGCTATATGACAGACACCCTGCTGGCATCTGAAAAGCTGATACAAAACAGACCGGAAGACCTGAAAATAATCATTTCTGCATGGTATAAGGCTCAGAATTTCATAAAAATGAATCCGGACGAAGCCTATAAGATAATGGCCGCCAACGAAGGCATGCCCACGGAAGATTTCAAAGGGTTTTATGAGAGCTTCCGCTTCCACACAGCGGAAGAGAACAGAGAAATCGCCGATTCACAGCAGTTTAAAAGAGTTATCGCCGAGGTGTCCGCTTTTCTGAACAAAAAACCGGAAGAATTTGAAAACATATACACAACGGAATTTCTGCCATGAAACATTTTGACCAGAGCAGGATAAAAAGAAAAAATTCGCTGTTCATAACTCTGCCGCTGTACATCATTACCATCATGGTCATTTCAGGGTTCTTCTCCTCCATAATCTTCAACAAGAGGATGGAGGAAAAAACGGCAGAGCAGATATCCGAAGTGACCTCTATGACCCTCACCAGTCTCGACTGGTCGGCGGCATCCCTTATCAATTCGCAGGATATTAAAGGCTTGCAGAGGTTAATTGAAAACGCCGCATCCAACAGGTTCATAAGCTATATGAACGTCTGCGGCGCAAACGGCAGGATAATCGCCAGCAGCAGTCCTGCGGAAATCGGCAAACCATGGAAATCAGAACTGGTTAAGGCCGTTTTTGAAAAACACGCTCTCATACGCCGCAAAATGCACTCGGACAACACCTTCGAAGCCGCAGTGCCCGTTTCCGGCCAGATATTTGACAACCTTTCCCAGAGCAGCATTCAGGCCGTGATATATCTGAAAGTGGATAAATACTATGCCGACCAGATATACAGGGAATACAGCGACTTTTTTGTAACCCAGTATGCGTTTGTCTCCGTTCTGGTAACGATCTGCTTCCTGTTCCTTATCTCCCGCATGGTTCTGAGCCCGCTGAAAAAACAGCAGAATGCCATCAACAGCATAACCACCGGCAACTACGACGTTCATCTGGAAGTGCTCCGCAAGGACGAGCTGGGAAGGTTTGCAGATACCATAAACGCAATGAGCTCTGAAATACTCTCAAACAGACTGGAACTGGAAAAGACCAACAAAAACCTCTCCGAATATCTGAAAGCCATCGACGAAAGCGTCATAGTCATAAGATCTTCTCTGGAGGGCAAAATAACCTATGCGAACAAGAAATTCTACGAGATAACCGGATACACCAAAAACGAGATAATCGGCGCTCCCGTCGGCATGATAAGAAACTACGATACCGATGAAGACACCCTCATCAACTACTGGGAAACGATCCTCAACCGTTTCATATGGCGGGAGGTCATAGAGAAAAGGGCGAAGGACGGCAAAAAGTTTTATGTAAACGCCACCATAAACCCCATAACCGATACAGACGGCGAGGTTATCGAGTTCATAGACATCTGGTATGACATCACGCAGATATACGAACTCAAAGAAGAGCTGAAAATGCATAAGGAGAATCTGGAGGATATCGTCTGTCTGCGCACAAAGGAACTGTTCGATTCCCACCAGAAACTTAAAAACGCATATGCCGAATCCGAACAGCTGAACAACACGCTCAGGCTCACTCAGGCCAGAATGGTTCAGCAGGAGAAGCTGGCATCCATAGGTCAGCTGGCCGCCGGAGTCGCCCACGAGCTGAACAACCCCGTGGGTTTCATCTCCAGCAATTTCGATGTGATGAAAAGGTATTACGACCAGACCTTCTCATATGTTAAGGAACTGGAAAACAGCATAGCCGAAATGGAAAAAAGGTGCGGCAGAAAGTGCGGAAACGATATACAGAGCCTTTTTGACGAAATGGAAAAGAGCAGAAGCAACAGCAGAGTGAATTTCATAATGTCCGACACTCAGGACATCTTTAAAGAATGCGAGCACGGATTCGCCAGAGTTTCAGGGATAATAAACAGCCTCAGGGACTTCTCCAGAATAGACATAGAGGAGAAACTGGCTCCCTATAACCTGAACGAGGGTATCAGAAGCACGGTCACAGTGGCAAAGAACGAGATAAAGTACGTTGCAGATGTCAATCTCGACCTGCGTGACCTACCGGATATACTCTGCAACGGCGGCGAGATAAATCAGGTGCTTCTTAACCTTATAGTCAATGCGGCTCACGCCATTGAGGATTCCGGAGAAAAAAAGGGAACCATAGACATAGCCACAAGGCTGGATCTGGGATTTGTGGTCTGCACTATCAGAGATTCAGGCAAAGGCATCCCTGCGGAATATCTGGGGAAGGTATTTGACCCGTTCTTCACAACAAAAGCGCCCGGAAAGGGAACCGGACTGGGCTTAAGCATTTCATACGATATCATTGTCAACAAACACAAAGGCATGCTCTATGCCGAAAACGACGGCGGAGCAAAATTTACTATCACGCTTCCTTTAAAAAGCGGATCAGTGGAGGAGAAGGATGTTCAGTTTTAACGAAATAGCCGAAATGCTCAAATCAGATATAAAAGATCCGGCGGAATACGTTCAGTATGCGGCGGAAGTTCTGGAACAGGAGATATGCGGACTTAATGCGAAATTCAGACCGGACACCCACGGCGGCAATATGCCCTCTGCCGGAAACCATATCATCTCAGCGGGGGAGGCAGGCCGCATACATATCTCATATTTTCCTGAGATGGCAGAAAGTCTTATACCATTTTTCAGGATCATTGAACTGGAAACGGAGGTCAGACTGGCAAACAGCCGTCTGCGCAGACTGGAAATGTCGCTGGCGGACACGGACACAGAGACTCTGGAAAAACTGAGGGTGACTCAGGCGGCTCTGATAAGGCAGGAGAAACTGGCCTCACTGGGACAGCTCTCCTCCGGTGTGGCGCACGAGCTGAACAACCCTCTCGGTTTCATCTCCGGCAACTTTGACGTCCTGAAGAACTACAGGAACCTTTTTCTTGCCTTTCTGATGCAGGCGAAGGGGCTGATCCCCGCCGACAGGCTTCCTGAATATGAAGAGCTGAAACACCTGCACAGGGTGGATTATCTTCTGCAGGACACCGAAGACATATTCAAGGAATCCTCGGACGGTTTCAGGCGTATATCCCACATTGTAGAGGGTCTGCTGGCATTCGCCAGAAACGACACCGGCCGAATGGAACCTGCCAGCCTGAACGACAGTATAGAATCCACAGTGGACATCTGCCGCAGTCAGTTCAGGTTTGTGGCCAAGGTGACAAAGGAACTGGAGGATATCCCCGATTTCGAATTCTGCTCCGGCGAGATAAATCAGGTGCTCCTCAACCTCATCCTGAACTCTGTTCAGGCCATTAAAGCACAGGAGAGGGACGACTACGGAACCATTGCCATCCGCAGTTTCAAATTCGGAAACATGGCCTGCTGTTCAGTGACCGACGACGGAGGCGGCATAAGCGAAGAGGATCTGGACAGGATATTCAGTGCGTTCTACACCACCAAGCCCGAAAACAGCGGAACAGGGCTGGGGCTTAGCACCTCATACGAAATAATCGTAAATAGACACAAGGGAACCATAGACGCTGAAAGCAGTGACGGAAAGACCACTTTCACTTTCAGAATCCCAATGAGAACTGGCGGAAGGTAACGGATGAACTCAACTCAGGGAAAGATACTTATTGTTGATGACGAACTGAATATAACCAACTCACTAAGGCGCATGTTCGTTTGTGAGGGTCTGGATGTGCTTATAGCCAACAGTGCGGAGGAGGCTCTGGATATCCTGAGCAAAAACGAAGCCGAGCTGATCCTCAGCGACTATAAGATGCCGGATGTTAACGGCATACAGCTGCTGACGACCGTAAAATCACAGTACCCCAACGTTTTCCGTGCCATCCTCAGCGGATATGTGGAAACGGACACCATAACCTATGCCATAAGCAAGGGCATAGCCATGGCCTATTTCAAAAAGCCCTGGACCGACTATAACCTTGCGGAGAAGATAATCCATATCATCCGGACTGTGCGGCAGGTAAAAAACAGAGACCTTGTCAGAATATTCAGCCGGATGGACAAACTGCCCGGCATCCCCGAAATATATCTCAGGCTGGAGCGTGCCATTCAGGCGGGTAAATCCATTGAAAAGATCGCCTCAATAGTGAAACAGGATGCCTCCATGACAGCAAAGATAATGCAGATAGGCAATTCAGTGTTTTACAGCGGAAAGAAATATCTTCCTCTGGAACAGGCCATTCTGATGATAGGGCTGAACACCATAAAAGAGATAGTGCTGATGTATAAGCTTTCAGAGGGGATGGTGCCTTCAAAAGTTAACGAAGACGACCTGAGAGCAATATTCCGGCATGCGCTGATACTGAACAAAGCGGTAGAGCTGTGTCTGCATGATTCGGGCAAAAAATATAACCGCAGCGTATCGGACACGATAGGGATACTCTCATGCATCGGGATGATAATTCTACTTTCATCAAAACCGGATGCATTCAGGGAAATTTACGAAACCGCCCTGAGAAACGGAATAACCTTTCACGAGGCCGAAAACCTCATGGGCATAAAAGAAGACCTGAGCCTGAATATCACATGTCATCTGCTGGATCTGTACAATATGCCGTTTGATATTCTGGAAATTATACACTACAGAAACAACCTTGATTCTGTTTCGCCGGAAAACAGGTTCATTGCCTGCGTGCTTAATGCAGTGTCCTCTGTGGCGGCCAGAGTGCGGGCGGGAATGGAGTCT
This sequence comes from Seleniivibrio woodruffii, assembly GCF_004339245.1. Classification (NCBI taxonomy): domain Bacteria; kingdom Pseudomonadati; phylum Deferribacterota; class Deferribacteres; order Deferribacterales; family Geovibrionaceae; genus Seleniivibrio; species Seleniivibrio woodruffii. Next base: position 190,242 of record NZ_SMGG01000005.1, read on the forward strand.
GAACCAATGCCCGCAGTTGAGGGATTATCTATACAAACAATTGAAAAAGCCGAGCGACTGATTACGGAGGCCTATTATGCATACGATAACAGATTCTGACATCGTTCTCTTTGTTGACGACGAGGAGAGCATTCTTAAAGCGATCGACCGCAGTCTGAGCGACGTCAGGTTCAGCACTATGTTCTGCAGCGACTCAATGCAGGTCATGGATATGCTGGAACAGCACAGAATAAACGTAGTTGTTACAGATTTGAAAATGCCGGGCAAAAACGGAATAGAGCTTGTGCGGATGATAAACGCAAAATTCCCGCATATACGCATAATCGTACTGTCAGGATACTATCAGGTGTCCACTGTGATGTCTGTAACCCGTGCCGGAAAGATCTTCCATTTTTTCACTAAGCCATGGAAGATGGACAACGAGTTTATCTCCGTTATAGAGAAGGCTATAATCAGCAGCAGAGAGAGCAGGGAATCCGCAGACGGGCTGTCTGCTCAGGTCTGACCTGCGTCAGCAGCACTCGGACTCGCATTTCTCCAGAGCGTGTGCTGCGTCCTCATCTGCCACGGCATCAAAGAGTTCTCCGATGTTTGATGCGCAGGAGCAAACCATATAAAGCAGGACCTCTTTGGGGTCCTGTTTTGGGTCTCGTGCGTAGTAAGCATCAGGGATTCTCGTCACAAATCTTTCCCAGTAGGCGTTTGCATTCCGAGGCTCTTTCAGTATCCTCAGAAGATGGTCAATGACAACGCAGGCATTTTCGAAGCAGTTGATGTTCTTAAAGCTGACATAGCTTTCATCAACCTTGATCTCTTTCTTGCAGTTACACATTTTTGTATGTCCTCAGGGGTATTTTATCGCATTATACATGTTTACTACCGCTTTTGTATGCTATATCATGAATTATTACTGACATTTTACGAAAACTCAAAAGGTTGAACAATGACTCTGGTCTCCTCCATAACTTTCCAATACGTTCTGAAAGCTCTGGAACAGAACACAAAAATACCCTCCGGAGAGATGCTCGCCCATGTGGGGCTCAGAGCTGAACAGCTTTCAAAGAACGTCCACGGCATCGACAGCCGCAGGCTCTCCGCCATATTCCGCTACTGCATGGAGAAAACGGACAACCCCTATCTTTCGCTGGATATCGGCCAGTCCATACCCTATCAGTCGCTGGGGATTCTCGGCTATCTGCTGATGAACACAAAGACCCTGCGGGAGATGATAGAAAAATTCAGCGTCTATCAGAAGCTCATAAGCGAACACCTGAAGTTTCATTTCTCTGACGACGGAAAATTCTGTAAATTTGCAATATACATAGACGGCAACAGAAACATTCCCGTGCCGCCTTATCATGCCGAAGTACACATGAGCGGCATTCTGAACATTCTTTCAGGGGTTCTGGGCAGACATGTGTTTCCGGCTCATACGCATTTCACAGGGGAAAAACCGGCCGACTGTGCAAAACACAGGGAACTTTTCGGAGACAGCATCCTTTTCGGAAAAGAGGAGAACGCCCTCTTCTTCAAAAAGGATGAACTTGATATTCCGGTGGACAATGCAAACCAGTCCATGCTGGAATACTTTGAAACTCAGGCCGCAAACCTGCTTCAGGAGCAGGAAAAAAGCTCATGGTTCGGCAGAGTGGAAAAGGAGATACTGAAAAACATAGGCGACAGGGGCACGTCCATAGAGTTTATCTCCTCCCGCCTGAATGTCAGCGTGAGGACACTCCAGAACTATCTGAAAGCCGAAGAAAAAACCTTCATGCAGGCTCTGACAAACGTCCGCAGACGTCTGGCCGAACATTACATCATGCACACAAAACTGGACGACGCATCCATATCCGCCCTTCTGGGCTACAGCGAGGTCAGCGCATTCTACAGGGCATATAAAAAATGGAATAAAAACACACCGAAATATTTAAGGAAAAAATAAGAAAGCACTGGAGCCGGAATAGTCATTATAAATACTAGCGTATAAAAATGGCAAAAGGAGGCTACCTTTTTTATTTTTCCGAATCCAGTGCAAATCGGAGATTCTCTGCCGTATTCTTTCAGGTGCAGACCGGAGAAACCTGTCACCGGATTGCATATGAAAGAATTTAAAAGAGGCTCCGCACCCCTTACAGGGCACGGAGCTTTCTTTGTTTTCAGTTACTTAGAACAGTTTGAACACTGCCTTGACAACATCAAGGTAGCTCATATCGCTTACAGCCACTTTGTAGCCGAAAGTTTTAGTGTGAGCGTTGAAGCTGGCAAGTTTACCTGCGTCGCCGATGATCAGCGGGTATGCTCTGTGGCAGCCGCCGCAAGCAACAGCTGCAGGACCGTATGTGAACTGGTCTGCTGTTGTGTTTTTACCTTCAGATCCGCTCAGTATACCGCCGATAGCTTTAGACTGATCCGGAACTTCATATGTGCCGGAATCGTGGCAAGCAAGGCAGTCTGCTGTGCTCTTAGGATATTCGATCTTAAGTGAACCGTAAGATGCGAATGTTGCCTGTCCTTCGTGGATGGCGTGGATGTAAGAGTCGATGGATCTTGACTGCTGAGGATAGTGACCTGCAGCGGCGCTGGGAACGTGGCAAATGCGGCATACGTCAACTTTTCCGATAGCCGTGTGACCGTGAGCGCCTGTAGATGCTTCCTCAAGGTGGATAGCTATTGAGTTGTGGCAAGCGTCGCATTTTGTGTCGTTCGCAACTGCTCCTCTGGGAGCTGTTACAGCTGTGCCGTCAACGTTGTATTCAGCAGCAACGCTTCTTACGATAGCGTTTTCGCCGTTAACCCACGGAATACCGATGATACCAACGATACCGCCGGTTACGCTGTAGTTAGCGATTGTAGTCGCATTCAGCTTAACGGTTGTTGTGGCTTTGCCAGTTGAAGCGTCATAAGTTGTGTAGCCGGAAGTTGCAGCACTGGTTGTTGTAAGGTTGGTTTTTGTGTAACCGTCGTATGCAACAACATCTTTTGTGCCTTTTCCATAGTAGCCCACAAGGATTCTGACACCGTCAGATTTTGCTACGCCGTCAACAACTCTGTCTGTGTATGACTGCATGAAGATAGGCTTAGTTGTGTCAGTTGTGTTTTTCACATCAACTTTAGTATCTGTACCGGCTTCATATGTTCCGTTGCTGTTTGTGTCGATGAACGCACCCCAGGTAATTGTCATTACGCTGGTAGTTGTGTTGACAGCCACTTCGGGAGTGAAGTAGTAAATGTTTTTACCGTTCTCTCTGGATGCGCTTTTGCCGGTGTGTATTTTGTTGAAGCTGCGGGCGATACCTGCTGCACCGTGGCAAGTGAGGCAGTTGCTGGCTTCTGTCATGCTTGTGTGGATATCACGAACTGCAGTTGTTGAGAAGGGTATGGCTGCCCAAACATCTGCGATAGCATCAGAGTAGCCTGCGCCGGCTGAGTTCCAAACGTTTTTGTTTCCTCTGTGGCAAGATTTGCAAAGAGTCAGGTTCATCTGAGTGTCTGCTGTAACAGCTGCAACCTGAGTTGAAGATGTGTGGCAAACTTCGCAATCAGCTACGTTTGTGGGGAAACCTATAGCAAATGTGCTGCTTCCGTTAGGAGTGGTTGTAGTGGGTTCGTTTGTTGTAGAGTTGTATGATCTTACGAATATTCCGCCGAGCATGTTCTCAGAGTTGTGAACACCGTGGACATAGTTTGTAAGTCTGTGACCAAGCTCTGTGCTGGAACCGGAACCGCCGCCAAGTGTACCGTTTGAATAACCTGCTGCTCTTGAGTGGCAAACAACGCAAGCTTTGCCCTGAGGCTGGTATGCGCCGTGGTGAGCTGTTGCTGTTGCAGCATTTGTTTCAAATACGCTTGTGTGGCATCTTACGCATCCGTTGTCATCAACGAGAAGCTCGGGAAGAGTGCCGGAGTCATAAGTGAAGGTCATGGCCTGGGCAGACTGAGTTGAAGATACAGGCTTATTGAATGTAAGCATGAATCTTACGGGAGTTGTTCCGAGTGTAAGGTTGGGAGCGTTTACTGCCATGTTTGACAGAACTACAGTATAGTTACCTGTTGTTCCTGTCTCAGAAATAGCAACGCTGGCAGAGGGGATGCTTGCGCGTACGAAGCCCCTTGTTGTTTCCTGTGTGCCTGCGATAGCTGTGCTCTGAGCTGCAACATAGTAGTATGCATACGCAGAAACAGTGGGTGTTACACCCTGAGCAGCACCGGAAAGTGCAACGCCGTCAACTTTTGCGCTGAAAGTGATTGTCGCCGTATCAGCACCGTATGTTACGCCGATGCCTGAAGCAGCGGGATATGCTTCAACTTCGTGTGTTCCTGCAACGTCGTTGTGGCAAACGGCGCAAGATTCAACCTGTGTGATCTTTCCTGCTGTTGCAGCTGCCTGCAGGTCTGCAATTGCCTGCTCATACTGAGCAATAGTGATAGCTCCGCTTTCGAGCTGAGCTTTAAGTTCCGCAATGATAGCTGCTGAATCTGCATCTGCGCCATCCTTGCCGTCAGAACCGTCGCTCCCGCCGCAACCCACAAGTAAAAACGTGCAGGTGAGGGCGAGCATCAAAAGAACTAAAATTCTTTTTGACATAAATTAGCCTCCATTGGTATTACGCTTTTATTTCCCAAAATGAAAACAATAGCCGTACTTAATAAAAAGCGGTCAGAAGGTATCCGGACACACCGAAACGAGGCTCCGCAGATAAAACTGCAAACCCCCATTCTTGCGTCATCGCACCTCTGATTTTAATAACTTCCTCTAAAACAAAACCTTTAATGTACGGGCTCAGTCAAAAACTGTGGCTTAAAACTGTGGATTTCTGCATAAGAAAAACACAATTAGGCTTTTGATTTACCCGTAGCTTTTTGTTATAAAAGGAACTGGATGATGTGTTCTTACTGCGTGGATTATATAGCGGCGGGATTTATAAACAATCCGGCTGAAGTGACAATCAATCTCTAAATTCTGACAATGTTCGGATTTAGAGGCTTTATTTGGTGGACACATTATGGATATTTCTTCAAAAAGCGGCCCTTGTGCAAGGGCAATAATTCTCAGCAGAGACAAAGAACACATAAAAGAGAAACACTCGCACCCGGAAGGTGAGCTTGTCCTCAACCTGAAAGGTAATATCAACTGCACAGTTAACAATACCTTATGGGTCATACCCCAGCACTGTGCGTTCTTTATCCCCGGAAACAAACCGCATCAGGTTAAAACAGCTGCACACACAGACTACTGTCTGGCGTTCGTTAACCCCATCATTGATGGGCTGCCTGAAAAGTGCGGATTCCTGACCCTCTCCCCCCTTCTGCGGGAGATGATCCTCCACATGGCAACTATGCCCGAAAACTATTATGAGAACGATCACGACCTGCATTTCGCAAACGTCATGATAAACACTCTCATAAAAATGCCCGTTGCAAGCTACAGCATGTCAATTCCCTACAGCCCGAAACTGAAAGAGATTGCAGACGTGCTCTCCTCGGACCCTTCAGACAGAAGAACCGTTGCCGAATGGGCGAAAACAATGGGCATGTCGGAAAGAACCCTCGCAAGGCTGGTCATAAACGAGACCGGACTGACGTTCGGTCAATGGCGCCAGCAGTTCCAGCTTTTTGCGGCTCTGCGGAAACTGGAAACCGGAAGCTCAATTCAGCAGACGGCCTGGGATCTCGGGTATGAATCCGTTACAGCATTTATAACCATGTTCAAAAAGCACTTCGGAAAACCGCCCCGCAAGTATCTGGCGGAACACGAAGACGAAATTTTATACCCAAGTTTTCACGGAATTTAAAAGTTTCCGGTTTTTTTATATTTTTTAAATGAAAAGAGGGCATCATTCCTGACGGAGTGATGCCCTCTTTCTTTCAAATCGGGATGACAGGATTGATGGCGAAACAAGTTCGCCAAATCTTGCATCCTTCAAATTAAAAAAGGGACATCAGCCATTCGGCTAATGCCCCTTTTTTTCAAATCGGGATGACAGGATTTGAACCTGCGACCACCTGTTCCCAAGACAGGTACGCTACCAAGCTGCGCTACATCCCGAACGTTATATTCATAAGTTAAACTCAAATCCTGAAGATGACAGGATTGAGCCCGAAACAAGTTCGGGCGCCTGCGGCTGAACCTGCGACCACCTGTTCCCAAGACAGGTACGCTACCAAGCTGCGCTACATCCCGAACTCTTTTCAAAGAGATATATCTATAGTTGACCGGAACATAAATGTCAAGCTGATACAAGCATAAAAAAAGGGAGAGCCTCGGCTCCCCTCAGACTGATGACAAACTATAGTTTTGCTTTATTGCACCCTCCTTTGGGAAAGGAGGGCAGGGTGGATTTCCCTGCTAATAAAAGAAAATCCCTCCAAACCTCCCTTTGGCAAAGGGAGGCTTAAGAGCGCAAAGCAAACTTTGTCAACAACATAAGGGGGAGCCTCGGCTCCCCTTATGTTGATTATTTAACTACGTTCAGTGCCCACTCAGGAACAACACCAAACTGTATGCCGAACAGAGGGACAGATATCAGATAGACTATAAGCACAGTTACCACGATACCTATTATATTAAGTCCGAAGCCGCTCTTAACCATCTGCGGGATGGTGACATAACCCGAACCGAAAACTATCGCATTGGGAGGAGTCGCAACTGGCAGCATGAATGCGCACGAAGCGGCTATGGCCGCAGGAATAGTGAGCAGAAGCGGGCTTTGGCCAAGTCCGATTGCAACAGCAGACAGAATGGGCATTACCATTGCCGCTGTGGCGGTGTTTGACGTAAGCTCCGTCAGGAAGATGATGAGCGTTGTGACGGCAACTATCAGAACAAAAATTGAAGCTCCCTCAAGCAGGCTCACCTGATTTCCGATCCACTCCGCAAGACCTGTGGCCTGAAATCCATCGGACAGTGCAAGACCGCCGCCGAAAAGGATAAGAACACCCCAGGGCATTTTGGAGGCCCAGTGCCAGTCCATAACAAAGCTGTTCTTTTTCAGGTCTATGGGAATAAGGAAAAGAAGCAGTGCGCCCATCATGGCCACGGCAGAATCCGTCACCATTGAAGGATCGGGGAAAAGTGCTGAAACAGGCTTAATGAATATCCAGCCAAGAGCCGTTACAGCGAAAACAACTGCGGTGTATCTTTCGCCCTTGTTCATTTTTCCCATCCCTTTCAGTTCTTTATCAATAAGTTCCTTACCGCCTGGAACCCTTTTCAGATCCATGGGGTTTGCGAACTTGACGAGCCATAACCAGCAAAGAGGCAGGAAGATGACCACAAGGGGCACGCCCACAAGGAGCCAGTTGGCAAATGTTATTTCAAAGCCGTAGGTTTTGTTAAGATATCCGGCAAGAACCGTGTTGGGAGGCGTTCCGATAAGCGTTGCGATACCGCCGATGGAAGCCGCATATGCTATACCCAGCATAAGGTTAAGGCCGAAAGTAAATTTTTCGGGTGAAAAGTCTATCTCTTTATCAAGGCCTTCTTTTTTGCCCTCGTCAATAACGTGTGCAATGATAGCAAGGCCTATGGGCATCATCATAACCGTTGTTGCGGTGTTTGAAACAAAAGCGGAAAGAGCCGCTGTTGCAACCATGAAGCCCAGAACTATTCTGTTAGGCGAAAAACCGATGAACTTGACAATGTTCATAGCGATGCGTCTGTGCAGGTTCCACTTCTGCATGGAAAGTGCAATGATGAAGCCGCCCATGAACAGGAAAATAAGGTGGTTAGCATAGGGCGTTGTCGCTTTTGCGGCGGGCAGAAGCCCCAGTGCCGGAAACAGAGGGATAGGCAGAAGGCTGGTTGCAGGAATCGGGAGCGATTCGCACATCCACCATGTGGCCATCAGAAAAGTGATGGCGGCCATTTTCTGAGCCGCAGGCTCCATTCCCGCAGGTGCAGGCAGAACAAGAGCCAGAATGAAGAGCAGCGGACCGAGAAACAGACCGATAAGCTGTCTTCTGGTATAGCCTTTGGGTTCTTCAACGTTCATTCCGCCGGGAGTGGGCTTCACCCTGTTTGAAGTTTCAGCGGGTGATGATTCCATTTCGTCGGCGATGTCCACATCCTTTTCGTTGGACATGGATGACTGCATGGCCTTTCTCATCTTCATGGCCATCGCTTTCGGGCTGAACAGAACGAGAGCTTTCGTCTCGTAGTGCATGTCCCACATACGGGACCAAAATGCTGTTAACATGACAACTCCGTAAATAACGTTTTTTGATTTTTACCTGATGTTGAAATAATCAACTAAAACAAATCATAAAAATACAGCACCTGTTTGTTTCGGGTATGTAATATATCTAAGTAAAAAAACACAATCAAGTTTTATTTTGGCATGCACTTATCAAAAATCCTCATAGGGAACATATGTTTATAAATTTTATTCCGCCGACAGCCTAACTTATTGACTTTTTTCTCCAAAGAGCTTATCCATATCTTTTGCCTGTGGGGATGATAAATGTTAAAAGGAATTATTGCCGCCGCTCTCTCGGCGATCTGCTATGGCACGCTCGTTATTTTCGGCAAAATAGGCATGACGCTGGAGCTGACATCCGTCCGTATGCTCACCCTGCGGTTCATTTTCGCCGCTATTCTGCTGTTCCTTTTTTTCGGGATAAAAGATATCAGACAGCTCCGCCCCACAAAGACCATGCTGGCAAAATGCGCTTTTCTGGGCATATTTTTCTATCTGGGTCAAAGCCTTATGTTTTTCAGATCAATAGAGTACATCCCCGCCTCAACGGCATCTCTGATACTCTATTTCTATCCTCTGGTGGTTCTCATAATTTCTGTGATATTTCTGAAAGAAAAATTCAGGATGTCGTCTCTGTTTTCTGTTCTGCTTATTCTCGGCGGTTGCAGTCTGGTCTTTTTCGATGCGTTTCAGCGCAGTTTTGACATAAGGGGAATAATGTTCGCCGGACTGTCGGTTATACTGTTTTCAACTTATCTTATAGTGGCACAGATAATTCTGAAAAATGAGAACTCAACCACGGCAACATTTTATGTGACGCTCTTCACAGCAATAGGCTACACTGTCTTAAACGGCGGCACAGGCTTGGCAGGGATCACCCAGCAGCAGCTTGCCCTCTGCGTCGCTCTGGGGCTTATCCCCTCTGCACTTGCAATGTGGCTTCTTTATGCAGGCCTTAAAATTATCGGTGCGGCATACACGTCCATTTTCAGCTCCATCGAACCTGTAATGACACTTATTCTGGCGGGAATTTTCCTTGGCGAGGAGATAGTGGCGTTTCAGATATTCGGTGTGATTCTGCTGATAGCGGGAATTATAGTACCGAATTTGAGGCTGTATAAAAGGTATTGAACAAGCAAGGATTTTCGGGTCATTCTGAATGAAATGAAGAATCTCGGCATTAAGAAGCAATTTCTACACCTAGAAACAGCCATCACCTTTATGGCAGTAACTCGTCCAGCTTCTCTAACATCTTGTAAAAAATGACCTCCTGTCATTTTTTACCAACGCTTCGCACAGGTAAAACCTTTGCTCCGCTCACACTACGGCGGTTCTCAGGAATAAATACCTTCAAACCTCCTTCGTGAGGTGCATCCTGCACCTTTATGGCAATAGTTCGTCCAGCTTCTCCTTCCAGTCGTCAGTGTCCGATATGACTATTGTGTTGTAGCCTTTGGCTTTGATGTATGATGTGATGCGGGTGAGGCTGTTTTTGTCCCTTGCCTGAACCACGACAAAATCGCCCTCCAGCTTAGCAGGTTCGCCTATTGAGCTTCTCACCTGTTCAAGGAGCGCAACAAGTCTCTTAACCCCTTCCTGAAAAACGTATTTATCTCTTGAAACTTCTTTTGCATCGTCAAACGACAGACCGCTCATGTCTCTGGCGGAGAAGACTATCATCCCCAGCTTCTGCATATAGATGCTTGTGGAGCCGAACTCCTCGCTGATGAGCTTTCCGGCATATTCCAGCACCTTATCCTTTGCGCTGTGGTCGCCGTATTTCAGCTTTTCGGCCATTTTCACCAGATTGTCGGCGATGTCGTATGTTTTTCCCATTTACCTACTCGCAGCAGAAAACGAATCTGTTTTTGCCGCTGCCCTTTGCAATATACATTGCTCTGTCGGCCTGCGCCATCAGTTTTACTGCATCCCGACTGTCGTCCGGATATATGCTTATGCCCATACTGGCACCGACATGGAACACCTTGCCTTTTATGGTCAGTTCTTTGTTTATGTTCTCAAGGATGCGTTCGGCAACCTCTTCTATCTCCCGCACATCGTGCACGCCCTCCAGAAGCACCACAAACTCATCCCCGCCTATTCTGGCGGCGGTATCGGATTTTCTGACAGACTCATTAAGCCTGTCGGCTATCTCTTTAAGGGCTATGTCCCCTGCGGCGTGGCCGAGGGTATCGTTAACGGGTTTGAAGCCGTCAAGGTCTATGTATATAAGAGCGGAACGCTGTCCGTCCCTTTTTCTGCGCTCAATGGACTGGTTTATCCTGTCGGAGAGCAGGTCACGGTTGGGGAGCCCCGTCAGGGTGTCATGGAGAGCCAGATAGCGGATGTACTCCTCCTGAATCTTCTTCTGAGTGACATCACGGATAACCACCTGCACAGCCATCCGCCCGTCAAGACTGAACGGTATGGAGGCGAACTCTATATGGGCTATGCGTCCGTCCTTGCGCACTATTTTCGATTCGGACAGCGGCATTGAGGATTCCTCTTCGTAGAGCTTTTTCAGCCGCTCGGCTATTCTGGGTCTGTCCTCTTCCGGAAAAAAGCCGAGAACCTCTGCTCCCAGAATATCCTCTGCTGCACCGCCGAATATTTTTGCGGCGGCGGGATTGACGTATTTAACAACGCCGTCACGGTGGATAATGATTCCGTCCGGCGAATATTCCACAAGCTGTCTGTATCTCTTCTCGGAATAGATGAGTTCCTTTTCTATTGCCTTTTTGTCGGTGATATCCCGAACTGAGGCAACTATCATCTTTCTGCGGCTGTCCAGCACACGGGTCAGAAACACCTCGACATCCAGAACAACGCCGTCAGCGGGTCGCTTGATCTGCCATGTAAACGCCTGATCCTGACCGTTCACTGCATCGGCAAAATATTTTCGTCCCGCCTGAAAATTGATATCGTCGGCGGAGAAATGATAGAAATTCGCCAGAATCTGCATCTGTTCATCGCATATTCCGAGCATTTTCAACAGCTTATTGTTATAGCTCAGTATATTGCCCTTAACGTCGTGAACGATTATGGCATCGTGGATACCATGGAGCACCCCCGCCAGAAAGCGTGGATTCTCGTGACCGTCAATGGGTCTGGGAAGCTGAACCGATTTTGTTTTGCCGCCGGACTTCAATGTAGTCATAAAGTTAAAACCCGTATTTAAACACTTTTAATACTCTAATTATATAGCTATAATTCCGTTATGCTCAATATATTTATCGGCAACAAACTGGAAAACCTGCTGAAAGAGATGCAGAAAAGACTTTATAACCCCTCCCGCCCGCTCAAAAAGCCTGTCGTCTGCGTCCAGACGTCCGGTATGCAGAGGTGGATAGGGCTTGCTCTGGCCAGAGAAACGGGCATATGCGCCAATCTGGACTATCTTTTCCCCGCCGCTCTCATAAAGAGACTGGCTGAGCGTCATTTCGGTTCGGAAAAATTATGGGCCGACAAGCAGGAGCTGACATGGCGGGTTTACCAGACATTGCTCTATGCCAAGGACGATGGCAGAAACTCGGAACTTATTGAATATATTGACAACGACCCCTTGCGGATAAAACTGTTCAGGCTGTCCCAGAAGATAGCGGACATCTTCGACCAGTATCAGGTATACAGACCGGAAATGACGCTGGACTGGCTGAACAAAGGATTCAGCAAGCCCACAAAGAGCATCGAGGGTTGGCAGCCCTGGCTTTTCAACGAGGTTTTCCCCGACAGGCGAAGATGCAAGACCCACGTTCTGGACAGGTTCTACAGCGACTGCAAGGCGGGCAAAGTAGACTTTTCCGGCACGGATACACTGCACATCTTCGGAATCAGCGTTATCCCCAGATTTTTCATGAACATCCTGCTTGAGGCGGGAAACCATACCGACGTTAATTTCTATCTGCTCTGCCCCACCATGCAGTATTGGGGCGATTCCATGTCCGACTGGGAGAAACGCCGCTATGAAAAACGGACGAAAATGTCCGCAGAGGAACTTCTGATACTGGAAAACCACAGACTTCTGGACAATCTGGGCACAATGGGCAGGGATTTCTTCGAATATCTCACCGAAAATGCCAGCGCATCCATAAATTCCGACAACTTCGAAGAGCCTCATCCTGAAAGCATGCTGGGCGGGATTCAGGCCGAGATTTATGATTTCACACAGACAACGGACGCTCAGGCGGACGATTCCATATCGATAAACTCATGCCACAACCCGCTGAGGGAAGTGGAGGTGCTCTACGACTTCATTCTGGACACCATAAACCGAGACGGGAGCATCACCCCTGCGGACATTCTGGTAATGACACCGGACATCCGCAAATATGCACCCTATATCCGTTCGGTGTTCGACAATCCATACAGCACCGAAACAGCAGTTCCATACACCATAGCCGACATCCCGCAGAAGATGCAGAGCGGGAACGCAAAGGTGTTCACCGAGATAATCCTCGCCGTGACGGACGAATTCAGTCTGTCGGCGGCGGCAAAACTGATAGAAAGCCCTGTTGTGGCGGAAAAATTCGGACTGACTTCCGTGCAGTATCTTCTGGATATTCTGGAGCGCAACGGAGCCTACTGGGGGCTGGACAGCGAAACCCTGAGAGCGGAAGGCATAACCGCCGACACCCCCTTCACATGGGACAGGGCAATGCGCAGGCTTGCGCTGGGGCTGGCCGAGGGCGGCAGACACACCATCTATTCCGAAGCCGCAGGAGCGGACGTTCCCTTCTCTATGGCGGAGCAGATAGGCGGTCTGATGAGCTTTGCAGAGCAGTGCGCAAAATATGCAAAACTGCTGACAGGTGAGAAGAAACCGGACGAATGGTGCTCTGTTCTTGCCGAAATGGCGGACAGGTTCCTTTCGGACGATCCGAAATATGCCGACGATGCGGTTGAGCTGTCAAAGGCCATCGCCGACATCAGGGAAGAAACGGCGCAATGCCGCATAAAGATGCCTTTCAGACCCGTTTTCGAATCCCTGAACGGCATTCTGGACGAGGTTAAGACCGCCAAAGGGTTCATCACGGGCAAAACCACCTTCTGCGCCATGATGCCCATGCGGAGCATCCCCTTCAAGGTAATATGCGTTCTGGGGTTGGACGACGGCAGTTTCCCCAGAGAAAAAACGTCGCCGGAGTTCGACCTTATCGCCGCAAAGCCCCGGAAAGGGGACAGAACCCAGCGGGAGAGCGACAAATATCTGTTCCTTGAAACGCTAATCAGCGCACAGAAGCGGCTTTTTCTGAGCTACACAGGGCGAAGCGAGACCGACAACAGGGAGCTTGTTCCCTCTATAATTGTTACGGAGCTTATCCGCCATCTTGAAATGCGGTTCGGCGTGGCAGCCCCTGTCACAGAGCATCCTCTGCACAATTTCAGCAGAAGATATTTTGAAAACAACCCGAAACTATACACATACAGCTCACAGCGGTTCAATGCCGCATCGGTTTTCGGCACACAGGCGCAGGAGAAAAAATTCTGTCCCTCGCCCCTTGAGGCGGAGATCCCCGCCGAGGTGACCATCGCCGATCTTGAACGGTTTTTCAGCAACCCTCCGGCCTATTTTCTGGGCAGGACACTGGGAATAGACCTGTCTATTCAACAGACCGCATATCCTGAGACCGAGCGGATGGTGCTGGACAATCTGCAGGAGTTTCAGCTGAGAACCGAAACCACAGCCAGAGTGCTTTCAGACGGAAGCCCCGACGATATTCTGGCCTATGCCGCCGCAACGGCACAGCTTCCTGCGGGAGGACTGGGCGAAGGATATAAAGCGAGGATAGTTGATTCCGCAGTGCAGATGGCAAACGAGATAACTAAACACGGACAGCCCCGCAGTGCGGACATAGACCTTACAGTAAACGGTCTTCGCATCCACGGGCGTATCGAGGGAATAACAGATAACGGGCTGATATATCCCAAAACAGGCGGACTGAAACCCAAAGACCTTATGCGGGCGATGATACGCCACGTTCTGCTTCTCAAAAGCGGGGACAGCATACGCACCCTGCTGGTAAACGACAAAGGGGACATGGCAGAACTATCGGGAGAAGGCTTTAAAGAAACACTTGAAACGCTGGTCAGGCTGTTCATCGATGGGCACAGAGCACCCCTATGCTTCCACCCCACCGAAGGGTTCGCCGCCGCAAAGAAAACACTCAAAGACAGCCGCAAATACAGCGGCATAGGCGGAGACCTTTTCTACAGCGCATCGAACCTCCCGCAATACTCTCTGTGCTTCGGAACAGAGGATATAACCGAAAGGCTCATGCAGACGGGAATTGAGATTTTCAAAGGACTGGAGAACACCGATGACTGGCAGTAACATCGACATACTGAGCTGTCCGCTCAGAGGCACACATCTCATTGAGGCAAACGCCGGAACAGGCAAGACCTACACCATAACCGCCCTCACGGTTCGGATGCTCGTTGAGCTTGATATCCCCATAGAAAAAATTCTGGTGGTCACCTTCACCAAAGCATCTGTGGCCGACCTGAAAACCAAGATATACGACAGGCTTACTCAGCTGAACGATGCTCTGGACGGAAAGGACTGCACCGACGGATTCATAAATGCATACATTAAGGAACATCCGGAGGAACTGCTGAAAAAGCGTATCGGGGCGGCTATCCGTGATTTCGACATGAACCTCATCTGCACCATCCACGGATTCTGCCAGAAAATGCTCACCGAAAACTCGTTCGGCGGCAACATCGCCTTCGGAACCAAGCTGTCAGGCGATTCGGCAAACCTGCTGAAACGCCCTGTTCAGGATTTCTGGCGCAGACGCATCTATCCCCTGAAACCCGAATCCGCAAGGCTCCTTTTGGGAGTAACTCCTGACGATATCGTCAACTTCGTAAAAAAACTGACTGACAATCCCTCCATGCGCATCATCAACCGCCCCCATGTTGAGGAGAGCGAACTTGAGGCGGCGGAAAGGAGCATTAAAGAGGCATTCGAAAGTGTTAAATCCGCTTTTGCCGCATGCGACCTGAAATCTTTTCAGGCGGAGATGGCAGACAGCCTGAACGCCAGAACCTATAAACCGGAAAACACGGATGCCGCATTCAATGAACTTGAAAGGTTCATCGAAAACGATATCTGCAACTTCGGCGAATCCTCAAAAATTGAGATACTCACTTCCGAACGTATTGAAAAAGCCCGTAAAAACAATAAGCAGATACCACAGAATCCGCTTATCTCCGCAGTCGACAGGTGGAAGGAAGCATCGGAGCACAGCTTAGGGCTGAACAGGGATTTCCGCACAATGATATATGCAGAAGGCTATGACCATTGCGCAGAGACCCTTGAAAACTACAAAATGAAGGCCGACAGCCAGTCATACACCGACCTGATAGTGCGTATGCGTGATGCGGTGATGCACGGGCAGGCTATGAAAGAGAGCCTGCGCAGAAGCTGTCACGCAGTCATGATAGACGAGTTTCAGGACACAGACCCCTATCAGTACGATATTTTTTATGAAACATTCGGAACCTCCCCCGCCCCGCTCTTTATGATCGGCGACCCGAAGCAGGCTATCTATGCCTTTCGGGGTGCGGACGTTTTCACCTATCTGAAAGCAGCGGACAACAGGGAATCCAGATACACGCTGACAACAAACCACCGCTCCGGCAGGGGGCTGGTGAACGCTGTAAACAGCCTTTTCACCTCCCAAAACCCCTTCTGCATAGACCGAATAGGCTATAATCCTTCAGAAGCCAGAAAAGACATCAGCCTCAAAGACGGCGAAGACACGTCCAGCCCCATGATAATGTGGCACTCATTACAAGGCTCGAAATGCTCCGTGGCAAACGTTGCGGATGCCTGCGCATATGAGATAACGAGGCTTCTGAACAGCGGTGCACAGCTTACGGACGAAAAAGGGACACGCCCCGTCCGCCCGAACGATTTCGCAGTGCTCACCCAGACCAACAGTCAGGCGCTGACAGTGCGTGATGCTCTTACAAAATGCATGGTTCCGTGCGTCATAACCGGAGCTGAGAGCGTTTTTCTCACCACACAGGCAAGGCAGACGGTTCAGCTTGTGGCGGCAATGGTTCGCCCCTATTCCGAAAAAGCCGTGCGGACTGCACTCGCAACGGATATTTTCGGCTACGATGCCCATGGGATATTCAATCTGAACGACAGTATGGAGCAGATATTTGAGGATTTCGCCGAGCTTTCCGACATAATGAAGACCAAAGGCGTTGCGCCAATGTTCTTCCGTGCGGCGCAGAAATACGGCATGACGGCCAGACTTGCCCAAAGCCCCAGCGGAGAGCGGGTTCTCACCAACTTTGTGCATATAATCGAACTGGCTCAGGAGTATGAAGCGGAACACAAAGCATCCCCGGCACAGCTTCTTCTCTGGCTCACAGACAAGGTTAACGGCGCATCCACCCGTGAGGACGAATATCTGCTGAAGATGGACAGCGATGACAACGCAGTGACCATCACCACCATCCACAAAAGCAAAGGATTGGAATATAATATAGTTTTCACCCCGTTCCTGACTTTCAGCAGAAAGAGCGGTGACGAATTTCCCAAATATCATGACGCTGACCTGAACCTCGTTTTCGACATGAAGCCCGAAGGCACAGCAAAGGAAGAGGCGGCGCAGGAAAACCTTTCGGAATCACTCCGGCTGGCATATGTGGCCCTCACCCGTGCAAAGGCAGTCTGCTATACGATGTTCTCTGATGTGAGAGAGTATTACAGCTCACCCATGTGCTACATTGTTTGCGGAACAACGGGCAAAGGGTCGGTTGAATACTCTACGGATATTGTCCGTCAGTTCCTGTCTGACAAGGGCGAGATAGCCCTTCTGGAAATGCCCGAAGCACCTCTGCAGGTCTATGCCGCCCGCAGAACACCGCCATCAGGCGAAAACCTCGCCTTTTCGGGGCGGGTGAAGGGAGGCTGGCAGATGAACAGCTTCTCAAGGCTGGTTCACAGTGCATCGTCCGACAGGGACGTTGACCAGTTCGCAAAAACAGAGACCGAAAAAGCAGTCTACTACAATATATTCACCTTCCCCAAAGGGGCAAAGGCGGGCAATTGCCTCCACGAATGCATGGAGGAGATCCCACTGAACAGCTTCACTGCGGAGCACATCGAAGACGTGGTTAAAAGCAGGCTTGAGCAATACTTTTTCGATGAGAAATTCGTTCCCGCTGTGGCTCAGAGCATAGAGACCATACTGACCCGTGAACTTAAAAGCGGCCTGCGGCTGGCAGGTATTTCACAGGACGATTTCGTCCACGAGATGGAGTTTTCGCTCTCGGCAGGTCAGTTCAGCTCTGCACAGATAGCCGAAATTTTCGCCGCAGAGGGCGAGGAACTGTTCGCCAGAGCGGCATCAACTCTTGATTTCAACGCTATGGAAGGCATTCTGACGGGATTTGCCGACCTTATCTTCGTTCATGACGGCAGGTTCTATATCCTCGACTGGAAATCCAACTGGCTTGGAAGCACTGCGGAAGAATACTCACAGGTAAGGATGCTTGATGAAATGCTGAACAGCCACTACTACTTACAGCTTTACATCTATACCCTCGCACTGCACATGCATCTGAAATCGAATATGCCCGATTACGACTTTGACACCCATATGGGCGGCGGGCTTTACATTTTCATGCGGGGAGTGGAAAAGATAGGGGATAACGGAATATACTTCCACAGACCAAAAGTCGGAATAATCGAAAAAATGGAAAGGATAATACGGAAATGAACACCGCAGACAGACTATACGAAGAGGGATATCTGAGGGACATCGACATACAGTTTTCAAAACAGATGTGCGCTGTTTTCGGGTACGATGACGCATACCTTTTCTTTGCTGTGCTCTTCTACGCCGTTTCATCCGCCCACACATGCCTGAAAACCGACAGGCTGGACATCCTCCCCTTTTATGCGGAAAACAAAGACGAACTAGAAACCGCTTTTTCAGCGGAGAACATACAGAAAATAGCCCTGACAGGAGCTGTCTCCGACAGAGACAACGCACCGGTAATATTCAGCGGCAGCAGGCTCTATCTCGCATCATTCTACAGAAGCGAGCGCATAGTAGGCGATTTTATCCGACGCAACTGCGAGACACCCGTTCAGCATGACCTGACCAGACTGAAGGACCTTCTGGAAAAAGAGTTCGGTGAAGGGGAGAACATGCAGAAAGCGGCGGCTCTCTGCGCCTGTTTGTCACCCTTCTGCGTCATAACCGGAGGCCCCGGCACAGGAAAGACAACCACCGTAAGGAAACTGCTGAACGTGCTTAAAGGACTGAGCGAAAAACCTCTGAACATAGCTGTCACAGCACCCACAGGCAAAGCGGCGTTCCGCCTCACCGAATCCCTTGCCGAAGCAGACGCAGGGCTTAAGGCCATCACTCTGCACAGGCTTCTGGGAATTTCAGGAAGCCGTGACAGAAGCCGTTTCAGCCCGGAACATCCTCTGGCATACGATATTGTGGTGGTTGACGAGGCATCCATGGTGGATCTGAGGATGATGTCGGAACTGGTCAGCTCACTCAGCCCCGATGCCAGACTGATCCTCCTCGGCGACAAAGACCAGCTCTCTTCTGTTATGCCCGGCTCGGTTCTGGGCGACATATGCACGGCATCCGACACGGAGAACTTTACGCAGGAGCGGGCACAGCTCATAAAAGATTACGCAGAAACATCAGTTGCGGGGACTTCCGCCACTGCTGTTTCCGACATAACCGTTGCGCTTTCCGTCAGCCGCAGATTCGATGACACACTTGGCATAGGCAGACTTGCAAAAGCATGCAGAGACGGTGATTTTGAATCGGCAATGGACGTTATGCTCAGTGACAGCTCGAAACAGATAGAGTTTCTGAACGCAGATACTGACATGAAAGGTTTTTTCAGGGATTATTTCATAGATTTTCACCGGAGGGTCACGGCGGCTGAAACGCCGCAGCATATGCTTTCGGCGGCGGCACAATCGGTTATTCTCTGCCCGAACGTAAAGGGTAAAGGCGGCACAGAGTCTCTGAACACTGCCGCACTCTCAGCTCTGGCCAGAGAGGGAATGCGCAACAGTACGGAAAAATATTTCCACGGCCAGCCCGTGATGATAACCGAGAACGATTACAACCTGAACCTGTTCAACGGCGAAACGGGGCTTATCGTCCGGCAGGACGGGATACGGGCATATTTCCAGAACAGGGATAAGCCTGTGGCAGTCATGCGGATGCCGGTCTGGTCAAACGTTTATGCCATGACGGTTCACAAAAGTCAGGGATCGGAGTTTGAGCACGTGATTCTGGTTCTTCCTGAATGGGAATCGCCCATTGCAACTAGGGAGCTTTTCTACACAGCCGTTACGAGGGCAAAGAACAGACTGACGGTTATTTCAACACCAGATGCGGTTAAAATGTATCTGAGCAGACGGAGCGAACGCTTTTCTGGACTTTCCGACTACCTTAAGTAGGCAGAGACTCTTCACTTCGTTCAATAGCCGAAGGCTGTATGAGTCCACTTTCAACTAGTTGTCGAATAGACTGACTTTAAAGTGTGGTTTTGAGGGATTTTCATTACGGCTTTTTGAGCATGGAAGACTGCTTCGTCGCTACGCTTCTCGCAGAGACGTTTAGCTGTCATTCTGAGTGTAGCGAAGAATCTCTTCTTTTTTCGTCACTGCGAAGCACCGCAGGTGCTGTAGCAGTCGCCTAACACACAAAAAACCGGAAAACAATATCACAGCAACCGTCATGTGATGAGATTGCTTCACTCCGTTCGCAATGACGCAGAACCACCACCACAATGAGACACAATCAAAATTACTCCGGTGATTAGATGCAAGCAGTGCAAGGAAGATTCGATGAGAGGACTGCGAGCATACACATAAGTATGTGAGCAGTTCCGAAGAGAAGCTGACGCAGTAATGCGCCGCATATAATCGCCGGAAAAAAAAGGGGAGCCGAAGCTCCCCTTATTGCCTTACTTCTTATGGCAAGTGTTACAGGAGGCCTTAACCTTCCTTTCTTTGTGACACTTGATGCAGAGTTCATCGTGGAAGACGTTTTTAGAGCCTTTCACTTCTGTTATTTCAAACTTGAGAACACCGGGTTCGCTGTGGCAGTCTGCGCATGCAACCCTTTCTGCGTGGCCTTTGTGGTCAAAGATCACGGCAGGTTTTGTGGGTGCGGGAACGTGACGCTCAGCAAGGTTGATGGTCTCAGAGCCTTCGAGCATAGCCATGTCATCAGCCGAGTTGACAGGACCTGCGGGCTTTGCAGCCTCTTTTTTAGGTTCTTCTGCTGCTTTAGCCTGCACGGGAGCCTCTGCTTTTTTCTCTTCGGGCTTCCATGTGTCGATGGCTGTGGCCAGTTCGGGAACCTTGTCGAACATCAGGTCGAAGTATTCGGGGTTATGGACGCCTTTAGAGCCGTCGTTCTCCAGAACACGAAGGATGTTCTTCATTTCGTTATAGATAGCCAGCTTGGCAGCGGGCATTCCTTTTGTCTGAGCTGCGTATTTGTCACGAACAGCCTGAGCCTGAGCAAGTTTCTGCTTATAAGTGGACTGGATGTCCTTCATTATGTCGGCATAACTCGCATCATGGCATCCTGCGCACGTCTCAGGCGTGGGCAGAGTGAACGCATCTGCGTGGCAGTCCGTACAGTTCAGGTCAGCCATATACCATTTGTCGCCTTTAACAGTTTTTGCATATGTTCCCTGCTGGTTGCCCTTCTGCATTGTGTGGCACTGGGCGCAGTTGTCGTTTGCGGGAACTTTTGCAACGTTTCTGTTCTCGTCGTGACATTTGAAGCAGGTTTCCATTTTGGGCTTGTGGTTTTTAACCCCTGCGTGTCCGATGCCAAGGTGGCAGTCGAAGCAGGTTACGCCGGCCTTATAGTGTTTAAGGTGGTCAGGGTTAACGCCGATAGGCCCTTCGGTCATTATATCGGGTCTGCCGAATTTCTCACGAAACTCGGGGTTCTTTACATCGTCAATGAATCTGAACTCGCCGAGAACTTTGATGACTTTGTCACGTCTCATCTTTTTGTTAAAGTCATCTGAGTGACAGAATACGCAGGACTCAAGAGAAGCGGCATGTTCCGCTGCTTTCGGGTCTGTGGCGAATTTTGTGAGGTCTTTGATGACCTGTTCTTCGGAAGTGAAGATCTCATGGTACAAACTTCTCATACCGGCGACAACGTGGGCATTCAGATAGCCGTCGATGCCGGGTGCGCCGTGACAGTCAAGACAGCTTACGCCTGCCTCACTGTGGATGCCTCTTTTGAAGGAATAGTACTCTCCTCTTACCTCAACAGCCTCTTTCGGGTGGCAGGTTTTGCAGAATTCAGCAGTGCTTGTAGCATGCATCATCTGAATGGAACCGAAACCGCCGACAACCAGAACAACTGCAAGGATAAGTGTGAAAATGAGAGGATCCTTCTTGCTAAAATCTTTCAGCTTTTGCCACATGGCAACCCCCTAGATAAAGCTGAAAGGGCGGACACCCGTTAAATGTCCGCCCGATCATATTTTTTGATATTAAGCTACGAAGAGAAGGATAAGAGCTACAACAAGTGCGTAGATAGCAAGTGATTCGATCAGTGCAAGACCGATGATCATTGTTGTAGAGATTTTACCAGCAGCGCTGGGGTTTCTGGAGATACCTTCAACAGCACCTTTGATAGCGTTACCCTGACCGATACCGGTACCGAGAGCCGCAACACCGATAGCAAGACCTGCTCCGATGTATTTCGCCCATGAAGCGTCGGCAACTGCGCCTGCTTCAGCAGCGGAAGCTACGCCTGCAACTGCGAAAATAGCTGCAACAGAAAGAACGATTCTTACAAGTTTAGACATTTGAGTCCTCCGTGTTTATTATATCTCTTAGTGTGCTTCTTCAAGTGCACCACTGATATAGATCATAGAAAGCATCATGAACACATAGGCCTGAAGCAGACCTGTGAACACGCCCAGCATGAACATGGGCAGCGGAACAAGGAACGGAACGAGTATGAACAGGATCACAATAACAAGCTCTTCACCGAAGATGTTACCGAAAAGTCTCATGGACAGTGAGAGGGGTCTTGCGAGGTGTCCGATAAGCTCGATGATGAGCATCAGAGGTGCAAGCCACACGACCGGTCCGAGGAAATGGTGAATGTAGTGTGCTCCGTGGGTTTTGATACCGATATACTGATAGAGCAGGAAAACCACTATTGCGGGAGCAACTGTGGAGTTCAGGTTTGATGTGGGAGCAAGGAAACCGGGAATAAGACCTATCAGGTTGGAAAACGCAACATACAGTCCGATACCGAAGATAACGGGAATGTAGGGTCTTCCGTGGGGTCCCATCACATCGTCACACATGCCGTATATACCTTTAACCAGCAGCTCGACAGCGTTCTGGCCTCTGCCGGGCACTTCTGCCTTGGCGCGCAGAGAGAAACTGCCTACCAGAATAACCAGAAGCAGTACGATGAAGGTCATCACAACATGCCAGTAGGTATGGGAAAATTCCATGCCGAAGAGCATGGATACATTAAGCGGGTGTTCCATCATTCTTCCCCTTTAAGTTGTTATATATCGCAGTTATGGGCACACACACGGGCATAACAGTGAGCCCGACCAGCATGCCTGCAACATTCATTTTTAACTGCACAAGGCAGTACCATGCGAAAACACCTGAGACCAGAAGCCTTATCTGCGAGTAGATAACGGCGGTTCCGGGTCTCCCCTCCTCCGCAACCTTCCTTACTCCCCTTGCGAGGTACCGGAAGTTCACCGCCCCAAGCAGGTAGCCCGCAGGGATGGCGTTTGAAAACGAGGGTTCAAATATAAACCTGAATACTGTATACAATATTCCGCAAAAAATCAACGACAGAATTAATATTTTATTTTCTATCTTCATCATCAAAAAGGTCTGTTTTCTTTATGAAATAAACCATGTTCTTAAATCCGGCGATGATTCCGCAGACAAGAAACAGCAGGAAAAGCCATGGCTTTGTGTCGAACGTTTTGTCCAGCCACCAGCCCATGGCCGCTCCGATTATAACGGAAAACGCCAGCGATGTTCCCGCCGAACTGGCGTTTGCCATTTTTTTAACAAATTTATCTACTTCTTTCTTCTGCACCATTATCAAAGTGCCTTAAGGCTCTCGTAGTGGGCTTTGGCAGTCTTCTCAAGATCCTCTTCGCTATGCGCGGAGGAAACGAACATTGCTTCAAACTGGCTGGGAGCGAGGTTGATGCCTCTGTTCAGCATTTCATGGAAGAATTTTGCATATTTTTTGGTGTCGGACTTCATTGCATCCTGAAAGCTCTCGACCTTTCCTTCGGTGAAGAACAGGCACGCCATCGACTCGACACGGTTGTATGCATAGTTCAGGCCGAGCTTCTTGCAGTTTTCAGCCATGGCATCATAAAGGATGTCGGACTTGGCTTTCAGATTTTTGTAGAAGTCGGGCTGAGACAGTTTTTTAAGCATTGCGATTCCAGCCGCTGTTGCCAGAGGGTTTCCGGAGAGCGTTCCCGCCTGATAAACAGGTCCTACGGGAGACATCATCTGCATGATCTCTCTCTTGCCGCCGAATGCGCCGACAGGGAGACCGCCGCCGATTATCTTGCCCATGGTGGTTATGTCGGGCATAACATCGTAGTATGCCTGTGAACCGCCCTTTGCGATGCGGAATCCGGTGATAACCTCGTCAAACAAAAGCACTATACCGTCGCTGTCGCAAGCTTTGCGCAGGTCGGCAAGGAATCCCTCTTTGGGAAGCACCAGTCCCATGTTGCCTGCAACAGGCTCAACCAGAAGACATGCTATCTGGCCTTTGTTATCGGCAATGAGGCTTTTAACGGATTCTATGTCGTTGAACTGAGCTATCAGTGTGTGTTTTGCGAAATCTTCGGGCACGCCGGGGCTGGAGGGCTGATTAAATGTCAGCAGACCGCTTCCGGATTTAACAAGAAGGCTGTCGGAGTGGCCGTGGTAGCAGCCTTCGAATTTGATTATCTTGTCCCTTTTGGTGTAGGCACGGGCAAGACGGATTGCGCTCATGAGAGCTTCCGTTCCGGAGCTTACCAGACGAACCATCTCAACGGAGGGAACCATATCGCAGATCATCTTAGCTATGTCCAGTTCAGCCTTTGTGGGTGCGCCGAAGCTCGTTCCCATATCAGCCGCACGCTTAACCTCGCTGATGATATCGTCGTCGGCGTGTCCGGTTATCATGGGACCCCATGAACCGACATAATCTATGTATTCTTTGCCGTCTTCACTGTAAATTTTTGATCCTTTTGCGCTTTTAACGATAACAGGGTCGCCGCCCACAGAACCGTATGCACGCACGGGGCTGTTTACGCCGCCGGGAATAAATTTTTTGGATTCTTCGAAGATATTCATTCAGCATCTCCCGAAAATATATTTGAGCAGATAATACTAAATTCGGGAGCGTCTCTCAACTGTTAGTTTGCCGGAATCCGGATTTTATATGCGTCCTTGACAACTGTGTCGTTAAACTTATTATATCTCTATGAAGTTCTCTAGGGTTCCGCGGGAGACCGGACAGTGACCGAGAGAGAACGGCAGTAAAACAAACTGTTACACGGCGGGATAAAAGCCCGGGAGATGACGCAGATATTGCGCCCTCTTCCGGGCTATTTTTTTGTGAGGACATATGACAAGGACATGGATAACTGTGGTAACAGCCGCATTTTTTGAGGTGGGCTGGGTGATAGGGCTTAAGGCATCCGACAGTTTTACAGACTGGGCGGCAACAGTGTTTGCAGTGGCTGTCAGCTTCCGACTGCTGATAAAGGCCACAAAACAACTGCCCGTGGGCACGGTTTATGCAGTTTTCGTCGGGCTTGGAACTGCGGGAACGACCATAGCCGAGATAATCCTTTTCGGTGCAGAGATTCAGCCTGCAAAGATAGGGCTTATCGCCCTTCTGCTTGCGGGGGTTATAGCCCTCAAGCTCGAAAGCGCATCAGCCAAAGGAACTTGACATGGAATGGATATATCTGATACTCGCAGGAATTTTTGAGATAACAGGCGTAGCCTCAATCAGCATTCTGAACAGAAAGCAAAACGCCGCCTCGTTCTTAGCCATGGTTGCAACCTTCGGGCTGAGCTTTCTTTTTCTGTCGATGGCGATGAAAACAATCCCCATGAGCACTGCATACGCTGTGTGGACGGGGATAGGAGCATCCGGCGGAGCGGCGGCGGGGATCTTTTTATACAATGAACCCAAAAGCTTCATCAGGGTGGCCTCGATTATAATAGTGCTTGCTTCTGCGGTCGGACTGAAACTAATTAACTAGCGAATTTTAAAAAACTTCCGGTACTCTAAAGATATAGTTACCCGTCTAATCAGAACCATATTTTGAAATGCATGCAAATAAAGTTGCGCACTATTCGAACTATGGTAAAATACCCCATGGGTGATTAATTATTCTTTTTGCTTATTGGAGGCTCCTGCATGTCTAAAACCATCGCAATCGAGCCGCTGACTAGAATCGAAGGACACTTGAAGGTCGAAACACAAGTAGAAAACTCAAGAGTGACCAACGCCTTTATCAGCGGACAGATGTTCCGCGGGTTCGAAAAATTTCTCGAAAACCGGCATCCCATCGACGCAGCCAGAATCGCACAGAGAGTGTGCGGTGTGTGCCACGAGGTACACGGCGTAGCGTCCGTTCTGGCTCTTGAAGAGCTCTATTCAAAACCATCGCCAAAAAACGGGCATATCCTGAGAGACATGATTCTTGGTCTGCACCTTATAACAGACCATTTTCTTCATTTCTATACGCTGTGCTTACCCGATTTTATTGATTTTACACAGATACTTAACTACAAAGGAAACGACACCGAGATCAACTCTCTGAAAAGCTGGGTCGCCAGCACCAAGCCCGCCTTTGTTTTGAAGCGGAACGCCGGAAACTATATCACGCATACACCCACTGCGCTGAATATCATGGCAAACTATTTCAAAGCTCTCAAAATACGCAGCAAAGGTGCCGCCGGAATAGCCATTATAGGCGCAAAGGCGCCTTTTTCCCATGCTGTTCTGCCCGGCGGAATAACCACCGACATAACACCGGACAAACTTATGTATTACCACAACGTGCTTGAAGAGGTACGCCAGTTCACGGTCAACTGCTACATTCCCGATGTGATGACCGTTGCCAAGCACTTCAAGGACTATTTCAACATAGGGGTCAGCCATGGAAACTTCTATGCCAACAAGACATTCACCGCTCTCGGCAAACCTGTCTTCGAGGGCGGAGTTTTTCTTAACGGCAGAACCGAACCTTTCTCAATGGCAAACGTAAAAGAATTTGTCGACAATTCATTCTATGACAGCAACGGAAATCCCAACCCAAAGAAAAAAGGCGCATACAGCTGGGTGAAAGCCCCCCGCTATAAGGGCGAGCCTGTTGAGGTAGGGCCTCTGGCAAGGGTTATAATTTCCGACACACCCTATTTCAAAAATCTTATGAAGACCCTGAACGCCCCCGTAAAATCATCAACCATGGCAAGACACGTTGCCAGAGCGGCGGAATCCCGTGTTCTGCTGGATCATATGTACGGCCTGCTCGATGCCTACAGAATCGGCGACCCCACCATAAATCAGGTGGATTTCTCCAAAAAGGTTTCGGGCAAGGGAACAGGACTTTCGCTGGCGGCCAGAGGAGACCTCATCCATCAGGTTGAGGCGTCCGGAGGCAAGATAACCAGATATAACATGATAGTGCCCAGCACATGGAACTTCAGCCCTGCGGCAAATGGCAAAAGGGGCGTTGTGGAGCAGTCGCTGGTGGGAACTCCCGTTGCATACGGCGAAGATGCCATCGAGGTTGGCAGGGTTATTAGAAGCTACGACCCCTGCACAGCCTGTTCCGTACACTGAGAAGGAGCCTGTCATGAATATATCAAGACGCCAGTTCCTGGACAACTGTGCCAAAATATCCTCAATGGTGTTCGGCTCATGCCTGTTCACCAACGAGATAGCCGAAGGTTTCATGAAGCTTTCCGCAACGGAAAGACCGCAGATAATCTTCATACAGTCGCAGTGCTGCACCGGATGCAGTATCTCCGCAACCTA
Source organism: Seleniivibrio woodruffii (assembly GCF_004339245.1). NCBI lineage: Bacteria > Pseudomonadati > Deferribacterota > Deferribacteres > Deferribacterales > Geovibrionaceae > Seleniivibrio > Seleniivibrio woodruffii. The sequence goes on from NZ_SMGG01000005.1 coordinate 217,534, forward strand.
CGGTAACGAAGATGATTTCATCAACTTCATCACGAACATAGTCAGGCTTCAGGTTCACCCGAACCTGTCTTTCAGTCAGGGACACACCTATCTGAAGACCATAGAGGAGACGGTCGCATCAGGGCCTTTCTATCTGGTTTGCGAAGGCTCCGTCCCCGCCGGAATGAAAGAGGCCTGCATCTTCAACGACGAACCGATGTACGACTATCTCCATAAGCTCATGAAAAAAGCCGCCGCAATAGTGGCATCAGGCACCTGCGCCTGCTACGGAGGCATTCCGGCATCAAACCAGAATGTCACCGGAGCCATTTCAATGGAAGCCTATATGAAGCGCACAGGGGTCAATAAGCCCCTGATAAAGATTCCCGGCTGCCCCATAAACCCCGACAGGCTTATGGGCACAGTGGCATACATTGTGGCCACGGGGAAGATTCCGGAACTGGTGAAGGGAGTACCGAAAAAATACTATCCCGACCTGATACACAACCAGTGCGGACGCTATCAGGCTTTCAATCAGGGGCACTACACCAAGAATTTCGAAAGAGAGAAGCTGAACTGCCTGCTCAAAAACGGCTGCCGGGGGCCTGTGACCTATTCCGACTGCCCCACCCGCAGATGGAACGGCAAGGTCAGCGTGTGCATCGAAAGCAACGCACCCTGCATAGGATGTGCGCATCCGGAGTTCCCGTTCAAAACAGCCCTCTATCTGGAAGAGGAATCTTTCAAAGACCTGACATGGTCTGAAATGAAGAAAATGATGGAGAAATAGCCGTGAAAATAGAATTAAAGCAGTCCATAAAATTCAGAGCGGCGGTTTATATAATAACGCCCCTGCTGTGCCTTTTTGCGGTTCTCATGTTTATGGATTACAGGAAAAACCAGCTCACCAAGGTGACCATGCACAGATACATGGACTACCTGAAAGAGATGATATTCATGTCCACCTACGACTCGCTGAAAAAAGGGAACATGACCCTGTTCAGCGAGCTTCTGGCGGAGATAGGCAACTATGAACTGGTGAAGGAGTTCTCTCTGCTGACCCCCGAAGGGGTGGTGCGATACTCCTCACACAACGAATCGGTGGGCAAAACAGAAGACCTCTCCCATGCCTCCAAGGAAAAGGAGGTGATGTATGTTGAAGACGGCGTCACAACCTTTTATTACCCTGTCGCAACAGCTCAATACTGCCTGCGCTGCCACAGAGAATGGGACGAGAACAGCATAAACTCATTCTATAAGGTCTCTCTGGATTCATCAGCCATCTCAAAAATAGAAAATGCCTCATACATAAACGATATTCTGCTGATAGCCGCCGGAATACTATCCATCGTGATACTCATTTCCGTCATGCAGAAGCTGGTTTTCGAAAGGCTCCAGAAGGCCAACGAGATAATGGACGACCTCTGCACAGGCGACGGCGACCTGACCATTCAGCTCAAAGTCAGGCGGATGGACGAAATAGGAACCCTGAGAAGCAAGATAAACAACTTTATCAGCCACCTGAGGGGAATGGTATCGGAGCTTAAGGACAAGATAGAGGATGTGGACGGTGACGTTTCGAACATCAGAACATCCCTCACGGCCATAAACAGCTCGGTTCAGGACAACGTTTCAAGTATAGCCACAATATCGGCTTCGTCCGAGCAGGTTTCGGCAACCCTCCACGACAATATTCAGAACCTCACAAGCATAACCGACAGCGTCAACGAGAAGAAAAAATCCATCTCCGCGTCGCTGAACAACGTTATGACCATAACAGGCATGATAAACGAAATGACCTCGTCGGTGGAGTCGCTGAGCAAGACCATCTATAATCTGGAACAGCGGTCGAACGATATCAACAGCATAACCAACCTGATAAACGAGATAGCCGACCAGACGAACCTGCTTGCGCTTAACGCCGCAATTGAGGCCGCCAGAGCCGGAGAGGCGGGAAGAGGCTTTGCTGTGGTCGCCGACGAGATAAGAAAACTGGCGGAGCGCACAACCAGCGCCACCAATGACATCAAATCCATCGTGTCTGACAACACAAAGATAATCACGGGAATAGTCAGCGAGATAGACCGGAACAAAGACCATGCCCAGAGCATGAATCAGGGCATAACGGATATCCAGAACTTCACCTGTGAAGTTGAAAAGACCATGGAGGACATCACCCGCAACATCGTCAACCTCACCCAGATGATGACCCAAAGCATCTCAGCACTGGAGGTGACCCTGAGCAGCATCGAAAACGTCAACGAAAACATGGCGCACACGGGCGAGATTTCGAACAGGATTGCGGAAACGTCGAAATACCTCGGTGAAAAAAGCTCCCAGATGAGGGTTATTGCCGACAAGTTCAGAACGAAGTGACAAAAAAAGCGTCATCCTGAGGTTCAGCCGAAGGATTTCTGCATGAGATTCTTCATTTCATTCAGAATGACGGAGTACAGACAACAAAAAAGCCGCCCCGAAAGGCGGCTCAGGTTGTTGACAAAGTTTGCTTTGCGCTCTTAAGCCTCCCTTTGCCAAAGGGAGGTTTGGAGGGATTTTCTTTTATTAGCAGGGAAATCCACCCTGCCCTCCTTTCCCAAAGGAGGGTGCAATAAAGCAAAACTATAGTTTGCCATCAGTCTGAGCCGCCCCGAAAGGCGGCTTTTCTTTTTTTTATTCCTGAGGAGCCCGCCGGAACTTTGCCCCGACAGCCTTTGTGAGCATATAGATAGCCTTCGACTCCTTTGTGAGCAGAGGCCCCAGAACCGCCAGAATAAGCACATACACCACCGCAAAGGACTGGAGCACGGGAAGAAGCCCGCCCGCCTTGCCGATGCTCGCCATGATGATTGAAAACTCACCTCTGGAAACCAGCGTAAAGCCGATGTTCGCCGACTGCTTATTGGAAACACCTGCGATCTTTCCGGCTATCATGCCCGAAATGGAGTTTGCCGCTATCGTCAGCAGAACGCCTATTACAGCCGCACCCACAGCCCCGCCCAGCGACATGGGGTCGATGCTGAGTCCGAAGCTGAAAAAGAACATTGCGCCGAAAAAATCCCTGAACGGAACTATCATATGCTCAATGCGCTTGCCGTGAACCGAATCCGCCAGCACCAGACCGATGAGCAGTGCGCCGATGGCCTCGGCAACGTGCACTGTTTCGGAGAGTCCCGCCGTTATGAACAGCAGAGCCGAAACAGTGAGCAGAAAAAGCTCCGATGATTTGATCTCCAGAGCGGCATCAATGTACTTCATGAATTTACGTCCCGCCGCAATGAACAGCAGGATAAAGGCCAATGCGAAAACGGATGTTTTCAGAATTGCGCCGACGGATGTTGCCCCGCTGAGCACCAGACCGGAAAGGAACGACATGTGGATGGCAATGAAGAGGTCGTCGAACATTATCATTCCCATGATGATCTCTGTTTCAGGGTTCGCCGTGCGTTTCAGATCCACCAGAACCTTTGCAACAATGGCGGTTGAAGAGCTGGTCATGATACCGCAGACAACCATGGTCTCCTTAAGCGGGAAACCCAGCAGCCAGCCCAGAAGCAGACCCGAAACGAAGTTCAGACCCACATAAAATGCGCCGCCGGCAACAATTGACTTTCCCGACTTCAGAAGACGGCTGATGGAAAACTCCAGCCCCAGATAAAACAGCAGGAAAAGAACTCCCACCCTGCCCATGAACTCTATGAACTCGTAACTCTCTATGAACCTGAAATCCAGTATGCCGAAATGGGGCATATGCGGCCCCATGGCCATACCGACGATTATGTAAAAAGGTATAACCGAGAATCTGAACTTCTCGGAAACCAGTCCCACAAGGGCAATAAGCCCCAGTGCCAGACCTATCTCAAATACGACTGCGTCCATTTATCCCCCGTCAGGCTTTTATAGCCAGAAGCTCCTTAAAGAGTTTGATATGCTGCCTTTCTCCGGCAATGACCAGTACAGAATCGCCAACGAACCTGAAGTCGGGTCCCGGAACTATGTTCTTTTTCTCTTTCTCCACCACCGCAATGATGGATACTCCTGTGGTCTGTCTGACCTTCAGTTCGCCGATGGTCTTTCCGATCCACTCAGAATCCGGATCGATCCTGTGCCATTCGATAACGAGGTCATCTATCTCAATATCAAGATTTTCAAGGGCTTTGGGTTTATACGCCATTCCGCCGATGATGCCCGCCAGTTTTCTGGACTCGTCGTCGGTAAAGGAACCCACGGAAAGCCTCTCATCCGGATCCGCAGGGTCGGGGATATAAAGTTCTCTTGTCCCGTTGTCGTGAACGATGACGATCATTTTTCCCTTTGCCTTGGTCTCCATAACAAATTTGCGGCCGATACCCGGTAAATCAATCTCTTTAACCAGCATTTTTTGTTCCCTCCTGCAAAACTTACACTATGTAATTTTTCGATATGACATAATCTAGAGTTATTTTGTTCAATAGAAAAGCGTTATTTATTATATCATATATATTTGTTTTGATTTTCCTCAGGTTTTGCACTATCTTTTCTGAACACAAATCAGGCGGAGGGTGCGATGATAGTTTCCGTAATCGGGGCAACCGGCTACACCGGATATGAACTAATAAAAATTCTGGCGAGACATCCCCTCTTCCGCATAGGCCATCTGGTCAGCGAAACCTACGAAGGCAAAGCATTCAGCGAGGTTTATCCTTATTTCAGAAATATATGCGACACCGTAATAATCGGCAGGGACTATGAAAAGGTAGCCGCAGAATCCGAAGCGGTTTTCCTCTGTCTGCCCCATGCGGCGGCACAGCAGGCGGCTGAGTTCTTCCACTCCAAGGGACTGAAAGTGGTGGATCTGTCGGCAGATTTCAGGATTAAAGATGCCGTGCTTTACGAAAGCACATACAAAACAAAACACCTGTTTCCGGAGCTTCTGGCTTCGTCCGCATACGGCATACCGGAGATATTCGGCGAAGAGATAGCCAAAGCCTCACTTGTGGCAAACCCCGGCTGCTACCCCACAACGGTGATAATGCCGCTCTATCCTCTGATAAAAGAGGGCATGATAGACACGTCGTTTGTGATAGCCGATGCCAAATCCGGCGTAACAGGCGCAGGGCGCAAGGCCGACCTCTCCCTCTCATTCTCCGAGGTGAACGAGGATTTCAGAGCCTACAACATCTTCGGACACAGACACAACCCCGAAATGATACATATCCTTGAAAGAGCGGGAAAAAGAGCCGACATAACCTTTACGGCGCATCTGCTCCCCGTAAACAAGGGCATCGAGACCACCATATACGCAAAAACCGACAAGAGCCTTGCGGAGCTTGCCTCCTGCATGAAGGCTTTCTATAAAGACCGACGTTTTGTGAGGATATACGACAACGGACACATCCCTTCCATAAAGGATGTCGTTGATACTAATTTCATCGACATATCCCTGTTTGTGAAGGACGGAAAGCTGATAGTCGTTTCCTGCATCGACAACCTGATAAAGGGCTCCAGCGGCGCAGCCGTTCAGAACCTGAATGTCATGTGTCAGCTGGACGAAACGGCTGGTATAATCTGATACAATCATAAACGTAAAACACGGAGAAAAATATGATCCAGAAAATAAATAAAGCGGGCGTATGTGCGCCCCTCGGATTCCTTGCAAGCGCAGTCAACGCAGATGTGAAAGGCAAGGGCAAAGACAAAAAAGACCTCTGCCTGCTCTATTCGGAAGTTCCTTTCAAAACCGCCGCAGTTTTCACTGCAAACACATTCAAGGCGGCTCCCTTAAGGCATGCAATGGAACTTATGAAGCAGGGAAAAGAGTTTCAGGCCGTTCTGGTTAACAGCGGAAACGCAAACGCATGCACAGGGGCACTGGGGATAGAAAACTGCGAAACACTTGCTCAGGCAGTGGCCGACAGCCTCGGCATTGACCCTTCAAAAGTGCTTACAGGCTCAACGGGAACCATAGGCGTTCAGCTTCCCGTGGACAGAATGGTATCCCACATCGAAACACTGGCGGACGAGCTTGACGACGGAAATTCAGACCTCTTCGCAGAGGCCATAATGACCACCGACACCTTCCCGAAGCAGGCGGGTGTGCTGGTTGAAACTGCAAACGGCGCATACGTTGTTGCAGGCGTAACAAAGGGTGCAGGCATGATAGCCCCCAACATGGCCACAATGCTCTGCTACATAACGACAGACGCAATGGTGAACGACAAAAACCTTCAGGCGGCTCTCGACCATGCAGTAAAAGGCTCTTTCAACAGTATCACGGTTGACAACGACATGAGCACCAACGACACGGTTTTCCTCATGGCGAACGGCATGAGCGGAATAATCCCCGACATGGACGAGTTTAAAGAGGCCGTGGCAACGGTCTGTCTTGAACTTGCGAAGATGATAGTCAAAGACGGCGAGGGCGCAACCAAGTTCATCACGGTGAACGTTAAAAATGCCTCTACGGAAGAGGATGCAAAAAAATGCGCATTCCTCATCGCCAACTCACCGCTGGTAAAAACCATGTTCCACGGCGAAGACCCCAACTGGGGCAGGCTGATGGCCTGTGTGGGTGCAAGCGGCGTTAAAGCGGACGAAAGCACGACTGATCTCTATTTCGAAGACCTGCTCTATGCCAAAGGCGGACTGATAATAGACCCCGCAATGGAGCCGAAGGCCGCCGCAATAATGAAGCAGCCTGAAATATCCATAACACTGGATTTAAACACCGGTTCAGAATCGGCCACAGTATACACCTGTGATCTCAGCAGGGAATACATCGCCATAAACGCAGACTACAGAAGCTAAAAATCACAAAGCCCCCTGACCTGAAAGGGGGCTTCTTTAATTTTTTTACACTTCCCTTTCAATTTTTTTATGGTAAAATAATAACATCGTTTCAGAATAAACTATTTTAACGGTTTATTAAGTTGCGACTGATTTCATAATTTATTGTTTTGCGGAGACGTTTATGAATTTTAAAGTGCCCGTATGGGTCAAGATCTTCATGCCTATAGGAATATCCATAGCTCTGTTCCTGTATATCGTCTTCGGAATCCACCTGCCCGATGTTGAGACCCGACTTCTGGAGCAGAAGAAATCTCAGATATACGACCTGACCCAGACCGCAGTCGATGTTATTGAGCATAACTACAAAATGTTCAAAAGCGGTAAAATGACCGAAAAAGAGGCTCAGGCACTTTCAGTCAGCATCATTTCCAGCATGAAGTTCGGCCCTGAGGGCAAGGACTATTACTGGATAACCAATTTTCAGCCTAAAATGATAATGCATCCCTACCGCACCGATCTTGACGGCAAAATGCTGGACAAGTTCGCCGACCCTTCCGGCAACCAGCTTTTCAACGAAATGGTGAAGGTGGTCCGAAAGAGCGGCGAAGGGTATGTGAACTATATGTGGCAGTGGAAGGATGATCCGAACAACATCGTCCAGAAGATATCATATGTAAAAGCGTTTCCAGAGTGGCAGTGGATAGTCGGCACAGGGATATACATAGACGACATCAAAAAAGAGGCATCGTCTCAGGTTCAGAAACTGATGTTCTTCACTCTCATGGTCTTCTTTTTCATTTTGATCCTATCCGGCTACACCATAATATCCGGCGTTGAGACCAACAAAGAACTGATGCGGCGGGAATCGGAACTGGAACAGCTGAACCGCGAGCTTGAAGACAGGGTCGAAACAAGGACAAAAGATCTTAAAAACTCTCTGGAAAACCTGAAAAGAACGCAGAATCAGCTCATTGAGGCGGAAAAGATGGCCTCACTGGGCAACCTTGTGGCGGGCGTTGCCCACGAGATAAACACACCGGTGGGCATTGGGGTCACCACGGCAACCTTCCTTGAGGATAAACTGAAAACAATTACGGCGGCATATCAGTCCGGACAGATGAAAAAGAGCGACCTGGACAAGTTTTTTGAGATAGCCGACCAGTCACTTAAAGGTATAACATCCAACCTTATGAGAGCCGGAACCCTTGTCCGCAGTTTCAAACAGGTGGCTGTCGACCAGTCCAGCGAACACCCCAGGGTTTTCAACGTTAAAAACTATTTCGAAGACATTCTCCAGAGCCTCGGCCCCAGATTCAAAAACACAGGGCATAAGGTTTATCTTAACATCCCCGATGATGTAGTTATAGAATCCTTCCCCGGCGCATTCATGCAGATATACACTAACCTGATAATGAACAGCCTGATACACGGGTTTGACGAGATAGAGAACGGCGTAATAGAAATATCTCTGGAAAAGGGCGACGGCGAAATAAGCATAATCTACTCCGACAACGGCGTCGGAATGGACGAGGATCAGCAGAGCAGGATATTTGAACCGTTTTATACCACAAAGCGAAACGCAGGAGGCTCCGGTCTCGGCATGAACATCGTATATAATCTGGTCAGCAGACAGCTGAACGGTACCATAAAAACATACAGCAAACCGGGGCAGGGAACGACTTTCACAATAACCATGCCCGTCAAGGGGGTCTGAGAATGATTGACAACGGCGATGACAGCCTTATTTTTGCTCCGGAAAACGGGAAAACCGCAGAAAAAGTTCAGGAAGAATACTGGAAAGTGCTCATAGTGGACGACGAACCGGACGTTCACTCCACAACAAAACTTGTTCTGGAGGATTTTTCCTTTGAGGACAAGGGGCTGAAATTCATAAGCGCATACTCGGCAAAAGAGGCCATGGAAATACTTAACAACCAGAAGGATATCGCTGTGATACTCCTTGATGTTGTCATGGAGAGCAACAGCGCAGGGCTTCAGCTGGCAAAGATAATCCGAAACGAAATGGGCAACAGGTTCAGCAGGATAATCCTGCGCACCGGACAGCCCGGCGAAGCACCTGAAAAGAAGGTCATAGCCGAATACGATATCAACGACTACAAAAACAAGGCGGAGCTGACAAGCCAGCAGCTTTACACCAGCATGTTCTCCGCTCTCCGCTCATACAGAGACCTGAAAATAATCAACAAGAACAGCGAAGGTCTGAAACAGATAATAAACTCCACCGCAAACCTCTTTCAGAGGCAGAACGTGGAACAGCTGGCACAGGGTGTTCTCACTCAGGTGGTCTCCATTCTGGGGCTTGAAAACTCTTATTACGTCAGCACATCCGGCTTCACAGCGGCACAGACAAGCGACAGCGATTTCCGTATCATAGCCGCAACCGGACGTTTTACAAAATGCATCGGAACAAAGGTCGAAGACTGCACCCCTATTCCTGCGGATATAGTTCCATATCTTCAGGAGGCCATCAGCAAGGAGAAGAGCGGCTTCATCGACACACACTACGTTGGCTATTTCCCCACAATGAAGGACAAGATACACCTGCTTTTCATTGAGGACTGCTCAAAGGATCTGGGACCTGAAATAGAAAACCTGCTCACCATCTTTAACCACAATGCAGGCATAGCGTTTGACAACGTAATCCTTAACAAAGAGATACACGACACCCAGATAGACATAATCTACCATCTGGGCGAGGTTGTGGAGAACCGCTCAAAAGAGACCGCATACCACGTCAAGCGTGTTTCCGAATACACCTACACTCTGGCAAGGGAGATGGGATTCAGCGAAGAGGAGTCACAGCTTTTCAAAATGGCCTCGCCCATGCACGACATAGGCAAGATAGGCATTGCCGATTCCATTCTGCTGAAACCCGAAAGGCTCGACCACGACGAGCTGAACATAATGCGCACCCATACGGAGATAGGCTACAATATGCTTAAAAGCTCGTCCCGCCCGCTGCTCCAGACCAGTGCCGTGATAGCCCGTGACCATCACGAATACTGGGACGGAAGCGGATATCCCAGAGGGCTGAAAGGCGAAGATATACATCCTGCGGCACGCATTGTTTGTCTTGCGGACGTTTACGATGCTCTGGGCAGCAAAAGGGTTTATAAGGAAGCGTGGAAAGAGGAGGACGTCCTCACTTTTGTCCGTGAGAACAGAGGAAAGATGTTCGACCCCAAGGTTGTGGACGCACTTTTTACAGCTTACGAAAGAATATCCCGCATAAAAGAAAGGTTTAAAGACCCGGAATAAAAAAGGGAGCCGCAAGGCTCCCTTCACTTTTATAGATCAGGCCTGTTTTATGTTGGCCTTTCTGAGTTTTCTCAGGATAACCGCCAGACTATCCTGCTCCTCCTCAGTCAGGCATTCGAAATATCCCTCCATGTTCAGCGCATGGGTGGGGAAGATATCCGCTATCAGCGCCCTGCCCTTCTGAGTTATGGAGGCAACAGTCACCCGTTTGTCGTCATCTCGGCGGACAGTTTCTATAAGTTCTTTCTGTTTAAGATTTTTCAGAACAACTGTCATGTTTCCGGGGGTGCTGATCACCAGCTTTGTCAGCTCGCCCACAGTCAGTTCGCCCATGTGATACAGGGCTTCCAGAACTCCGAACTGCTGAATCGTCAGACCGTTCACCTCTACAAATGCGTTCTCTCTGGCACGCACGGCAGAAAACGCCCTGACAATCTCAATCCACGTTCTCATGGCCATGTCGGCCCGTATTCCGTAAGAGTGTTTTCTTTTCATATTTTTCTCCTATGGAGAGAAATATATTACTAATTAGTAATATTTCAATAGTTTTTTCTGTCGGTATAAAATAAATAAAAAAATCAGCCGAGTTTAAAGATTACGCTTATGACCAGAACGAGGATTATCGCCAGACTGAACAGCACCATAGGTCTGTTCTTCTCGCTCAGATAGTGGAAAAAAGCCAGCAGAACACCTGCGAAAGGCGTAGCTATGAACATGAAGGCGGTTGCCATTGCCGCATAATAGTCGAGACCGGTGTCAGATCTAAAAACACTTCCGCCGAAAAGCGACAGCAGAATAACCCCCACAGCCAGAACTATTCCGGCCTTGGTTGTCATGGTATACAGCTTTGCGATCCTCTCTTTAAGCACTCTGTCCGTCATTGTATCCCCTTGTAGAACATCTGAACGGCTATCACCGACAGCACGGCGGCAAACATTATCCTAAGCCTTTTGTCAGTGATCTTCTGAAATTTCGATGCACCGAATCTTGAACCGAAGATAACCCCGAGAACCATCGTGATTGAGGTTACAGGCGAGGAAGTTCCGTAGATTATATAAGGTATGCTTCCTGCGGCAGCTGTCAGGCCTATCATATAGTTGCTGGTGCCGATGGACACCTTTATGGGTATTCTGGACACCAGATTCATCACCGGAACCTTGATAACCCCGCCGCCTATGCCAAGCGCACCGGAGGCAAACCCCGCAAATGCGGAAACTGCCGCAACTATTTTGAGCTTAACAGGGGTATACTTCACCTCTTCGCCCCGTTCCGCATCGAAATAGCTGTCGGAGAACCGGTTGGAAACGGACGTTTCATAGGTTATAGCATCGGATTTTTTAAGGCTTTCACGCACATAAAGCATCGCTATCATGAACAGCATCACGCCGAAGGAAATCTCAAGAACGTGTTCGGGGGTGTGGTTACCCGCCATTCCGCCTATGAACGCCGCAAGAACTGTAAGCATTTCAAGAAAAAGGCTGAAACGGAGATTAACAAACCCTTTGACGATATTTACAGGCACAACGGAAGTGCTGGTGGAAACTATGGTCATAAGCCCCGCCGCAACCGCATAGTGCATGGGAATATCAAAGAAAAGAACAAGAACGGGAACAATTATGGAACCGCCGCCTATGCCAAGCATAGCGCCGATGATCCCTGAAAAAAAACCCACAAGGAGAAGGAGAATAACCGTCATTTGTTAACTCTGTGATGTAAAAGATTAAACAGGTGTATATACTAGCCCCGTGCACCACTCAAGTCAACCCATAATCACCCGCCGTTGACCTCCAGAGACTCCCTGAGTATGTCTGCGAAATAGTCCCTGACTATGTGAGGCGACAGGATGCGGATGTGGGGAAGCCATTCCAGACAAAGCTTAACGCACTCCAAAGGCGAACCTGCCTGAAAGCTGAACCTGACGCTAAGATTCTCGTACTCTTCCAGAATCTGCTGATGTGGAAAAAACCGCTTCCGCCGCAGAAAATCTGCCATGGGGTGAGCCAGAATGCACTCAACCTTTATCTTTTTGCCTGCGTCGAAGAACATGCTCTTGGCCTCGTCTATCTCAGCATCGAGCCCCTCAGGCACTCCGTCGAATATACTTCCCGTTGCCTTCAGGTTTTCTATCAGATCAAGGCTGAATTTGCGTATCTCTCCGTTCTTGTCCCCTGCCAGATACCAGAAACCGTCGCCGTAAATTATTCTATACGGCTTTATGATGTAGCTCTTGCCGTTCTTGCTGTACAGAAATGATATTTCCTGCCTGTTCATTATAAATGTTTCAAGTTCGGCGAATATGTCCGCTATCTTCTCAAACTCTATGGAATCCTGCTTGAGAAACCGAACCACCCTTTCCCTGTTTGATGCGGAAATGACCTTCTTTTTTATCCTGCGGAGGGTGCCCGAGAACTCATTGTTCAGAATGTTCTCCGCATAGTCGAAAAGTCCGGACAGCACAGCCAGTTCGTCCTGTTTCAGATAACTCTCCGACAGGCCGTATTTTTCAGCCATATACCAGCAGTGGCGTGAATCGTCATAGCAGACGCCCGGCAGACTGCTCATCTCCAGAAGATATCTCTGGGCGGTGCGCAGGCTTATCCCCATGTCCTCTGCCACCAGAGCGGAGGTCACGGTGCGGTTTTCGTTCAGAAGTCTTATCAGGTTGAGTGCTACATAGAGTTTATTCATAAATGCATTATACCATAACGACAATTATTGGCGCATCGAAATTATACAAAGCCGTCATCCTGAGCGAAACGAAGGATCTCAGTCTTACGATGACACGAGACTCTTCGCAAAGCTCAGAGTGACAATCTTTTCGTCTCTGCGAACGCAGTGAAGCATAATTGTCATTCTCAAAAACGCTGAAAGCGGAGTGAAAAATCTCATTTCTCTTTTTTGCAACGACAGAAACTGTCGCCATACCCCTGTATATTACAATAAAAGGAGGACGAAATGGACAAATATGCAATTCACATCGCACTTACTATTTTTCTGGGGTTTCTGGTGCTTTTCTGTGTCAACGGCGGGAAGCCTGCGGAAAGATTAGCCGTAAACGATTCCGAAAGGGTCGTTTCCGCAGGATTTGTCAGGCAGTGAGCCTATTTGAATTTCTTTCTGCGGAACAGGTCGGTACGTTTGGATATGACCCTGTCAAGAAACAGAGTACCCTCAAGATGGTCGGTTTCGTGCTGAAGAAGAACAGCTTCGAAATCTTCCGCCTCGATAACCTTCTGCTCAAGATTCTCGTCCTGATAGCGCAGGAGAATCTTTTTTGCCCTATTCACGTTTCCGGTGTAGTCCGGCACGCTCATACAGCCCTCACGGAACTGTATCATGCCCTCCCACTGGATTATCTCCGGATTTATGAGAACAAGCCTTCCGTGGTTCTTTTCGCATTTCGGGTTCTTTGATGCGTCCGCCAGAACGATACGGACGTTCTCGCCTATCTGGGTTGCGGCGATACCTGTGGAGTGGCCGGAGGCCTCCATTGTGTCGGTCAGGTCTGTGATAACCTGTTTTATATAATCATCAATTACTTCAACATCTTCCGCCATCTCTTTAAGACGGGGATCGGGGTATTTCAAAACTTCTCTGATTGCCATATATTAAAACTCGTATGTTTCAATCTGTCTGATATTAACGTCTGTGCCCATATCTCTTGATATTTTTTTCAGGTCGTCTTCCCATCCGGTTCCCATCATTTTGGGATCGATGATGACCTCAAGCACCATAAGATATATAGGGCTTTTTTCCGAACCTGCAACCTTTGTCTGCAGGTCTAAAATATTTATTTCCCTGTTGGCCAGATACTCAGCCACACGGTTCACTATTCCGGGCTTGTCCGAACCATAGACCGAAATGATGTAATGCTCGCCGATGGGTTTTATTCCGGCCTCGCTCATTTCCTGAACGTTTATATCTATGTTCATGGTTTTTTCCAGATGCGAGAACATTTTTTTAACAGCCTCAGTGTCCACTCCCTCTTTGCTTACAATGAATATCGCAGAGAAGAAGCCCTGAAGCAGGGTTGAGCTGGAGTCCTCTATGTTGAAACTGTTCTCATAGAAAATCTTTGACACCGCAGCAACTATTCCGGGTCGGTCGGCGGCGATAAGTGTTACGGCAAAAAGGTTTTTCTGGTTCATAAATCACTCCGGATATGAGCTATTTTAAGTATTATTGTGTTTACGGGGCGGCATGTCAACTCAATTTTTTCCGCAGAGCAATAAGCATGAATATATTCATGTTTTTCAAGATTCACCTTGATAAACCCGTCCCTCAGAATATAATAAATGTATGCCACTCAAAATCCGTACGTCACCAAGTCACGGATAATTAAAAGATTATAAACCAAGGTTGAAATATATGTTTGAACTATTTACTGACCGTGCAAGACGGGTAATTCTTTTCGCAAGGGAAGCATCGGAAAGACTGATGCAGTCGTCCATCGACACAGAGCATATTCTTATGGGTCTGCTCAGGGAGCGTTCGGGCATCGCAGCGGAGATATTCACCAAGCGGGGTATCGACGTGACCATGCTGATGAACGATGTTAAAAGCGTCAGCGAAAAGGGACATAACCTGATGATAAAAGGCAGTCTGCCTTTCAGCCCGTCGGGCAAGAACGTTCTGGACTATGCGGTGGACGAGGCGAAGATCCTCAACACCAAATACGTCAACACCGAGCACATCCTTCTGGGGCTTCTGAAAGAGAAGAAGGGCAAAGCCTCGATGCTCCTTTCAAAGCTGGGCTTCGAGCTTCTGCCCCTGCGTGACGAGATAGCGGGACTTATCCGCACCTACAGCAAAAAGCAGGGACAGGCCGCAACACCCACCATTGACGAGTTCGGCAGAGACATGACTGCTCAGGCCAGAGAGGGCAAACTGGATCCTGTCATCGGCAGGGGAAAAGAGATCGAAAGGCTTGTTCAGATACTCGGCCGCAGAATAAAGAACAATGCAGTGATAATCGGCGAACCGGGCGTGGGCAAAACAGCTATAGTTGAAGGTCTTGCTCTGCGCATGATAGCCGAGGATATCCCCGATTTCCTGAAAAACAAAAGACTCATCTCGCTGGAACTGGGCAACGTTGTTGCCGGAACTAAATATCGTGGCCAGTTTGAAGAGCGGATGAAAAACCTCATAAAAGAGATTGAGACCGACGGCAATATCATAATCTTCATAGACGAAATACACACCATGGTCGGCGCAGGTGCGGCGGAAGGCTCCATCGACGCATCGAACATGCTTAAGCCCGCCCTCGCAAGGGGTGTTTTCCAGTGTATCGGTGCAACAACCCTGAACGAGTTCCGCAAGAATTTTGAAAAGGACGGAGCCCTGAACAGACGCTTCCAGACGATCCCTGTGGAACAGCCATCTGTTCCCGCAACGGTGGAGATTCTGGAAGGCATCAAACGCTACTACGAGGACTTCCACAAGGTGCTCATAGGTCACGATGTTCTGGAAGAGATCGCAAAACTCACCGACAGATACATCACCGACAAGTTCCAGCCGGACAAGAGCATCGACGTTCTGGACGAGGCCTGTTCAAGGCTGAAACTGGCAGTCCGCCAGACCCCCGAAGCACTGCTTAAGCTCAGACAGAAGCTGAACGAGGCAAAAGCGGCGAGGGATGAAAAACTCAGGATTGCCGACTACGACGACATACAGAAGTTTTCAAAGGATGTGGAGCGTTTAGCCAAAAAGGTTGCCGAATCTGAAAAGACATGGCAGCAGGAGCTTGAGGACAACTGGCCGACACTCCATGTTGACCATATAAGCGAAGTTGTTGCCCATATGACGGGAATACCCGTCCAGAAGCTACAGCTCGACGACATGGCAAGAATAGTCGGCATCGACAAAGAGATAAAGAAACATGTCATAGGACAGGACGAAGCGGTGGACGCTCTGGCAAAAGCAGTCAAGCGGAGTTTCGCAGGGCTTTCGAACCCCAACAGACCCCTTGGCTCCTTCATCTTCATGGGTCCCACAGGAGTGGGCAAAACAGAAGTTGCCAAAAAACTGGCCGAACTGGTTTTCGGTTCGGAATCGTCACTCATCCGTATCGACATGACGGAATACATGGAACGGTTCAACGCATCCAAACTTATCGGTGCGCCCCCCGGCTACGTAGGCTATGAAGAGGGCGGAAAACTTACAGAACTGGTACGCAGAAAACCTTACAGCGTTGTGCTGTTTGACGAGATAGAAAAAGCTCACCCCGAAGTGCTGAATATTCTGCTTCAGATACTGGACGACGGACACATCTCCGACAGTCTGGGGCACAAGGTGAACTTCAAGAACACAATAGTGATAATGACATCGAACCTCGGCACAAAACATACCCTCACCAGAAAGGCCATGGGATTTGAAACTGCCGAAAAGCCCAACTCAATAGACTACGGCACATTCAGCTCCAACGCAAACCGTGAGCTGAAAGACCAGTTCCCGCCGGAGTTCATAAACAGGGTGGACAAACTGATAGTGTTCAAACCTCTAGGAAAAGAGGAGCTTTACCGGATCATCGACCTGCAAGTGGACGAGCTGAACAGACGGCTTGCCGATATAGGCAAGTCCATAACCATAGACGACGAGGTCAAGGAGCATATCTTAAACTCCGACTACGACTTCACATACGGCGCACGCCCCATCAGACGCATTCTCCAGTCCCTCATTGAGGATCCGCTGAGTGATCTGCTTCTGGGAAGCAGGCTCGGAAAACGGAAGAATCTGAAAGCTAAAATGATGGAGAAGGAAATTGTTTTCAAATAAGCGGATACTTATTGCGGGCGCAGGAGCTATAGGCAGTTTTTACGGCGGACTTATGTCCCGTGCGGGATACGATGTGGAACTTATGGCCAGAGGAAAGCACCTCAGAGTCATGCAGGAGAGCGGAGTTCTCACCATTAAAAGCTGGAAATACGGTGAACCGGTTATTCCGGTGAAAGCCGTTTCCGAACCCTCCGGCAGATACGGAGTGATAATTCTTTGTGTTAAATCTCAGGATACCGATACGGCCTGTGTTCAGCTGAAAGACCATCTGGCGGAGGACGGGTGCATACTCTCATTTCAGAACGGAGTGGAAAATCCCGACGTTGTGGCAAAGCACTTCGGCGCAGACCGCACTCTGGGTGCGAGCCTTTTTGTGGGGCTCTGGATCGACCCGGCAGGCACTGTCAACCATACCAGCACGGGTGAATGCGTTTTCGGCGGCTGGAATAAAAAAGCTCAGAAATTCGAACAGCCTTTAAAGGAAATTTTTGACAGAAGCGAGATATTTTCAACTGTCTCTGATGATATAAAATATACCCTGTGGAGCAAACTGGTATGGAATGTGGCCTATAACCCCCTTTCAGCACTCCTTGAGAGCACCTGCGGGCCTATGATGAAAACTCCCCTCATCTTCGAGCTTATAGAGAAGATGGTGCGGGAAACTGTGGCCGCCGCAAAACTTGAGGGTGTAACCATTCCCGAAGAGGAATGGCGTGACAAAATAAAATACCGTGAACAGCTTGAAAAATACAAAACGAGCATGCTTCAGGACATAGAAAAACTCAAGAACCCCGAAATAGACGGCATTCTGGGACCCGTTATCCGTACTCTTGAGAAGCACGGACTCTCTGCCCCCTACTGCGAAACGGTTTTCAGAACCGTTCAGTTCAAATACGGCGGACACTACCTCTACACACCGAAACTCACAGCAGACGTTATCGCCAGAAAGGGCAACTCCATTCTTCTGATAGAAAGGATGAACGAACCCTTCGGCTGGGCTATTCCCGGCGGATTTGTGGACTACGGTGAAAAGGTCGAGGATGCCGCTGTCCGTGAGCTTTTTGAGGAAACAGGGATAAAAACGGACAGTATCGAGCTTTTGGGCATATACTCCGATCCGAAAAGGGACAAAAGAGGCCACACAGCCACAGCTGTCTATTTTACCGATACAGAACAGGAACCAAAAGCAGGGGACGATGCGAAGAATGCGGCTTTTTTTCCTCTGGATTCTCTGCCGGACAATTTAGCATTCGACCATAAACAGATAATTTCTGACTATATTAAAAAAGTTTATATATGATAGCATTTTTCATGTAATTTTTCCCTTGATTTATCATCAGAAATGACGATGATAGTTTCAGAGGGACAACATGAGCCACCTACCAAATAAAGTAGTTAACAGACGCGAACACATAAGAGTTCGTGTCGAACTTGATTTTTGTGTAACCAACGTAAGAAGACCCGACACCCCTGAGGCCGAGACCGAAAAGATATGTTTCCGCACAAAATCTCTGGATATCAGTGCAGGCGGTATATGTTTCGGTCAGAAGAACGTTCTTCAGGTCGGTGATATTGTTGAAATGCGCACAAAAAACAGCCTCACCCACTCCATGTGCCTTCGGTGCGACAGCGCATATTTCATGAGCACCGAAATAGAGCTGCAGCCAATGGAGGGCGTTGTAGTCTGGGCAACAGACAGCATCGCAGGGGTTAAATTCTCAAACCTCTCTCTGCGCAACGAGAACATCATCAATAAGATAGTCTGGGAAAACCACCTGAAGGATGTAAGGAACTCCAAGAAAAAACCGTCAATCTTTTAATTTGACTTCCGTGTTCCACAGGCTATAATTTTCACATGAATAAATATTTAATGCTCATTCTCACTGCGTTCCTTTTTTCCGGCTGTTTCAGCACCATCGACGCCCGCAGAACCATGCAGGCAGGCGTAATGGCTACGCCCGAAGATGCCTTCAGCGGTGTTTACAAAGGCGAAGGAATGCGGGTGGACATGTTCGGAAATACTAAAAGCACCTTCAATGCGACCCTGAAAGCATACAGCGAAAACGGCACAATATACATGCAGGAAACCCTTGAAGACAACACAGGTACACAGCGCAGGTTTACCTACAGAATAACAAAATCCGCAGACCAGACCGGATATGCATGTGTGGATATCGACTCTGTCCGCAGTTGCTCTGTTTCCCGTGCGGGGGATTCCATAGTGCTTAAGTCATGGCTGATGAGCCGATTCAGAGACAGTTTTGACGTTTCAATGCAGAGCGTATACCGTATATTGCCGGACGGAAAAATCTTAAAACGTTCATCTCTCAACAGATTTCTGTTCTTTTTCTCCGAAGAGGAGATAACATCATATAAGAAAGAGTTATAATTATCTGACATTAAAGAGACAATTTTAATCTCATTTTTACTATTGACAACTCCGGAAAAAAAGAATACAAATAATAAAAATTATCTGTAACTCAAATTTAACGGAGGTAATTCAATATGAGCCTGGTAACAAAACAAGCACCCGCTTTCTCCGAGGCAGCAGTCCTCAACAAACAGTTCAAAAACGTTAGCCTGGAAGACTACAAAGGAAAATGGGTAGTTCTTTTCTTCTATCCTCTGGACTTCACATTCGTTTGCCCCACAGAGATAACAGCTCTCTCTGATGCCAACGAAGAATTCGCAAAAAGAGACGCTCAGATAATCGGCGTTTCCACCGACAGCAAATTCAGCCACCTTGCATGGGTAAACACTCCCAGATCAGAAGGCGGCCTTGGCGATATCGCATATCCCCTTGTGGCAGACTTCACAAAGTCAATCTCCACAGACTACGGTGTTCTGCTTGACGGCGGAATGGCTCTTCGTGCAACTTTCATAATCGATCCCGAAGGCAAGGTTCAGTTTGAACTGGTACACGACCTCGGCATCGGCAGAAACGTTACCGAAATTCTCAGAAACCTTGACGCACTCCAGTTCGTCCGCAAACACGGCGAAGTTTGCCCCGCCGGCTGGACACCCGGAAAGGACACTATGAAACCCGACCCCGAAAAGAGCAAAGACTACTACAAAAACAATCCGGAAGGATGGCAGAAATAACACAAAAGGCGGCTCAAACGAGCCGCCTTTTTTTATTTATGAGTTGTCTGATGGCTATTTTATAAGCCCTGATATCTCTTTGAAACCTTCTCTGCCTGCGCCGCCCACAAGCTGGAACAGAACAGTCTCGGTAACGGTGATGACGGCTCCCGCCTTCTCCATGAAACCAAGCCCCGTGTGCCAGTTGAACTTAGCCCTTGAACAGACCGCATCAGCCGCCACATGAACGGTGTATCCGGCCTCAAGAAGGTCTATGGCAGTCTGGAGAACGCAGACGTGGGTCTCCATTCCGGCAAGGACTACGGTCTTGATCCCTGAGGTTTTAAGCTGATCAACAAAGCTCAGCTCGCCGCAGCAGGAGAAAGATGTCTTTTCAATGGCCTCGCATTTAAGATGTTCCGCAAGTTCAGGGATGGTTGCTCCCAGCCCCTTGGTATACTGCTGAGTGACAAGTGTCTTGACCCCCAGAATATTGGCTCCTTTGATGAGTCTTGCAGTGTTGTCGGTAACTTTTTTCAGTACATCAGGATCCATAGCTTTGACCAGCCTCTCCTGAATATCGATAACCACAAACGCTGTCGTCGCTTTTTCAAGTCTGAACATGCATAGTCCTCCTTAGATACTAATAATCGTTTCTATCTCTCTGATGCCATCTGCGGCATCCTTAAACAGCACTGTATTCAGTCCGCATGCCTTCGCACGGCCGATATGTCCCTCGTTGTCGTCAACAAACAGAGCCTCCGCAGGCTCAATGCCCATTTCTGCGCAGACCATGGGGAATATCTCCGGATGTTTTTTACCTATACCCAGACGGTATGAGTTGTACACCTTTTCGAACAGTCCGAAAAATCCGTACATATCGTTGAACTCGTCCAGCCAGTTCACCTGATCGCTCAGTATCGCAGTCCGTAAACCGGCTTCGTTAACCCTCTTTATAAGCTCAATGACCTGTGGACGGATGGCGAACCTGTCAAAGATGACCCTGCGCATTTCATCCCTTGTCATTTTAAATTCGTATCTCTCGGCGAACAGACGCCAGAAGGTGTCTTCATCCGCCCTGCCGTACATGTATCCCGTGCTCCAGAGCACGTCGCATGCATCCTCAAAGAATTTTCCGGGATCAAACCCGTGGATTCCGGCTATCTCAGTTAAACCTTTTTCCCAGCCTTCGTCCGCAATAACTCCTCCGAAATCGAAGAAAACCACTTTAATCATTATAACCTCTCACAATTCTATTAACATACTATAAAAACGGAATAAGTCAAATATCCGCTGTTGAAAAAACCGCTCCGGTGAACTATCTTACTCCATACCACAAACACGGAGCGTCATTTGAAAACAAAGGTTTTAGTGGCCATGAGCGGCGGGGTCGACAGCACCCTCACGGCACATATGATGAAGGAACAGGGATACGAGGTTCAGGGCGTCACTATAAAGTTCTTCGAGGGGCAGGAGCAGGCTCTGGCCGACGGAGAAAAGGCGGCGAAGGAACTCGGAATCCCATGGTATGCGGCCGACTACACACAGTTTTTTAAAGATGACGTTATCTCTTATTTCATAAGAACATATAAACTCGGCAAAACTCCCAACCCCTGCGCATGGTGCAACAGGAACGCAAAGCTGAACTATCTTTTCAGGGAGATGAAATCCAACTGCTGTGAAAAGATAGTAACAGGTCACTACGCCCGCAAAATTCCCTTCGGTGAAGGATTCCGCATTGCAAAGGGGACAGACAGCTCCAAGGACCAGTCTTATTACCTGTCGCTGCTGAAGGCCTGTCAGATAGAGGTTGTTGAGTTCCCCCTCGGCGGGATGGTCAAAACCGATGTTAAGGCAAAAGCGGCGGAGCTTGGTCTCTCGGTTGCCGAGAAGGCTGAGAGTCAGGACATCTGTTTCCTGATGGGCGAGGACTACGGCGATTTCCTCGACAGGCACATCGCACCTGAAACCGTTAAAAAGGGCTGGTTCATCCTGAACGGCAAACGCCTGAAAGAGCATAAAGGCATAATCTACTACACCGTGGGTCAGCGCAGAGGACTGGACATAGGCTATCACGAGCCGCTGTTCGTTAAGTCAATTGATGCCAGAAGCGGCGATATCATCCTTTCGGACAAGGAATCCGTCACAGGCAGAGGGGTTAAACTTGTGGAATGCGAGTTTCCCTCCGACCACGACAGAATATTCCGTGCCGAGGTGAAGGTGCGCTATCGTATGGCTCCCGTCGGCTGTCTGGTGGAGATCCAGCCGTCGCAGACCGCCACAGTTCTGTTCGACAGACCGGAATTTGCTCCCACGCCCGGTCAGGTGGCCTGTATTTATAAAGATGATTCGGTTATCGGAGGAGGATTCATTGGAGACGTATTTTAATAAATTTGACAAGGTTTTCGTAGCCTTAAGTGGCGGCGCGGACAGTGCGGCGGTGCTTATGATGGCTGTTGAATATCTCGGCGCAGACAGGGTAACTGCCTTCACATGCACCGGCAGCCACGTTTTCGGGCATGAAATAGAAACTGCGAAAGAGATTTCCGCAAAGCTCGGAGTTAAGCACGTATGCATGGTTGTTGACATGCCTGAGCAGTTCTACGAGAACGCACCCGACAGATGCTATCACTGCAAAAAAGCAACGCTGGCAAAGATAGTGGAGATGGCAAAAGGCGACACCATCTTTGACGGCACGAATATAGACGACGACCCCAGAAACCGTCCCGGATTCAGAGCTTTGCAGGAGACGGGGATAATCTCTCCCCTGCGTGATCTTGGGCTGGGCAAATCCTTTACTCTGGACAAGGTGAAACCGCTGGACATAGATTTCCACGACGAATCATGCAAGGCGACCCGACTGACACTGCCCATCGACGAAGAGCGCATGGACAGGGTTGAGCGGGTGGAAAGCCTGCTTCGTGACAGATTCAGAGGTCTTCGCTACCGTCTGGACGACAACCGAATAGAATTTAAAAAGCCGGTACGCCTTTCGGCGTCCGACTTTGAAAATATAGTTAACGCTGTCGGGATGATATCCTAGGTCAGCTCTTTTACCTCGCTGGGGATAACGATGCGGAACTTTACGCCCGCCGTGTCCCCGTTCGAGGCGGATATCTCCGCCCCCATGGCCTCTGCAAGAACGGCGCAAACCGCAAGCCCAAGCCCTGAACCGTCGGACTTGGTCGTATAATACGGCAGAAACAGCTTATCCATATCAGCATCCCCGAACCCCGTGCCGTCGTCCTCATAAACCGCTTCTATCCCCTTCTTAACCACCGAAAGGGTTATCACAGCGTTCTTGGCTCCCGCATCCAGCGAGTTGGTCTGCAGTATGGCTATTATCTTCCCGAATTTTGTCTTATCAATACTGACGCTGACATCCTCCGGACAGTGTACGGCGGTTATCAGATTTTTGCGGATATATCTGGCGGATTTCGCACGGATAAAATCAGCAAGCTCCGAAAGGGTCATTTCTGAGATAGCAACCTTTACAGGCATGGAGTACTCCACAAACTCCCCTATCCTCTCCGCCAGCTTAAAGGTCTCGCTGCGGATGGACATTATCTCCTGATTTCTGACACCCTGCCGCTCCAGAGTGTCCGTCAGGCGGTTTATCTCCTCAATAGGCTCCGCAAGCTCCTGCGCAAGACCAAAGGTCAGGTTCTCCATTCTGGTCTCGTGCTTCTGCTTGTTCTCCTCCTGCAGCTTTGAAAAATCCGCTATGGGCTTCGTCATCCTCTGGCTGAGATATACTCCTGTCAGAAGTCCCGCCACTATAATGAGCAGGTTCAGAAGCGCAAGTGCGCTGATATTTTTGACAATGCCTGCTACAATGGACGTTCTGCTGACAAAAAACTCCATAGTGCCGAGGTGTTCGCCTGCGGCATCGACAATTGGCATGCGGAAAACGATATTCGAACTGTCAGGGGTGATGGTGTCCCGCTCAACCCTGCCGTCGGCCATGTAAAGACCTTTAGAATTGTAAACGGCGATATTGTCCAGATGGGGCACAGCACTGGTAAGACGTGTTATTAAAGTAAAGATTCCGAAAGAATTGTCATCGTCCAGATATTTTATCACATCCGACGATATTATCTTCTGCTGTGCTTCCAGAAAGTGCTTTGTGGAACGCACCTCTGCGATATACTGAATATAAACGAACAGGACAATGTTCACCATTACAGCTGTGATCGCCAGAAAACCAATAAGCAGAATGGGTCTGCGTTTCAGACGTTTTACGAGACGCTCAGCTTTTTCACTTGGTGAGTGCATATTCTCCTCCCGTCATATTATACCCCATGATTTAAATTCGGCAACAGTTCAAGGTTAATCCGTTCTTAACGTTTTTTTCATTATTAACGTGGCTATTGACATAATTTTCTGATATCAAAAGAATATGCTAAATATACAAGATTTTATGCTCATTATTTCAGGCACTTTCGCATGGTTCACAGGCATTCTGTCTGCGGGCAGCGGCGGCCTTATTTTCCTGCCGGTCTCTGCTCTTTTTCTCCAGACGGGAATAATAACTCCCGTAACCGCAATAGCTTCGCTCCTTTCTGATTCGGAAAAGATGCTGAGATACGGCAACAACGCCTGCCCTGTGGTTCTGAAAGCCTCCATTCCCTTCACCATCGTCGGTGCGGGGCTGGGAGTTTTTCTGTTCTCCGTTTCCGATCTGCGGGTTTATGCAGTTTTCCTCTTTCTCTTTTATCTCGCCAACTCAGTCTACTCGCACAAATTCTACGGCCTCGGACGCATTCCGGTGTTTTTCGGGTCTGTCATTTCCGGCTATCTCGGAGTAACGGCGCTTAACACCTCAATGACCAGAGAGGAGGAGGGCAGCTTCTTCGTCCTCTGCTTTATGCGTGGAATTACAATGCTCAGCGCATATCTTATGTTCGGGGTACTCACAGCCGATGTCCTGATATACGGGATAATGGCAGGAATTGGTGCTCTTGCTGGCGGGTATCTGGGCAGACGCTACTTCAGCGGCTTTCAGGATCGTTTCCTCCGCTTTTTCGTAAAAGCATCTCTTATTGCCTGCATTGTCATCATCCTCGCCGGACAGCTCTGATCTTTTTTTAATGTTATGTTATTGGTTGTTCCAAGGTTACCGCATTATGAATGTGTGAGACTGCCGCAGCCCTTGCAGGGCTTCGCAGTGACGTGTGCGTGTCTTTCTCTTTGATTTTTAGATACAAGCAGTACAAGGAAGGTTTTTTGAGAGGGCGGCGAGCGTACATACGGGTACGTGAGCTGTTCCGAAAAAAAGCTGACACCGTAATGCGCCGTATATAAAGATCAAAAAAAAAGGCCTGCTCGAAAGCAGGCCTTGTAACATTAACGTTTGGAGAACTGAGAAGACTTTCTCGCCTTCGGTTTACCGGGTTTCTTACGCTCGACTGCTCTGGAGTCTCTGGTAAGGAAACCTTCCTTTTTAAGTGCGGGACGGTTAGCTGCGTCGAATTCGCACAGTGCTCTTGCAAGACCGTGACGAACAGCACCAGCCTGTCCGCTTTTGCCGCCGCCTTTAACAGTGATGTAAAGGTCGAACTTGCCCTCTGCGGCTATTGTTGAGAGGGGCTGCAGGCTTATCATTGTGAGAGTGGGTCTCTCAAAATATGCTTCAGGCTCTTTGCCGTTGATAGTGACAAGACCTTTGCCGGGTTTGATGAAAACTCTGGCACAGGATGTTTTTCTTCTGCCAGTTCCGTATGTATAGTCAGCCATCAATAGTCTCCTTATATCTCAAAAACTTCGGGGTTCTGAGCAGCATGAGGATGCTCTGAGCCGGTGTAGATTTTCAGTTTGCTGATCATAGCTCTGCCCATTCTTGTTTTGGGGAGCATGTTTTTAACAGCCAGTCTGATTACATCTTCGGGTTTTTTCTCAAGCTGTTCTTTAAGAGTTCTCTCTTTAAGACCGCCGAGGTGGCCGGAGTGTCTGTAGTACATTTTGTCGTCCATCTTGGAACCTGTAACTACGAACTTGTCAGCGTTGATAACGATAACGAAGTCGCCGGTGTCGATGGAGGGAGTGTAGATCGGCTTCTTTTTGCCCATAAGGGTCATAGCGATCTCAGTAGCCATACGTCCGAGAACTTTGCCTTTGGCGTCCAGAACGTACCATTTTTTTTCTATTTCGTCGGGTTTTGCCCAATAGCTTTTCATTTGTAAACCTCGTCAAAAATGTGAGCTTTTTAATTTATTTAATCTGCGTGAACGTGTCAAGCGGATTTTAAATTAAAGCCCTTTCCTTCTTTCTTTAATTCTCGCAGCTTTACCGCGCAGGTCTCTCATGTAGAACAGCCTAGCCTGACGTACTTTACCGCTTCTGATAAGCTCTACCTTATCAATACGGGGTGAGCAGTAGGGGAAAGTTCTTTCCACGCCTATGTCGCCAACCATCTTTCTAACGGTGAAAGTTGAGTTGGTAGCGTTTCTGTGGATCTTCATAACAAGACCTTCATATGCCTGAATACGCTCTTTGTTTCCTTCAACAATGCGGAAGTAAACTCTGACTGTATCTCCGGAACGGAAAGCAGGCATTTCTTTTTCAGTTTTAAACATCGCCTCAACGGAAGCGATAAGTTTATTTTTCATGGATGAGCCTCCTAAAAACTATGTATCCTATCCATTATAATGGCCACGGCACTTCTGACCGAAAGGTGGTTGAACTGGCCAACGCCCTTTATGGGTTTAAGCACCCTGTCCGACATTTTAAAAACATCTTCGGTGAAGCCCCAGCCCGTCCCGAAAATTATCAGGCACGGTTTCTGTTCGGCGAGCCTCGCCGTCTCTTCGAAATCGATGTTCGCTCTGGAATCCCTTGCCGTGGTGGCTATCACCACAGGCCTTTCGCCCTCAAGCCTTTCGATCTCTGCTATAACATCAAGAAGTCCCTCTGCGAGCTGTGTACGCTCGAAGGCCTCCTTGCGGTTGACATTGTAAGTTGCGCCGTATCCGTGAAGCCAGTGGTTGATGACCCTCTCAGCGATCCCCCGCTGAGCCTGAAGCGGCGTAACAACGAAATACTTGCGTACGTCGTATGTTGTACAGCTTCTGGATATGTCGTGCAGATCCATGTTGGTAATGGATGTTGCGACATTGATCTTCTCTTTGTCCTTCATCGGATAGTGCAAAAGAGCGACGTATATTTTCTTCTTTAATGCGACGGTGTCAAGATATTTTTTATCTTCGGCACTTAAATTCGCATTTTTCAGTAAATCAGGTCTGTTTTTCGCAGTGATTTCTATGGATTGTTGCCTTCTCCATTTCTCGATCTCTGCGTGGTGTCCCGACAGAAGGATTTCGGGAACCTTCACACCTTCATATTCATAGGGTCTTGTGTAGTGGGGATATTCAAGCATTCCGGAGGTGTGAGAGTCCTCCAGAGGCGAGTTTTCGTCTCCCAGCACACCGGGAAGAAGCCTTGCTATGGAATCTATCATCACCATCGAGGCCAGTTCGCCTCCTGTCAGTACAAAATCGCCCAGTGAGAGCGACTCGTCCACACAAAGACCGACTACCCGTTCATCAACTCCTTCGTATCGGCCGCAGATGAATGTGAGGCTATCATATTCACGGAGCCTTTCGGCGTCCTTCTGGGTGAATTTCTTCCCCCTCGGGTCCATGAGTATGACGTGGGTATCGCCATCCTTTTGTTTCAGATCCCTGACAGCGGTGACTATAGGTTCGGGCTTCATCACAAGTCCCTGTCCGCCGCCGTACTGATAATCGTCCGTGAGTCTGTGTTTGTCTGTGGTGTAGCTTCTTATATCAACGGGGTTTACGGTAAAGAAGCCGGACTCCGCAGCCTTGGACAGAACACCCTGAGAGAAGGGAGCAGTGAACATGTCCGGAAATATCGTAAGGATATTAAACGTCTTCACTTATCAGACCCTCTCTGTTGATCACCAGTTTTTTCTCTTTCACGTTTATCTCTGTAACGTGATCCTTATTGTTGGAGATGAGCCATGTCTCCTTTTCGCCCTGAATGCGGAAAACCTCTGAGGCTCCCGCTTCCATGTAGTCGATAAGGGTTCCGACAAAATCTCCGTTCGTGTCTAACACCTGACACCCCTCAAGCTCATGCCAGTATATCTCGTCATCAAGCTGAGGCAGCATCTCTTCGGGGACAACAACGTCCATCCCCTTATATTTAAGGGCGGAATCAACATCCTCCAGCCCTTTGAAGCCTACGAGGAGCATGCCCTTGTAGTCCTTCATATACTCGATTTCCAGAGATGCCTTCACTTTGCCCTCTTTCGAAAGCATCATATACTGCATCTCTTCCAGAATTTCCGGACTCTCAGTGGTCACCTGCATCAGCAGGAGCCCGTCCAGTCCGTGTGTGTTAACAAGTTTTCCAATCTTTATAAACTTCATGAACCATGCCGCAGGGAATCGTTAAATCTCCTCTGCTCCTTTTCGAAAATCAATCCAGTATCTCAAGAATGACTTTCTTTCCGTTTTTAACGCCGGCCGCATTTATCACTGTTCTGATAGCTTTGGCTGTGCGTCCCTGCTTGCCGATCACCTTTCCGAGATCTGCAGAGTCGACCCTAAGTTCGAGGATTGCGGCCTTTTCGCCCTCAACCTCTTTCAGGCTCACTGCCTCGGGTTTGTCTACCAGAGACTTTACGATGAATTCAACAAGCTCTTTCATGGTTCACCTCATTCCCAGCCGGCTTACTTGGAAGCTGCGTACTGAGCTATAATGCCTTGTTTGGACAGAAGGTTCTTAACTGTGTCTGAGGGCTGTGCACCTTTGTTCAGCCAGTCGAGAGCCTTTTCAGCATCGATCTTCACTTCTGCCTCAGCGGGCATAGGGTTGTAGTAACCGAGAATTTCGATGAAGTTACCGTTGCGTCTTTCCTGTGCGTTGCAAACAACGATTCTGTAGAAGGGTCTTTTTTTACGTCCGAGTCTTACAAGTCTGATTCTGGTAGCCACTTAAATGTACCTCTCTTATTTGTACTGATATATTATATCTGTTATCTCATTTTGAGAAAATCTCTCATCATGGCAGGGTTCAGCTTATTGGAGCCGCCCAGTTTCTTTTTCATCTGCTTCATCATCTTGTTCATCTGATTCAGCTGATTTACCAGTCTATTAACATCGGCAACAGAAGTTCCGCTGCCTCTTGCTATCCTTTTTCTTCTGCCGGAGTTAAGAATTTTTGCGTTCTTACGCTCCTGACGTGTCATTGAGAAGATGATGGCCTCAATCTTTTTGAACTGTTTCTCGTCCATGTCGCCCATGGAGATGTTGTTCAGACCGGGTATCATTCGCATGATGCTCTCAAGGGAGCCCATCTTCTTTATCATTTTGAACTGTTTGAGCATATCGTCGAAGTCGAGGCCGTGTTTTGCCATCTTTTCGGCCATGTCTTCCGCATCGCCGTCTTCGATGGATTCCTGCGCACGCTCAACCAGAGTGACGATATCGCCCATTCCGAGAATTCTGGAAGCCATCCTGTCGGGATAAAAGGCTTCGAACTCGCCCATTTTTTCGCCCGTACCGATGAACTTAAGGGGTTTGCCTGTCACTTCTTTAATAGAGAGTGCGGCACCGCCTCTTGCATCGCCGTCCATTTTGGTAAGGATGATACCGGTTGCTTCAAGGCTTTCGTTGAAGGCCTTTGCAACGTTCACCGCATCCTGACCTGTCATTGCATCGGCAACGAACAGTATCTCGTCGGGGTTAACGGCTTCTTTCGTACGGACAATCTCCGCCATAAGCTCTTCATCGATATGAAGACGTCCGGCGGTATCTATAATAACCACATCTTTTGCGGTCTTTTTTGCATATTCAAGAGCATCCTTTGCGATCTTAACCGCATCTCTGGAGTCTCTGTCGGAGTAAACGTCGCATCCGAGCTGTTTACCCAGTGTTTCAAGCTGGTCTATGGCCGCAGGGCGATAGATGTCGCCTGCAACAAGCAGAACGTTTCTTTTCTGCTTCATCAGCAGTCCGGCAAGTTTACCGGATGATGTTGTTTTACCCGAACCCTGAAGACCCGCCATCATGATAACGGTGGGGGGCTGTGAGTTCAGCCTTATCTTGCCCTCGTCATAATCCTTTCCGCCGAGGATCTCAACAAGCTCGTCGTGCACTATCTTGATGAATACCTGATCGGGTGTGAGGCTTTTGAGAACCTCTTCGCCCATGGCCTTTGCCTGAACGCTGCCTATAAAGTTTTTGACGACCTTATAGTTTACGTCGGCCTCAAGAAGAGCCATGCGCACCATTTTAAGTGCTTCTGTTATATTGCTTTCATCAAGGCGTACCTGTTTTTTCAGTCTCTTAAATACGCCGTTGAGCTTGTCATTCAGAGTCGCAAACATTTTTAAACGCACCTCTAGGACGGTATAAGGGTGAACTAAAGTTTATAGGTTAAAGTGGTAGGTCTGTCAATAAATATTTCCAAAAAGACTCAATGCGGCTGCTCTTCGGTGCCCAGCCTGCTCAGAGCCTCGTCGGTTCTGCGCAGACGGCCGCAGAGAGCTGTTATTATCCGGCGGGAGAGCACCGGACTGTCCTTAAGTATCTCGTCAAATTCATAGGGCGAGAGAGCCAGCAGTTTTGTATCGGATTCGGCCTGAAGGGTTGCCGTTCTCTTCTCTCCGGTGATGTGCGCCATCTCTCCGAAGATCTCCCCTTCGCCGACACTGCCAACCTGCTTGCCGTCAATTATTATACGCATCCTGCCGTCCTGAACATAATATATGTCACAGCCTTCGTCGCCCTGTCTGAAAAGAACCTCGCCGCTTTTCAGCCTTTTGGCGAATCTGTCCAGAAGGCGGCCGTTCATCCGCATGAAAAGGGCAGAAGGCCTCTCCGCACTGAACAGCATGTTAAGAATGAGGATATCCGCACGGTAGCAGACGAAAACGAACTGGGCGCAGTATAGGTACAGCATGAAAACCACATATGCCCAGACCAGAACAACGATGATAGACCCCACGATGCCGTATGCCGTGCTGACGCTGAACATGTTGAACATGCCGAACGCCGCAAACTTGACTGCGGAATAAAGCAGAATGAAAAGCACGGCCCCTTTGGCGGCGCTCTTCGAATCGGGCTTCTTGACAGGGATGTATCTGAAACTCATAAACACCAGCATAAAGCTGAGCAGAGCCGAAATTACAACAGAAGCTATGGATATGGAGTGGATCACAAGGATCCCGGTCATATTAAAGAATGTAAGGTATTGTATGATAAGCCCTTTAACGGCACTGAAAACGGTGAGCATGAGCACGAGCGCAAAGACCACAGGGAGAATTATAAATGCTATTCCATTCTCCATAAAGAAGTTGCGCTTATTCTCAGAGGGGAATATGACGAAAAACGCCCGCTGGATTGACACCAGAATAAGGCGGCTGGACCACACAAGGTTCAGAAGACCGAATATCCCCAGTGCACTTCCCGCACTGCCTGAAATGCCCAGATCCTTGAACATCTGCGGGGAAATGTTCTCGTTGAAGGTTGAGAGCAGATAGAAAAGCTCCTCGGAAAAGTTGGGGTACTTAGCCAGAAAAGTATCAAATATATAAAACAGAAAGAGCACCAGCGGAATGAGTGACAGAAGCATGTAATACGCCGCCGCCGCCGCATGGTTTCTCAGTTCGTTGCTTATAAAATAGCTGTAGCTTATGGTGAGACGCTGAAAAAACTCAAGGACGTATCTTTCAGCCTGCCTGTAGAACCTCATTTCAGACCACTTTTACATGCCACGGTTCAAACCGCACGCCGTAGGGGTTCTTTTCGTCATATCGGATCCGCATGTATCCGCCTTCGATGAGGCTTGCATACTCTTTTGTGGTGGCGAACCTGTCGGTGAAGTTGTCCGCACCCCAGCCTCTGATGCCCACATCAAAATCGCCTATGCCATGAAACGAATAGCCCACGGGAGCGAGGGAGCGGGAGGCCATTGAAAGGTTGCCTCTGGTCTGAACAGCCTTGTTCAGAAAAAGATAGAGCTGTTTTACGGTTCCCCTGATGCCGGATGTCAGCGTGAGGCTTTTCATGTCCTTCATTATCTTGTCGTGTGTGGAAACCGCATCCTTATATATATAATGTCCGGTACGGGGTATTCTGACTATATCATTGCGCCTGATGTTGTCTGTTAGCGAGGTCATTACCTTTTCGCCGAAAAACCCGTAGTCGGCGGCATCTCTGGCAAAAATCTCCTCAATATAATCCAGTTCCTTCTGGTCGAACCTGCGGAGTGAGGAATACTGCTTCATAGCCCTGAGAAGGTCGTCGTAGTTTATCACGTTGAAGTTGACATAGCCCACGTGGTTCATCACCGAGCGTATCTTCGCCGATACGGAGCGGATGAGAACAAACTCTTCGGGTGTTGCCATGTAGTCGTCGGGGAAACTGCGGTCGAATTCCTTTATCTTGCGGAAGTAGTCCTTGTTGAAAAACAGGCTGTCCTTAACTTCGGGTTCGTTGTCGAATCTATGCAGAATCTCCCCGAAAGATTCGGGGGCGGCAAGCGAGATGGAGGCTATGCAGGATAATCTTAAAAAATCCCTTCTGGACAGCATATTGGTTTAAGTCTCCGTCGTTCATTTTGACGAATATAATAGCGGAATTACCGTTCAAAGAAAAGAGGAAATACCCGATTCACTGCGTTCGCAGAGACGCTGTGCATTTATATTCATTTGCTTTTCAGATGCGAGCAGTTCAAGGCGGAGGGCAAAAAATAGGCGCAGTGTACGTATGTGTACATGAGCATTATTTTTTGAACTCCAACGAAGAAATGCGAAGCATATGGAAAGCATATGAGCATCAAAAAAAGGGGCGGTTAAACCGCCCCTCGTAATTTAGAACTTATAAGAAACCGTAACTCCGAAACTCCAGATATGTCCGCCTGCCGTAGCTGCAACATCAGCGTCGTGCATGCCGGGTCTGGAATAGCTGTCGTCAAGGTTGTGGCTTGCGCCGGAAGCTACGCTTACCTCTTTGATGAGGATGTACTGAATAACCGTGTCAACATCAACTCTTTTGAAGTGAACACCAACACCGCCGGAGAAGACGTGTTTGTCAGAGTCGGGCCACAGAACGTCGAATGTATCTTCGGGAACAACTGTGGGGTCATAGTAGTAGCCTGCTCTCAGGTCAACCCTGTCGTTGAGTTTGTACTCAGCGCCAAGTCTGTACTGCCATGTGTCTTTCCAGTTTCTTTTGAAGTACTCTTCGTTTGCTCCGGGGATAAGAGTGGGAGCGATTTCAGACTGAAGGAGGTAGTCGTCAAGTTTTACAGTGTAGGAATCGATGCGGCTCCAGAAGGTGCGCACGAGGTCAGCTTCAACTTTAAGCTTGGGAGTGACCTGATACTGAACGCCGAGCTGGATAGTATCGGGAGTGTCCACAGCCGTTGTGGTGTCCAGATGCTCGTTTTTCCAGTACTGCATTTCGGGATTGACGTTAGCATCGCCGTCGTCAAACTTGATTTTGGAGTAGCTGCGGTATGTTAAACCGGCTGTCCATTTATCGTTGAACTTGTAGAGTGCGCCGAGGTTGTATGAAAGGTTGAAGTTATCTTCATATTCCATTTTGATGTGCGCACCGTCAAGCTCGGTGTAAGCCGCCGCAAGGGCAGCACCCACAGCGGGAGCCTGAGCAGAGGGAATGCCGTTAGCCTGTGCGACAGCCGCCATAACCTGTGCGTTTTTCATTTTTTCGGGCACGTATCTTTTTCTTTCGTTGCCCGCTTTCGCTTTACCGATGGAGATGCCTGCACCCAGTGAAAGTTTGTCGTTCACTTTGTAAGACAGAGAAGGAGTAAGAACCTCTCTCAGATACCATGAGTGGAAAGTGTTGTAGGCAGCGGGGTTTTCATTTTCGTTGGGGTTCCACTTCAGGTCGAGTCCGTAGGGAACGTAGAAAGCAACACCGAAGGTCAGTTTGTCGTTGAGGGGGTGCACATAGCCGAAGTGCGGAACAACGAGCAGATCTGACTCGTCTTTAATGCCGTCGACGTTTATGTCGCCGTCAGCAAGAGTGCCGGAGTTTTTCACGTTAAAGTTTTTAATTGTAAGGTGCGGATCGACAAGATGAGTACCGATGGAAAGTGTAGGCCTTTTGATGTTTACCATGGCCGCAGGGTTGTAGTAAACAGCATAGGGATCGTCTATCCCTGCTGTAACCGCTCCGCCCATCGCAGTTGCTTTTGAGCCGATACCGTAGGTATCAACGTGTCCTGCAAAAGCTGTCAGAGCTGATGTAAGAAGCAGTGCGGAACTTAATAAAAATTTCTTCATAAATCCTCCACATTAAGAATCCAAGAGAGATTATTATATCGCAAAGGATTTATCAACAAGAAAGTTTACAGATTAATTAAACAGAATAATCAATTAATATGCTAATAATTATTCATAATTCTGTTAAACATATGACAGAAATATGTATTAAAGCTCCATATCCCTGCCGTATACCGCATGAATAATTTCCCGTGCCGTCTCCTCGATGGATTTATTTGTTGTGTTAACCATGTTCCATCTGCGGTGTTTGCGCACCAGTTCATAACAGAACTCGACCTCTTCAAAAATCTTGCTGAGGCTGTTGTATGAGCTGGTGGTTTTATAGTGTCTCAGGCGGGCACTTCTTATCTTCTGCAGAACCTCAGGCTCCATCATAAGAATGACGACCTTGTTCTGGTCGATCTTGAAAATATCCTCAGAAATCGGCACTTCGGGCACAAGGGGAACGTTTATCACCTTGAAGCCCTGCTGAGCCAGATAGAAGGATGTGGGGGTTTTTGATGTTCTGGAAAGCCCCAGAATAACAAGGTCGGCCTCGTGTATGCCTTTCAGCGTCTTGCCGTCGTCGTGGGTCAGGGTGAACTCCATTGCCTCGATACGCTTGAAGTATTTCTCGTCCACCTTTCGCAGAACACCGGGCAGTTCCATCGGCTCCTTGTTCAGATGCTTTGACAGAGCATCCAGCGAAGGCCCCAGAATGTCCACATGGGACAGCCCGTTCTCCTCGCAGAATCTTTTGACAATATCCCTCTTCTCCCTGCCGACCATTGTGCAGGCCACCATGGAATTCTCTATCTTCGCATGCTCAAGGATCGAGAGCAGCTGGGTATCGTCCTGCACCATTGCATAGACGGAAAGTTTCATGTTGGGGTCTGAAAACTGGAGCAGAGCCGCTTTCATTATATTCACCGCACTCTGGCCGGTACCGTCGGATATGATATAGATTTTGTCAGACATTAAGCATCTCCATCAGTTGTTCTTCGCTGATAACCGCAACACCCAGTTTCTGCGCCTTTTCCAGTTTGGAACCGGCACTCTCGCCCGCAAGAAGATAATTCAGGTTCTTTGAGACCGACGACAAAAGTTTGCCGCCGTTGTCCTTTATAAGCTGATGGAAGTGCTCTCTGGGCCTGCTGAGTGTTCCCGTAACAAGGAAGGTCTTCCCGCCAAGGGCATCCGAAGCGTTCTGAGCCTTTTCAAACTCAAACCTAAGCCCGGCCGCTTTCAGCCTTTCCACCAATTCTATCACTCTTTTATCCTGAAATGCCGAAGAAATGGCCTTCGCCGTCTCTTCGCCCACATCGTTCACCGAAACAAGCTCTTCAACCGTTGCCGACATCAGCCTGTCGATATTGCCGAAATGCTCTGCCAGCAACTGCGCAGTGCGCTCGCCGACGTGTTTCAGCCCTATTCCGAAAAGAACTTTGTCAAATGCTTTCTTTTTGGATTCCTCTATGGCCGCCTGAATATTCGTAACGGATTTCTCGCCGAAACCGTCCAGTTCTTTCAGGAAGTTCAGGTCTTTCTCGTAGATGTCCGCTGCGTCTCTGATGTGCCCGCCGTCAACCAGCAGTTCCACCAGCGCCTCGCCGAAGCCCTGAATGTCCATGGCCTTTCTCGATGCGAAATGCAGGATGGACAGCTTTACCCTTGCGGGGCAGTCTATGTTCGGGCATCTGGCCGAAACGTCCTCTTCGTCTTTAACAAGTTCAGTAGCACAAACGGAACAGACTGAAGGATAGGAAATCTCCCTTTCATCTCCTGTGCGAAGGTCTTTAACAGCCATAACAACCTTGGGGATAACATCCCCTCCCTTGCGGATGATCACCCTGTCGCCTATGAGAAGCCCCAGCCTTGATACTTCGTCGTAGTTATGAAGGGTGGCATTGGAAATTGTTGATCCTGCAAGAAAAACAGGTTCAAGCTTTGCCACGGGAGTGATGGTTCCCGTGCGTCCCACCTGAAAATCCACATCCAGAAGCGTAGTTGTCGCCTCCTGTGACGGATATTTGTAGGCAATTGCCCACTTGGGGGCTTTTATGGTTACGCCCAGAATATCCTGAGCCTCTTTTGAATCGACTTTTATAACTGCGCCGTCTATATCGTATTCCAGTGAGTTCCTTACACTGCCTATATGCTCAACCAAAGCCCAAACTTCCGAGAAATCTGCACACTGCTTTATGAGCGGGTTCACCGGAAAACCCAGTTTCCGCAGAAACTCAAGGTCGTCGTGATGAAACCTGCTTCCGCCG
The DNA here is from genome assembly GCF_004339245.1 of Seleniivibrio woodruffii. NCBI lineage: Bacteria > Pseudomonadati > Deferribacterota > Deferribacteres > Deferribacterales > Geovibrionaceae > Seleniivibrio > Seleniivibrio woodruffii. The sequence continues at coordinate 253,945 of NZ_SMGG01000005.1, forward strand.
AAGTCCACTCCGTAAACGAATATATCAAGCCCTCTGGCCGCAGTTATCCTGCTGTCGAGCTGTCTGAGTGTGCCCGCCGCACAGTTGCGGGGGTTGGCAAACAGTTTCAGCCCCTTCTCCGCCTGCTGACGGTTCAGCCTCTCAAACGCCTTAACGGGCATGTAGACCTCACCCCTTACGGTGAGTTTCTCTTTATAGTCAATGCTTAACGGCAGAGACAATATCGTTCTGGCATTATGGGTGACGTCCTCTCCAGTGACTCCGTCGCCGCGGGTGGCCGCACGGACAAGCACTCCGTTCTCATAGGTCAGAACCACCGCCAGACCGTCGATCTTAGGCTCCACGACAAATTTCAGCTCCCGCTCCGCCTCTTTCAGGCAGGTGTTTATGAAGTGCTGAAGCTCTTCCTCGTTATAAGCGTTTGACAGTGAAAGCATCTTAACCTCATGGGTCACGCTTTCAAGGTCGCTGACGGGTCTGTCACCCACCCTTTGTGTGGGTGAGTCGGGTGAGATTACGGACGGGTCTTCTGTCTCCATCCGCACAAGCTCATTATAGAGCCTGTCGTATTCCGCATCGGAAACAAGCGGATCGTCCTCTGTATAGTATTTTCTGCTGTAAAGATTAAGAAGGTTTACCAGTTCTTTGTATTGCATATTGTCCTTTGATAACTGCTTTATGTTATGAGATTGCCGCACCTGCTTCGCAGATTCGCAATGACAAAAAGTCAGGCGTCACTGCGAGGGCTATCAGCCCGTGGCAGTCTCATCCATTAACTATTTCTCGTATCGTCTTATTATGCTTCCTGCCGGAAGTTTCAGCCCTTTCAGGATACACTTTATCCCCGGCTTGGTGAACTCCAACGGCTTACCGTTTGGTTCGGTGATTGCACCGGTCAGAATATGTGTCTCCTCCATGTCGGGAGTGAGCACGCTGACAGCTTCGTCCGCCGCAAACTTGCCCTTGGCCTCAATGAGGGTTCCGTCTTCGGCGTCACCCAGAACCTGCCCAAGATATTCACATCCCCTTATATAGCTTGATGTGCCGTAGTTCATGCTCTTGTGGTCGGCCTCGCTGTCGTAGAAAGCCTCTGTATATTCCCTGTGGCTGACGCTTTGTAGCATCTCCATCCATCTTTTGTCTGTGATGTAATTGCCTTGGATGGCTTTTTCGATGGCCTGCCTGTACACACCCGTAACAACGGAAACGTACATGACGCTCTTCATCCGCCCCTCTATCTTAAGGCTCTTCACGCCCGCATCGGTGAGCTCACCGATACGGTCTATCAGACATAAATCCTTGCTGTTGTAGAAATATGTGCCCCTTTCGTCCTGCTCCACAGGATAATACTGTCCTTCCCTGCTCTGTTCCACCAGAGCATAGTTCCAGCGGCAGGGCTGTGCGCAGTCCCCTGCGTTTGCGTCCCGTCCGGTCATATAGTTGCTGATGAGACAGCGTCCGGACATGGATATGCACATTGCTCCGTGGACGAACACCTCTATCTCGCATGAGGTGTTTTTGCAGATATGCCGTATCTCTTCGCCTGAAAGCTCACGGGCGAGTATCACCCGCTCCGCTCCCATTTCGTGCCAGAACTCAACGGCGGCAAGGTTTGTCACGTTTGCCTGAGTGCTGATGTGTATGGGGATTTTCGGTGCATATTTTTTTGCGTAGTGGAAAACTCCGGGATCGGAGACTATCACCGAGTCGGGCTTTATCTCCGAAAGCAGACCGAAATACTCTTTCAGCCCTTCAAATTCTCCGTTTTTAAGGTATGCGTTAACCGTCACATACCCTTTTTTGCCGTTGGCACGCAGAAAAGCGAAGGCTTCCGCCATTTCGTCCGCTTCAAAATTGCCCGCACGGGCACGCAGGCCGAAGCCGCTTCCGGCAAAATAGACCGCATCCGCACCAAACTGCACAGCGGCCTGCATCTTTTCAAAACTCCCTGCGGGAGCAAGCAGTTCCGGTTTGTTCATCATTTCCTCTTGGCGGCAACGACAACGCCGCCCGTCAGCGGCAGAACACTGCACACTGTTGTATTTTTGATATGGGCGATAAGCTCCCTGAGAGCCGTTGTCGCCCCGATATATCTTTTCGGTATCTCGCAGTCCTCGTCAAATATGTGACCGTACATGAACATATCGTCCAGAACGATGAAACCGCCGTCGTTCAGCAGTTTTTCCGCATAGTAATATGCGATGGGGTACTGCCTTTTCATGGAGTCTATGAATATCATGTCATAGGTTTCGGTGCAGTTTTTCATAAACTCAACGCCGTCGGCGTTTATGAACGTTGTGTCGGGAAATTTTGCGCAGATTCTTCTTGCCTGTTCCAGCCGCATCTCGTTTCTGTCCAGACAGGTCATCTTCGCCCCGCCTGAACCTGATGCCATATAATAGCTTGAAACGCCTATTCCGCAGCCTATCTCCAATATGCTTTTGGGTCTTAAAGCCTTTGTAAAAGTTTCCAGAAATTCGCCTACGTCAGGCTCAACGGACGGTGTCTGGAAGGTCACCGCCTCTTCGTGCAGGTGTGGATACATCAGTTCTGCACGCCCTGAATTTTTTCGGGTGTCAGTTTTTCCGATATTTTTGCCGCAAAGGCGGGGTCGAGGGTTCCCATGGCCGAAAGAATCTTTCCGGCGGTCATGGAGGGAAGTCGCTGAAACAGCTGAACGGCCTTGTCCAGATCCATCTTAACGATCACCTGAGCCGCACTCTTGGCTTTGGCCGAGTTGTAGTCCTTGGCCAGCTTGTCCAGATTTGCATCCTCCTGAACCTTAATCTCTTTCAGGCGGGCGTTGACCGCCTCCTGCATCTTGCGGATGTCTATCTCTTTCTGGATGAGGTTGTCCTCCAGAGCTTTCAGCCTGTCCTCTTTCTGGCGGACGGCCTTCTCTCTGTTGTCCAGTTCTTTCTTTCTGACGTCCAGCTGTTTGGAAATGGCCTGCAGATCCGCCAGATTTTCCCCGTGGACAGGCAGCACGAACGCCGCCGCTATAACAGCTGTAATGATAATCTTATTCATCTGATCTCCCGCTCCTTGAGATTGCCAGCTCGTCGATGAGCTTCATCTCCTCTTTGTTCAGAAACGCTCTGAAATTTTCGATATGCTTGTCTTTCAGCTTCTCCATCACCTTGTGACGCTCGATGGATTCCAGAACCTTCTTCTTCTGAATTTCGATTCCGGTCTCAATCTGCCTTTTAACCTTGATGAGCTGCTGTTTGTCTTCGTTCAGTTTTTTAATGTATTTTTCGAAAAGAACCCGCATTGCGGAGTTTGCGCTGTCGCTTTCGGCAATTTTGGTCTCAATCTCAGCCTGAACAGCCATAATGCGGTTTCTGTTTTCCAGAAGTCTGGTGTTAAGCACCGAGAGCTTGCCCTTTTCTATCTCGACAACCCGCTCTCTGTATTCAAGGACTTTCTGTAGTCTGAACTGCCGCTTCATGAGATGCCGACTATTTTATCTATCATGCCCGCACTCTCATCCAGAGTGAAGGATTCGTTTATCCTCTGCCTTAAAAATCCGTTAATATCGTTTATCTTCGAAATGGATTCGTCAATCTTCGGGTTGCTGCCTTTAACGTATGCGCCGATGTTAACAAGGTCTTCCGCCTCGTTATATGTGGCCAGAAGGTCACGGAAACGGCCGGCGTTGTCATACTGCCTGTCGGTGACTATCTCTTTCATGAGTCGGCTTGCGCTGTTGAGAACGTCTATTGCGGGATAATGGTTTTTCCCCGCCAGTGCCCTTGAGAGCACAATGTGTCCGTCGATGATTGAACGGACGGTATCACCTATGGGGTCGTTCATGTCGTCCGCCTCAACCAGAACAGTGTAAAGCCCTGTTATTGAGCCGGGACCCTTCTGTGTGCCTGCCCTTTCAAGAAGTTTCGGCAACAGACCGAAAACCGAAGGCGTGTAACCTTTTGTGGTGGGCGGTTCGCCGACAGTCAGACCTATCTCCCTCTGCGCCATGGCAAAACGGGTTACAGAGTCCATCATAAGCATTACATTAAGCCCTTTGTTGCGGAAATACTCGGCTATGGCCGTTCCCACGAACGCACCGAGTTTTCGCACCAGAGCCGACTGGTCGGAGGTTGCAACCACCACCACGCTGCGCTTAAGCCCCTCTTCGCCCAGATCTCTCTCTATGAACTCACGCACCTCACGTCCACGCTCGCCTATTAGGGCGATAACGTTTACGTCTGCGTTTGTGTTTCTGGCTATCATACCCAGAGTGACGGATTTACCCACGCCGGAACCCGCAAAAATACCGACCCTCTGTCCCATGCCCACAGTGATAAGGTTGTCGATGGCCTTTATGCCTGTTGCGATCGGGTCCTTTATTATCTCTCGTTCGAGAGCCTGCGGGGGGCTGTTATACACGTTGATGAGGTCGAAATCCCGTATGGGGCCTTTGCCGTCCAGCGGGTTTCCCAGTCCGTCGAGCACTCTGCCCAGCAGACCGTCGCACACCTTGACCGTGTTTCCGTATGATTCGTTTGTGACGGGTGCGCCGGGTGCGATCCCCTCGCTCTCCCCATAGGGCATAAGCACTATCCTGTCGTCCTTAAAACCCACTATCTCCGCCAGGATCTCGTTTCCGCCGTATCCTTCGATTCGGCATCTCGTACCGATACCCAGCAGAGGGCCGTCAGCCTCTATTGTGAGTCCGACAATCTTTGTTACCCTGCCCTTGATCTGAACCGAGGGCTTATGGTCAACTGCCTTCAGGCGTGCCAAATTCTTCATGTATCCTTTCCGCAAATTCGTCCAGCATCCTTTCAATACAGAAATTCAGCTCTCCGACATTTGTCTGCACTTTAAGACTTCCCTTTGCGACATTTCTGTCGGGCTGGGTTTCGTAATCGGGGAATACCACAGACATGGTGGCAACGTCGTCCGGATTCACCAGAAAAACTATCTTCTCCATATCCCGCAGGGAATCGAGACTCTTTCTGGTAACCGACACCACAAGGTCATTGTTTATCTTGCGCTCGGTTCCGATGATATCCGTCACCATAGACGTGACTATATCGGGCAGCTGGGCATCCAGCTGATCAACGGCACTTCTGAAAACCGCCGCCTGAGCTATAACTTCGTTGTAAGTGGCCTGAAGTTTGGCCAGATAATCCGCCTGTTCGGCATCATAGGCTTTTTTGGCCTTTTGTTCGCCCTCAACAAGTCCTCTGTTCATTCCGTCGGCCATACCCTTCTGATATGCCTCCCTGCGGATGGCTTCCAGTTCCTCTTCGGTGATGGATGGCTTTTCCGGTTCCGCATCGGCCTCCGTCTGAACGGCCTCTTCGGAATGAACGATAAGCTCTTTCGGAGCGCTGTCGAATGATTCGGGGACAAATTTCTTAGGGCGGACAGCCCCCGCATCCTGAACCACAACGGCTCTGTGCAGTTCAACTTCCTCATCAAAACTGGCGACCTTCATCTGAGTTTCGCCGGGGACATAGTCCATCTCGCCGACCTTAATAAGGTCGAAAGGACGCTGACCTCGCTCCACCTCTTCATACACGGTGAAGTCGAAACTGCGCAGTTTTTTAGGATTCAGTTTGCTGTCTTTAATGATTCTGGACATAAACCACCGTCATTAAACGTACTGGTCTTCGTCACCGCCGCCGATGCTGACGATGCCCTCTTCCTCAAGCTCACGGACAATGGAGACTATCTCGTGCTGAGCTTTCTCCACCTCTTTCAGCTTGACGGGGCCCATATATTCCATCTCCTCTTTCATGGTCTCAACTGCACGTTTGGACATATTTTTGAAGAAACGCTCCTGCATCTCCTCGTCCGTACCTTTGAGAGCCATTGTGAGGGCTTTTTTGTCGGCTTTTTTCAGGATCTCCTGAAGTGCAACGTCGTTGAGAGTTTTGATGTCCTCGAAAACGAACATCATATCCCTGATGGCAGCAACAAGCTCCGGACTCTCCTTTTCCAGTTTTTCCAGAGTGTTTTTGCTGGTGGTTCTGTCCATACGGTTGAATATCTCCGCAACGGATTTTACGCCGCCCACCTCAACGTTGTAAGACGAAAGGGATTCGAACCTCTCCTCCAGAACCCTTGCAAGGGTCTTTACCACCGAAGGCGAGATATCCTGAAGATTTGAAATACGCAGGGTAATGTCCGCCTTCATATCTTCGGGAAGCTGTGCCAGCGACTCCGCCGCCTGCGACGGGTCGAGGTGGGCAAGGATCAGTGCGATGGTCTGGGGATGTTCGGTCTGTATGAATTTTGCAAGCTGTTTCGGGTCGATCTTCGCAAGAAAGTCGAAGCCCGAAGACTGCTCCAGCATTTTTGTAAGTCTGTCGATGATCTTTCTGGCACGCTCAGGCCCCAGAGACTTCACCAGAACGCTCTTGGCATATTCAAGACCGCCCTTTGCGATGAATTTTTTGGCGAGCATCATGTTGTAAAAATCTTCGATGTACTCGTCCATCTTTTCAGGAGACACAACTCTGGTGGTGGCTATCTCTTTTGAAAGTTCCGCCACCTCGTCCTCGTCAAGAAATGCCAGAACGGGAGCCGTAATCTCTTCTCCCAGAGCAATCATTATCGCTGCGGCTCTTTTAAGTCCCTCGTCAGACATCATATGACGCTAGTCTCCTTTCAAAAGTGTTTTCACAAGGTTTGCCATGGCTTCGGGATCGTCGGAGGCAAATTCCTCTATCTTCTTAAGCATGACTTTGGATTTGACCGTTTCAACATCAAGCGGCGCACCCTCGTTCAGCTCGTTCTCAATCTCTCTTTCAAGCTCTTCCAGTGACTTGGGATATCTGTCGTTCATGTTAAGTTCAAGTCCGACATCGTCACGCCCCAGATCGCCGTAGGTGATGGAGCCGTCCTCGTGAACCGTGACAGGTTTGTCCATCTTCTTGAGGATCCTGCGGATAACGAGGAAATAGAACAGAAGAACTATCACAAACGCCAGAGCATATTTGGAAAGCATGGTGACAAGCTCCATAGTCTTCTCCCGCTTAAGCTCGGTGTCCTCCTGATCCTTTGCCGTGGTGTCAAAGGAGATGTTGGTCACCTCTATCTGGTCTTTTCTCTCTGCGTTGAAACCAACCGCCATTGAAACAAGGTTTTTGATGGACTGTATCTCGGCGGCTGTTCTGGGTTTTCCCACCAGAATGTCGGCACCCTTGTCGTCCTTGCCCGGTTCTTTCTTGTCGTCGACAACAACGGCAACGGTTATCCTGTTTATGGTTCCATAGGGCTTCTGCTCGACCGTAACGGTCTTGCCCACTTCAAAGTTCTGTGTCTCTTCGCTCTTGGTATATTCCTGATTCTGCCCTGCGGGGGTTATCTCCGGTTCGGCAAGGTTGCTCTGAACACCGGGAACGCCTTCGGGTGTCTGGGGGCTGTTTGAACTGTTTATCTCCATCGACTGCTGAGAACGGAGAACGGGGTTCGGGTCGAACTCCTCTTTGGTCACGTCCCTTTTGGCAAAGTCGATGTCAGCGGTGACTTTCGCAACTGCGCTTCCCACTCCCAGAGTTCTGCCGAGGATCTCGTTCACCTTGTTCTCAAGATCCTTTTCAACCTTGCGCTGATACTCAAGCTGTGTCTGGGTGAGCATAAGCGGTTCGGCGGAATCCGTCAGGAACTCGCTTAAGAGCCTGCCGGAGGTGTCGACTATCTGGACATTCTCAGGCTTAAGCCCTTTAACGGCTCCCGAAACTAAAGAAGCAATGGCTTTGACCTCTTCCCTGCCGAGGTTTTCATTGTTTCTGAGGCGCAGGACGACAGATGCTTTTGCATCCTCCTCATCGGAGATGAAAAGTCTGTCTTTGGGAAGTGTCAGGTGGACTCTGGCCTCGGCCACCTCTTTTATTGAGGAGATGGTTCTGGCAAGTTCGCCCTGAAGTGCACGCTGATAGTTGATGTTCTGCATGAACTCTGTCATGCCGAATGATGATTTGTCGAAAAGTTCAAGACCTGCGCCGCCGCCTGTGGGTATCCCCTCTTTGGCAAGGTTCAGCCTTGTTTCATAAACGTATTGTTCCGGAATGGTTATCTTTCCGCCGTTCTCCTCTATTTTGTAGGGGATCTTGCTGCCTTTCAGGTTGTCAACGACAGAAGCCGCATCCTCCTGACTGAGACCTGCGAAAAGTACCTTGTATGTCGGGCGGTTAGCCCAGTAGACAATTACGATGACAGAAATAACAACCGCCGCAACCGCAGCCGCAACAGATGCTTTCTGAAGAAGAGTCAGTTTTTTAAAAGTTTCCTGAAACTGGGAAACCATGTCCCCAAGAGCCATACACCCTCGCACATTTGATTTCCGGAATAAATGCAGTTACTCCGGTGTCAGTCATTAAACTTGAGTGCGGAGTATCTCCTGATATGCGTCCATAATTTTGTTACGGACTTCAAGCATCATTTTAAGAGATACGTCTGCTTTTTGCAGGGCGATCATGGTTGAATGTATGTCTTTGTTCTCTCCGCTCAGCATCTTCTGCACTGCGTCGTCAGCTGTCAGCTGTGCATTGTTAACGTCTTTAAGGGCGTCTTTGAGCAGCGCAGAGAAATCCACTTTGTCTTCAGACTTTTCGGCCTGAGATGAAGTAGCTGTCTCCAGTCTGTTGGGCAGTAAAAAATTCAACTTGTTAATCTCGGACATACCTGACCCCTGCTCCTACTACTATAATATACTAAGCCCTTATTTTACAACCTAATTTATCTAAACCGGAAATATGTTCCGCTTATTTAAACCGGGCTGTTCCGCCTGCGCCGTCCTTTCTGAGCGAATGTTTCCGGACGGCCGCCTATCTATCTAATATATACTATGCTTTACCTATTTCAAGTGCTCTCAGCGCAAGCTGTTTTGCCGTGTTGAGAACCGTTGTGTTCGCCTCATAGTTTCTGGAGGCATCCAGCATGTTCACCATCTCCTCAATGGGGTTCACATTGGGGTAGGCAACGTAGCCCTCTTCGTTTGCGTCCGGATGCTCCGGCTCATATTTAAGAAGGGGCGCTTTCTGGTCGGTCACCACACGGTCAACCTTAACCCCGCCTCTGTTCTCGCCTTCCATAAGAGTCTGAAAAACAACGTCTTTACGCTTATAAGGCCCGCCTTCGGCTGTTTTGGTGGTCTGCGCATTGGCAAGGTTTGCGGATATGGTTGAGATCCTTATCCTCTGTGCGCTCATTCCTGTTGCGGATACACCCATTATGTTAAAAAAGCTCATGGCGACCTCTTATCTGCTCTGGAGAATTTCTTTCAGCTTGGTGAACTTGCCCGCTGTCATCTGGGAAAACATCTGATAGCGAATGCTGTTTTCCGCCATCTGGCTCATCTCGTAGTCCTGATTTACGTCGTTTCCGTCGTTGCGGACAGAGGGGTTGTTCTGATCGTAAACATATTCGGAGGGGTCAATTTTGCTCATGGCCGTGGGAAGATGTTTCTCGTCTGTTCTGGCGAGGGGTAATTTTTTCCCGTTTCCAAGATATTCGTTCATGACGTTAAAAAACTTCAGGTCTTTCGCTTTGTATCCGGGAGTGTCAACGTTGGCAATGTTTTCGGCTATCACATCGTTTTTTACCGATGCGGTGTTCAGCGCAAGTGCCAGTTTGTCGACTCCCATTCTTGTGAAGATACCGTCCATTTTTTCCTCCGTGCAGTATTATAAGCAATATACATGCCGAAAGAGTCACATCACAAGGAACGGGTCGGACTATAGGGGATTATTCGGAAATTTTGAATTTGCCCGAACGGGGCTTTCTGCAAACGATCTTGTCGTCAGATATCTGCCAGCACAGTTTGCTGTCCCTGTTCACATAGACCAGGGGGATATTTTTGGATTTCAGGTCTTCCTGAGCCTGAAAAACTGCTTCTCTGAAAATTCTGTCGGCCTCTGCTGCCAACTCGTAGACACTATTTTTCACATCTCACCTTTAGCATTTCGTAGCGTCTGGTATCGAAAACCTGCGAAACACTGCCAAGTTTTTCAGCCACCTTCAGTGGTTCCATACCGCCATTATAGTACATAAACCAGAGATCCGCCAGAGTTTCGTACACCCTGAAGAAATTACAGATGCTCTTACGGGTTCTGGTTCTCACCACTTCGTCGGGAATGTAGTGTCCGCCGGCCTTCACACGCCCCTGTATCCTTTCGATGGAAACATCCGGACTGTCAACAAACAGATAGAAAAGGACAATTCTGTATCCCATCCCCTTCGCCTCGTTCAGTCTTCTGGCATAAGCAAGTCCCGAAAGGGTGGTCTCAAAAGCAACGGTCTTACCCGAATGAACGTAGCCCGAAAGATGCCTGAGCAGCTCTTTTCCCGCCGCCAGATTTCTGGTTCCGAAACCGCCACGCTGATATTCCGCAGCGATATCGTCGGCATTAAGAAATGGTATATCTTTCGCAGCACAGTATTTTCTGGCAAATGTGGTCTTGCCTGAACCGTTCGCCCCCGCTATCACATAGAGAGTCTTCATTTTCAGTCGCCCGAAACGTCGATTCCCATCTCACGGTATTCGTTCAGCTTGTTGCGCAGGGTGCGCACGGTAATACCCAAAAGCTCCGCCGCACGGGTTCTGTTGCCGTCGGTCTGCTTAAGGGTGTTAAGGATCAGCTCACGCTCCATATCGGCGATTGTACCGCCGAGAGTAAGCCCCGCCGCAGGCTTTTCCGCCTGCACGGAAACCGGCTCTGCTGTCTGGCAATCTCCTGATGCGGCTGAGATTTCCTGTTTATCCAGCAGAAACTGATTTATAGTTATCCCATGAAGGAAAAGATTTTTTTCGTTTATAACGTCATCACGGCAGAGAACCACGGCACGCTCGATGGTGTGCTCCAGTTCACGGACGTTGCCCGGCCAGTCGTAGTTCAGCAGTGCGTTTTTTGCATCGTCCGCAAGCCTGCACTGATTCTTTCCGTTTATCTGACAGTATTTTTCTATGAAGAATGAAACAAGTTCCATGATGTCGTCCTTGCGGTCACGCAGGGGCGGAAGCTCGATTGATATCACATTCAGACGGTAGTAGAGGTCTTCACGGAAGTTATTGGCCTCCACCTCTTTTTTAAGATCCCTGTTGGTGGTTGCCAGAATACGCACGTTGATGCGCACAGGCTTTGTACCGCCCAGCCTCTCTATCTCTTTTTCCTGAAGAACACGAAGCAGTTTTGCCTGAAGATGAAGGGGTATCTCTCCCAGTTCGTCAAGGAGTATTGTTCCGCCGTCCGCCAGTTCAAACTTGCCCGGCTTGCGGTTCACAGCTCCTGTGAAAGCTCCCTTCTCGTAGCCGAAAAGTTCTGATTCGATAAGATTATCGGGCAGTGCCGCACAGTTGACCGCCACAAAAGGGCCGTTCTTTCGGTTTGAGTTTTCGTGGATATAGCGGGCAAAGACCTCCTTACCCGTACCGGATTCTCCGGTGATAAGCACTGTGGCCTCGCTTGCGGCGACATCCCTTGCCAGTGAAAAAAGCTGTGCCATGAAGGCACTGCGGAATATTGCGGTATTCTTTTTCCGTTTGGATGAAGGAGCCACGTCCTCCAGCTCAAGCACCCTGCGCACCAGTTCCTCTATGACCTCCGGCGCAAAGGGTTTCAGTATATAGTCAAAAGCCCCCAGTTTAAGGGCGTCAACAGCATTATTAACGGTTCCGAAGGCAGTAACAAAGCAGACGGGAGCGGTCACGCCGGAACCGGTCAGAAGATTCAGCATACCCATTCCGTCCACAACTGGCATCCTCATATCGCTGATTATCAGGTCATACGGCAGTCTTGAGGCCTTTTCAAAACCCTCCTGCCCGTCGGTTGCATAGTCCACGGAAACGCCCATCCTGCGGACGGTCTCAACCATGGCCTCACGCATGTTGTCGTCATCATCAACAATCAGGATCTTTTTAGATGATAAATCCATAACAGCCCCTTATGCTGGAAATTCAACAATAAATTTAGTATAGGTTGCGCCGTCGCTGTCCACAGATATCTGGCCTCCGTGAGCCTTCATGATCTTATAAACGATGGCAAGCCCCAGTCCGGTTCCCTTGGCCTTCGTGGTCTGAAAGGGAATGAACAGTTTTTTCCGCATGGATTCGGTTATGCCGCTTCCGTTGTCGGTCACCGTAAAGCCCGACCTGTCGGCCTCCGAAAAGGATTCGATGACGATCTGCCCGCCCTCGCCGACGGCTTCTATGGCGTTGTGGACAATGTTCATCACAACCTGCTTGCAAAGCTCCGTGTCGCACCTGACGGTGTGCTCCTCGTCTATCCTGTTTATGAACCTGATACTCTTCTCTTTCATGAGATGCTGAAGATAAAGCACAACATCATCAATAATATCCGCCGTGAACCTGTTCTGAGGCTCCAGCTTTATCTCCTTAGTGAAAAGAAGTATATTGGAAATTATAGAATTTATCGTCCGCACACCCTTGACAATGGAGCGGGTCAGCTTAGTGCCGGACTCGTCACCCTTGAGGTCACGCTCCAGAAGCGAAGCGAAAAGCTCTATACTGCCCAGCGGGTTGCGTATTTCATGGGCGATGTTCGCCGCCATCTCGCCCATCAGCACCAGCTTTTCATCACGCTGGCGTTCGGCTTCCAGATGCTTAATGTGGCTCACATCGTCTATTATGTATACATATCCTTTCTGTTCAAGGTTTTCCAGACGTCCCACCGAAATGCGGAAGGTTCTGCCGTCCGCTTCCTGATCGAATATTCCCGGCTCTCTGTGCCCTGCCAGCATAGCGGCGAAAGCCTCTATGCCTATTTCGCTCAAAAGACTTTCGGCGGTGGGGTTTTTAACCAGAATGTTCCCTGCGGAATCAAGAGCCAGAACACAGCTGTTTGAGTTGTTCAGAACCGATTCCAGAAGACTGCTCAGTTTTGAAAGCTGAAGGTTCTTGTCTTCGACTTCCTCACGGAGCTTTTTGGCCTCTTCCTCTATGATGGCGTACTGCTGTTCCAGTTTTGCGGAGGCTTCGCTGAAAGCGGAGAAGGCCTGCGCCAGCATCTCCATTTCGCCTGTTTTGTCTAGTTTTTCAGGGAATTCCGCCACTTGACATCCTCCAGCTCGGCTTTTGCTGCAGATGCGTACACCGATTTGGGCACGCTCTCCATCAGCTCCATGAAAGCATTTCTGCTCTGGTCGGCCTTTCCCATCTTCTGATAGGCCTTGCCGAGGTAATAGAGTCCTTCCGCCCTTTTGTCGTCACGGGCGGCGTGTATCAGCTTGAACTGCTCCAGCACCTTTACGGAGCTGTCGAAGTTGTTCCTTTTAAAGAAGGATATACCCGTATCCAGATATATCTCGTCGTAGCCTTTGAAGCGTGATTTCGGATCTGAGTCCACCTTCATATAAAGGTCGAACAGCATCTTTTCACGTTTTATATCGTCAAACACGCCCTTGCTGAGAGCATAGGTCTCTTTTGCCGCATAGGCGGGGTCTTTCTTATATTTCGACAGCAGGTGGATGAGCAGATCCGGATTCTTTTTCTCAAGCTCCAGAACCAGATAGTCCATCATTTCAGCAGAGAAGATGTTCGGATCGACGTTCTGCACCTCTCTGCCCAGAAGCAGCGAAGTAAGCACGAAATAGGGATTCTTGCCGTTTTTGTTCCTGTCCAGAATCCTCTGAGCCTTGTCGCCCATTCCCAGCTTATAGAGAGCAAAGGCGGCGTAACTGTTCATTCTGTCTCTGAAATCAGCATTCGCACTGGTGATTATCGTTGTCTGATTCTTATCGTATACGCCAACAAGCTGAATGTAGGCCTGCTTTCTGTAATGTCCGCCTATCACGTTTGATATGGAGGCCTCAAGCATCTTGCGCACGTTATCTCTGTTTTTGCCGTTAGGGAACGATGTCAGATATTCACCGGCGATAACTATTGTTCCGTTGTAGTTTTTCGAGTCAAATACCTGCTTGGTATAGAAATATTTTGCTTCTTCAAGCATGGCGAGCCATTTTCCGGGGCTCACAAGGTCGGCGTTTTCAGCCAGATATTTGTTCAGGCTGTCCACAGTCTCTTTATATTTTCCGGCCTTGAACTTGTCACGGATCCCGCCAAAGCTGATATCCTGAAGTATCTCCAGAGCGTTCTTTTTATATACCGTGTCCGGATATTCCCTGAGCAGTCCTTCGGTTATACTCTTCGCCTGAGCATAGTTAGACTTCTTATATGCATCCCTCGCCTTGCTCAGAAGTATCTGCTGGCGGATGTTGTAAACTTCCGGCAGATGCTCGGAGGTGTAGTTGCGCTTTATGAACTCGCTGACCTTCCTGTCGGCCTCGTCAAATCTTTTCTCGCTGAAAAGTGCTCTTATGATAAGCATTTCCGCTTCGGAGCGTGTCTCGATGTCCTGAGATGTAAGAGGCCCTTTCAGATAGTCGCTCCACTCCTCGGACGATTTTTTGCCCAGATGTCTCTCTGCGTATGCAACAGAGCAGAGCATCCCGCCCTTTTTCCTCTGGAAGGTCTTTGCGCAGAATTCCAGCCTGTTGTCCACACTGAGGGGACTTCCGGTCTTTTTAAGGATCATGGCCGAGCGGTAAGCCGACATATCGGCTTCCTTGCTGGACGGGAACACTGAATATACCCTTTCGTAAAGGGCTCTGGCGGTGTCGTCCTGCGATTTGTTTTCAAAAACGTCCGCCATGGTATACAGAACCTCTGGTCCAAGCTTGTTCAGCTCGACACCGCTGTTCATCACGGTCAGGAATGACGAATATGCAAGGTCGTAGTCCTTCATTCTGGCCTGCAGCATGCCTATACGGGAGTTCTGCGGCCCCTCTTCCGACCTGAACTTTTCAATTATCTGCCTGCGGGTCTCGATTGCGTCCTTATATTTACCCATTTCGGTGTAAATGTCGGCTATGCGCTCGTATGCGGTCTTAATCACATCCGGCGCCCGCAGAGACTTTATCACGTTGTTGTATGCGAATATCGCCTCGTTATAGAGCTGAGCCAGCTCCTTTGCCTCGGCGGATTTTATCATTGCGTCCTTTTTGCGGAAGGAGTCGGGATATTGTTTCAGGAAATTGTCGAAAAGCTGTGATGCAAAAACGTAATTGTTGTAGTTATCCTTTCCGGTGTAGAGATATATAAGTCCCTGACGGAACATGGCTTCCTGTTTGTAGTAGTTGTTCTTGCCGGATTTTACTATACTCTCTGCCAGATTCATTGCATCGGTGTAGTTTCTGGACGCTATCAGACCGTCCAGCCTGCCGAGCGCCGCCTCCATCTCCGTATCCTCTATCTGCACCATATCCTTTGAGGCCACGGGCTGTTCTATTCCGTATCCGGTTTTTATATTGTCCGTCTGCTTCTTTTTGGCCACCACCAGTTTAAAATCCTTTCCGCTGGTGTTGACCGTGTAGTCGTTTCCGGGGAAAAGCGAGATGGTGAGTATGCGGCCGTTAACCGCTATAGAGCGGATGAACGGGTCGTTTATCCTGCCGCCGTCGATGCCTGAGAGAGGGGTTGACGATTCCACGGCGAGCATGTCGCTTCCCTTGCTGACGGATATTATCCTGTCGGCTATTCCGGTTATGACAAGCTCGCTGAAGTGCCCTCTGCCCCGCAGGTATATCCCCGCCGCAAAGGCATCGGCACATATCAGTGAAATCAGAATTATGACAAAGAATCTATGCATTTTATAATATTACATCATAAGGATGCATTTGGGCAAGTTTTACATTTTGGAGCGTAAATGAAAATCCACCCCAGCCCTCCTTTATAAAAGGAGGGAGCTCGTTTTGGGAAATTGCCGTTTAGATGCGAGCCAGACGAGGCGGGCGAGAAAAAATATGCGGAGTGTAACCATGCATCTGTCTCCATTCACCCATTAGATGCAAGCAGTACAAGGAAGGTGAGTTGAGCGGACTGTGAGCATACATAAAGTATGTGAGCAGTTCCGAGACGAAACTGACGCAGTAATGCGATGCATATAAACGGCAAAAAGCAAGAATTCATTGAATAACTTCAATATTCATGCTAGCCTAGAACAATATGAGAGGTCGAACATGGCACTAGATCACGGCATACTCCTTGAAACCGGAACGAACGAATTTGAAATAGTCGAATTCATAATCCGCACTGAAAGCAAAGAACACCACTTCTGCATAAACGTTGCGAAGGTGAGAGAGGTCATACGCTTTCCCCAGATAGTCCGTGTTCCTGATGCGCACCCTTCGGTGGTCGGCACGGCAAACATCCGCCAGAAGCTTATCCCCATAATCGACCTTGGTCAGTGGCTCGGCCTTAAATATGACAACGAATACACCGACAAAAAGATAATCGTCACCTTCTTCAACCACGAATACAACGGATTCGTAGTTGACGAGGTGGTACGCATCCACAGGATCACCTGGGCGGATATCAAAGATTATTCATCCATGACGGATTTCAGCCTTGTTGAAACCGTTCTGGGCGTTATAGACATAGGCGGAAACCTTATTCAGCTTCTGGATTTTGAAAAGATAGTTCTTGAGCTGAACCCCGACACCGCCCTGAAAGACGTTAACATAGACTTCTCCCTTACAGACCAGAGAAAGGGAAAGATAGTCTATCTTGCTGAGGATTCATCTGTTATCAGACGCTTCCTCGCATCCCACCTTGAGCAGGCGGGTTATTCCGTGTTCGCTTTTGAAAACGGAAAACTGCTGCTTGATCAGGTGGCCAGAAAAACACCCGACCTTGTAATAACCGACCTCGAAATGCCCGTTACCGACGGCGCTTTCGTGGTTAAAACCATCAGAGCCCGTGAGGACACCAAAACAATTCCCGTAATCGTTTTCTCCTCGCTGGCATCGGAAGAGAACGAAAGAAAGGTTCTCGGCGTCGGCGCAAACATTTTTATCGGAAAGCCTGACACCGACATTCTCGTTCAGAAAGTAGATCAGTTTCTGCTGTAACAAAAAGGAGGAGTAATGAAAAAAGCTGCCGTGGTCATCCTCGCAGGATTGGCACTCACCGCATGCGGTAATGACGACCTGTTGATTCAGAAGAGCATGAACAACATCAAGGACGAAATGCTGGGCATCCAGTCGACAATGGGCGACATGCAGATTAAGATTCAGGATCTTGACAAGAACATCAGAATAAACTCAGAAAACATCAATAAAAACTCCGAGGCTCTGACACAGCTGCGTGAAGAGATGACTGTTATGAACACAGACATCATTGAGCTGAAAGACAGAGTGGGCGCACTTGAAAAAGGCGGATCCTCAACATCCAAAACAGCTCCGCTGCCCTCCCCTGCGGACGACATGCCCTCAATGAAGGCTGCCGCACCCGTTAAGGACACTTCCGGAGTGATCATCATCGAAGACAACATGCAGGACAAACTCAGCCTGTACACATATGCATACGAACTCTACCGCAACGGAAAATATCCCGAAAGCGAGGCGAAGTTCAACGAGTTCATCAAAAAATATCCCAACGATGAGCGTGCGGACAACTCACTCTACTGGATAGGCGAGATAAGATACGGCACAAAGGACTTTAACGGCGCCATAGCAAAGTTTAAAGAACTGATGGCCGACTATCCCAACGGCAACAAGGTTCCCGATGCAATGCTTAAGCTGGCCTACAGCTACGGAAGCATCTCCGACAAAGAGAACAGCATCGCCACTCTGCAGAAACTGGTGGCCGAATATCCCGAATCGGAAGCGGCCAGACTGGGAAAACAGAAGCTGGCGCAGTGGAAATGATCCTTTAAACGGTAATTTCGAAAAGCACCCGCCTGAAACGGGTGCTTTTTTTTCGCTTTATACAGAAATGACTGCACATTAAATGGTCATTTGACCCACAAGGTGCAATTAGTTCTGTTGCTTATTTTTTCATCAAGGTATATAATAGCAAAATGAGAAAGATACGTGTTTTGGCCGTGGATGATGAAACCAACATCCTCTGGCTCTTAAAAGAAGGACTTACTGACGAGAAAATAGACGTTCTCACCACAGAAGACCCTTATATGGCAGAGAATTATCTGTCGAAGGGAGTGGATATCTGCTTTGTGGATATTTTTCTGGGGGAACACAACGGTATCAGACTGACCGAAAAATGGGCAGCAGCATATAAAGACACCCATTTCATAATAATGACGGCTCAGGACACAGGCTCAAACGTCATAGAATCCATCAAATCCGGCGCAAAGGACTTTTTTCCGAAACCTTTTGATCTTAACCAGCTCAAAAACAAAATCATAGCCCTTTGCGGAAAAATTGACCAGCACCCCATAGCTGACATCAAAGAATATGACTTTGAAACAAAAAACAAAAAGATGCTTGAGATATACAAGCTCATCGGCAAAATATCCAAGACAAACATAAACGTGCTTATCCTCGGCGAATCAGGAACAGGAAAAGAGGTTGTGGCCAGAATGATACACCGCCAGTCCGCCCGTTTCGACAAGCCGTTCATCCCCATAAACATGGCGGCAATCCCCAACGAACTGCTGGAAAGCGAACTTTTCGGCCACGAAAAGGGTTCGTTCACAGGCGCTGTCACCGACAAAAAGGGCAAGTTTGAAGAGGCACACACGGGAACCATCTTCCTTGATGAAATATCGGAGATGGATCTGGGGCTTCAGTCTAAACTGCTCCGTGTCATTCAGGAAAAAGAGGTCACCAAGGTCGGCTCCAGCCGCACCCTGAAACTGGACACAAGGATAATAGCCGCCTCAAACCGCAATCTGGAAGAGCTTGTGGCGCAGGGCAAATTCCGTGAGGATCTTTACTACAGACTGAATGTGGTCTCGATAGAGCTGCCTCCCCTTTACGAACGCAAAGAGGACACTGCATATCTGACAAACCACTTCCTCCATAAACACAAAACCATCAAGGACAGGGTTCTCACCTGTTCCGAAGAGGCTCTGGAAGCCCTCACCGCATACAGGTGGCCGGGCAACATCCGTGAGCTTGAAAACACAATACAATATGCAATCGTGAACGCAGAAACGGACATAATCATGCCCGAAAACCTGCCTTCCAAGATATTTGAACATAATCCCGCCGCAGGCTCAAAGAGCACGTCCAACGACCTCTATAAACTTGCGCTGGATATTATAGAATCGGAAACCTTATCAGACGGAAACAATGCATACGAAGAATATATGAAAATCGTGGAATTCCCTCTCATGAAAGCGGTTCTTGACAAAACAGGAAATAACAAGTCGATTTCCGCAAAAATCTTGGGTATAAACAGGAATACGTTCCGAAAAAAAGTGAGGGAACACGACCTTGAGCAGGATACTTAAAACCATAAAGAGTGCGGGCAAGCCCCTCACCTTCAAACAGATACTCTCCATGACGCAGGAAGACCCCAAACAGCTCAAACAGGAGCTGAAGGAGCTTACCCGCAAACGCAAAGTGAGAGCCAACCGCAACGGAACCTATTCTGTTCCTTCGGAAAAAGCCGAGTCAAAAACACTCACAGGAAAGATGGATCTGCATCCTGACGGCTACGGATTTATGTCCGTTGACGGCGGCGGGCGTGACCTTTTCATCCCCCGCAACAAAATGGGCGGCGCACTCCATGGCGACCGTGTGCGTGTTTCGGTGGAAACTTTCAGAGGCAAGCCAGAGGGCAAGGTTCTGGAGATCACCGAGCGGTCGGTTCAGCAGATAATAGGCAGGGCGGAGAACCTCGCAGGCATTCTGCGTGTGGTTCCTATGACCAAGAAATTCAACTCATACATATACGTTTCCGCCGCATCGGCAAAGGGCATTGAGAACGACGACATCGTCATGGTGGAGCTGACTTCCTATCCGGATGGTCAGAAAGCGGGCAGAGGAATAATCAAAAAACGCCTCGGAAAGCTCACCGATCCCAGAATCGAAGACCTCATAGTGCTCAACCGGTACAACATAGAGCGGGAATATCCGCAGGCGGTTGAGGAATACGTTAAATCCATCGCACCGAAACTGCTGAAAGAGGCGGGAAAACGCACCGATTTCAGAGACCTTACAACTGTCACCATCGACGGCGAGACCGCAAGAGACTTTGACGATGCCATCTCGGTTAACGTTACCGACACGGGATATGAGCTTTACGTCCACATAGCCGACGTGAGCCACTTCGTCCATCCGGACACCCCCGTGGACAAAGAGGCTTTTTCCAGAGGAACAAGCTTCTACTTCCCCGAATTTGCAGTGCCAATGCTCCCCGAAATGCTGTCGAACAACCTTTGCAGCCTTCGCCCCGACGAGGAGAAATTCACCCTTTCCGCCAAGATAACCTACGACGAAAAGGCACAGAGAAAACGCACCGATCTCTACCGCTCCATAATCAAGAGCAACCGGAGACTCACATATACATATGTTCAGGCAGTTCTGGACGAAACGGAAAAGGAGCAGGACAAAGAGATTCTGCGCCTGCTGAAAGATTCCGAACGTCTGGCTCTGCTCATCATGAAGCGGCGCAAAAAAGAGGGGATGCTGGATTTTGATTTCCCCGAAACGGAGTTCGATCTGGACGAAAACGGCGAAGTTGCCGCTGTGCGCCCCTCGGAAAGACATCTGTCACACCGGATAATCGAACATTTCATGATAGAGGCCAACGAGGTTGTGTCCGAGTTTCTGGAAAAACACGTCCAGAAGTCAGTATACCGGATACACGATAAGCCCGACCCCATGAAGCTTAACGATTTCTCACAGCTCGCAGAGAGCTTCGGAATAGCGGTCACAATTAAAGACGTAACCCCCAAAGAGGTGGCAAGAGCCAGCGAAGCGGTGGGAAAATCGCCCTACGGCGACATTCTGGGACCTGCACTTGTTCGCACCATGGCAAAAGCCGAATACAACACGAACAACATAGGCCACTTCGGTCTGGCCTCCGAATCATACACGCATTTCACCAGCCCCATCCGCCGATATCCCGACCTGATGGTGCACAGGCTGATATGCAACAGACTGTTCAACGCACACTACGAAGTTACAACCGACCTCGACACCGCCTGTCAGAAATCCACAGAAAATGAACAGCGGGCTGAGAATGCAGAACGTGACATCGAGCGTTTCAAAAAGGTAAAATACCTGATGAAGCATATGGACGAACCGTTTGCGGCAATAATAACCTCCGTGGGGCCTTTCGGTCTTTCTATCTATCTGCCAACGCTGATGATGAAAGGAACCATCACTCTGGAAGCCATTCAGGGGGACGTGTACCAGTATATCAAGAAAGCCCAGTTGGTTAAAGGAAAGCGCACCGGAGTAATGTACAGAGCGGCCGACCCCATCGAAGTGATGGCGGAACGTATAGATTATGACATTCAGGAAGCGTATTTTTACCCTCTGTAATAATTATCAGTTGCTTATATACCCGAATGGGTTATTATTGGTTATACATATAAATCGGGAAGTAATATGCTCGGCAAGTACTTAAACGAGAACAACATAGGGCGCATAAGCCTGATGAACATGGTTCTTGTGATTGTTATAATAACTGTTGCCATGATACTGTTCATCGCAAAACAGACAAGAAACGAATACGAAACCGAGCGGTCACAGCTTGTCAAAAATTATATTGACTCCAAAAAGCAGGTGGTCAACGGCGAGCTGGACAGAATGTTCAATATGGTGGACTACTACACCGGCAGGAACGAAGAGGTGCTCTCCGATGTGGTCAAAAACAGGGTGGACAAGATAGTCGAGCTCACCCGTTTCATAAGCGAAACCCTCAACAGACAGGGCAAGCCGCAGCTCCTTAAATACGAACTCGCCGAATATATAACCAAATACAGCTCAAACGAAACACCGGGTAACATCTATGTGATAGACAGCACAGGAAACGTTATCTACCATCCCCTTTTCCCCAGAGGCACAAACCTGTTCAATCTGAAATCCCCTTACGGCTCATACCCCATCCGTTCCGAACTTGAAGCCGTTTCCGAGAAGGGCAAATTCGTCGACACAACAATGCAGTTTGAAAAGGACAGCTCCAGATTCATACAGCAGACCACATACATCCGCAAAATCCCCGGCACAGACTGGTACGCCGGAGCGGCTTACAGCAGCTCAGAGCTGAAAGAGGTCGTTAAAAAACAAATGATGAAGCGGGTGGAGACAGTTCGCTTCGATAACTACGGTCACTATTTCATAATCAACTCCGACGGGACAGGCATTGCGCTTCCCGGCAACTCCAAACAGGAAGGAAAACTGCTGACCGACATAGGCGATTCGGCAGGAGTCAAATTCTACAAAGAACTCATGTCAGGCTCCATAAAAGAGAACAATTTCTACCTGTTCCACAGTCAGAACTATACCGACTGGAACAAGGTTTCACAGGTTATATCAAGCTGCCGCATGATGGAACAGTGGGGCTGGCTGATGTGCGCTTCAGTGTCCATCGACGACCTGACGCCCATAATCAACGAAAGGAACGCCGCACTTAATGAGAAACTGAGCAGAAACACACGCTATTCCCTTATTCTGTTCATAATATCTGCCACTCTGGCCGCCGGCATATCATGGTATTTCTCAAGACACGTTCAGCTGATATTCTCCAAATATAAAAAAGATATGGAAAACAGAAACAAAGACCTCGAAGAGCTGAACATAGAGCTTACCAATCAGCTCTACACAGATCACCTCACCGGACTGCCCAACCGGAACAAACTGGTTAGCGACCTTAACAATGTCAAAAATCCCATACTGATCCTGCTGAACATAGACTCATTCAAAAAGATAAACGAGACCTACGGGTTTATCATAGGCGACTTCGTGCTCATAGACGTTGGCGAGCGCATAGCATCCTTCAGCACCGACGTACATATGGAATGCTATAAGTTCCACGGCAACGAATATGTGATTCTGGCGGATTCGGACATGGACAGGGAAGAACTGGACAGACTGCTTGAAAAGCTCAGCAGTCACCTTGATTTCACTGTTAAATACGACGAACTGGAAATTGAAATAGACATAACCCTCACAGCGGGTGTGTCTGCGGAAAAAGGAAACGTTTTTGAAAAGGCCGGAATGGCAATGCGTCTGGCAGAGAAAAAGAAACAGCCGTTCATAATCTACGATTCCGCAATAGACATGGTGGATGAATACGAAAAGGATATCCGCTGGACGAAGATAGTCAAGCGCGCACTGAACGAGAACAACCTCGTTCCCTTCTATCAGCCCATCGCAAACTCCAGAACCGGCAAGGTGGAAAAGTTCGAATGTCTGGTGCGTATCATAGACAACGGAGAGGTGATAACCCCCTTCCAGTTCCTTGATATCATTAAGAAAACAAAGCTGTATCAGCATATTACCAAACGGGTTATCACAAAATCGTTTGAGACCTTCGCAGACAACAACTTCATCTTCACCATAAACCTCTCTATTGAGGACATCATGGACGAGACCACAGCCAGATTCATTCTGGACACCCTCCACGCAAGCGGCATAGCTGAGCGGGTGGTGTTTGAACTTCTGGAATCCGAAGGCATTGAAAGCTTTGCGGTTGTTAACGACTTCATAAAAGAGCTTAAAAAGACGGGAGCCATGGTGGCCATTGACGACTTCGGTTCAGGCTATTCAAACTTCGTCTACCTGTCCGAACTGAACGTTGATATCATCAAAATTGACGGCTCACTCATAAAGAACATTGACCACGACAGACAATCCCAGATCATCGTGGAAACAATAATCAAATTCGCAAACCAGCTGAACATCAGAACCGTGGCTGAGTTTGTCCACTCCGAAAGCGTCCGCAGAAAGGTCATCGACATGGGCATTGACTACATTCAGGGCTACCACGTCGGCAAACCCACAGCCAGCATCAAAGATTATCTGAACTGATAATAAGAACTCAGAGTGACGGCGTTTGTACAGCCTGCGTCATTCTGAACGCAGTGAAGAATCTCTCTGCAATGAGACTCTTCGCAAGCTCAGAGTGACGAAAAGCATTGTAAGCGACCGGAACTTGGTCGTTAGATGCAAGCAGTACAAGGAAGGGATTTAAAAAGGCTTTGAGCGTACACAGATGTACGTGATAAGGCTTTTTAAATCACTGACACCGTAATGCGCCGCATATAACGGCCAAAACTATTGATTGAAGATTTGTGTGTCTTTCGGGACACTGAGACTAAACACACTCTCCGCAATCTCAGGATCCGCCTTAACGTTTGTCAGCAGAATGCTTGTGTTGTTGCCGTTCTGGTCTTTGGTGGTAATACCTGTGACCAGTCCGTTCTTAACTGTAAAGGTTATGGCGTTTATGCCGGAGTTTTTCACCGCAGGGGTAAGTGTCAGCCTGCCTGTTGATTCGTTATATGCTACGTTGAAATCCTTTTTCATGTCTGCGGGGCTGAGCATCAGTCTCATGAAAGCGTTTGCTGTAGGGTCGAGCTTCTGCTTGATGAGCTGTTTTGTCTCGCTGTCGTAGAACTGCATCATCTTTGTATCGAACAGATAGAACTGCCTGTAGGGTTTCTGGTAGTCCCAGAGAGCTTTTGTTCTGCTTTTGATATAGAGTCTGCCTGAATATGTATCTGCTCCGAAACCCTCCAGCTCAGTTTTCTGGGTGAAGTCGGCGGAATAGCTCTTTATTTTGTCAAGCTGTGCCAGCACATCCGCAACGGAATCCGCATAGCACACAGCTGAAATCATCATTACCATAATAAAGATCAACTTTTTCATAATAAGCTCCTTTAACTATATAGAATATATAACCAAACTTTAGTTCTGTAAAGACAATAAGACTTTTTATCCATAGGATATTTTTAGTCATATTATCAATATTATACAAAATTAAAGTATGGCATTATTATATTATTCAATATGCATACCAAAATAATTATAAACCATTGTGTTAAATTGAATTTTGATATCATATGCAAATAAAAAGTGTATACAATATACAAACCAAACGCTTATTCATCCCAAAACTACTGCTAATAGCCGATTTTATACTATTGACAATTTAGATATGCTGTTATAATATCCGAAAATAAGGACACCAACGGGGAGCTAATATGAGAATTAAAAAACTTATGTCTGCCAACAGGGGCGAAATCGCCATCCGCACCTTCAGAGCCTGCACCGAGCTGGGAATCCGCACGGTTGCAGTCTATTCCGATGAGGACAAATACTCTCTGCACAGATACAAGGCGGACGAAGCCTACCTGATAGGCAAAGGTCTTGACCCCGTTGCAGCCTACCTTAACATGGACGAGATAATCCAACTGGCCATCCACAAAAAAATCGACGCAATCCACCCCGGATACGGATTTCTCTCCGAAAACGCAGTCTTTGCCGCAAAATGCAGGGAAGCGGGCATAATTTTTGTCGGCCCCTCACCTGAAACAATTGAGATGTTCGGCGACAAAAAGAACGCCAAAACACTGGCAAAGGAGTGCGGAATCCCCGTTATCGAAGGTTCCGCAGGAATAGTCCCCACCCTGAAAGAAGCCCTTGCAACATCCGAAGCAATCGGCTATCCCGTTCTGCTCAAGGCAGTTGCCGGAGGCGGCGGACGCGGGATAAGAGTGGCTTTCAACCCCAAAGACGTTGAAGACAACTTCGAATCCGCCAGAAGCGAAGCCCTTAAGGCGTTCGGCAACGGCGATGTCATAATAGAAAAATATATCGAACAGCCCAAACACATAGAAGTTCAGCTGATGGCCGACAAACACGGAAACATCGTGCACCTCTTCGAGCGTGACTGCTCAATCCAGAGACGTCACCAGAAGCTCATTGAGATCGCCCCTTCGGTCAACGTCGCCCAGAAGACACTGGACAGAATGTACGAAGCGGCAATAGCCATAGGCAAGCGTTCAAACCTCATAAACGCCGCCACCGTAGAGTTTCTCGTAGACAAGAATCAGGACTTCTACTTCCTTGAGGTCAACCCCAGACTTCAGGTCGAACACACCATAACAGAAAACATCACCGGAATAGATATAGTCCAGTCACAGATATTCGTAAGCTCAGGCGAACCCCTGAGCACAGCAAACACCGACATGGCCTCTCAGGAGACCATCCGCAAAAACGGATATTCCATCCAGTGCCGTGTCACCACTGAAGACCCCGAAAACAACTTTTTCCCCGACACAGGGGAGATCGAAGCATACAGAGTCGCCACTGGGTTCGGCGTGCGGTTGGATGCCGGAAATGGTTTTGCAAACGCCAAAATATCACCTCACTATGACTCCCTCTTGGTGAAGGTGTCCACCCACGCCCACTCATTTCAGCAGTCGGCGATGAAAATGACCCGTGCCCTGAGCGAATTCCGCATCAGAGGCGTAAAGACCAACATCCCCTTCCTTATGAAGGTGCTGACCCACAGCACGTTTATTGACGGCAAGGCATCGACAACCTTTGTCGATTCGTCCAAAGAACTTTTCGAATTCAAAAAACCCATGGACAGGGCATCAAAATCCCTGAAATTCCTTGCAAACAATATAGTTAACAACCCCTCAGGCTCAACACTGAGCAGAAGCATGGTTCTTCCGGCCATCAACCCGCCGCAGGTTCCCTTCGGAACCCCCATGCCCACAGGAACAAAAGATATCCTGAACCGCAAAGGGGTTGAAGGCGTGCTGAAACACCTGCGCACATCAAAAGAAGCTCTGTTCACCGACACAACATTCCGAGATGCCCACCAGTCACTTCTGGCCACCCGCCTGCGCACAAAGGATATGCTTGAGATAGCAGACCTTTACGCACACAACATGAGCGGACTCTTCTCTATGGAGATGTGGGGCGGAGCAACCTATGACGTGTCCTACAGATTCCTGAAAGAATCCCCGTGGGACAGGCTGGCACAGCTTCGTGAGCGTATCCCGAACATTCTGTTCCAGATGCTTCTGCGTGCGTCAAACGCAGTGGGCTACACAAACTACCCCGACAACGTGGTCAAACAGTTCATAAAACTGGCCTGCGAGAACGGAATGGACGTGTTCCGCATCTTCGACTGCTTCAACTGGACAGACCAGATGAAACCCGCCATCGAAGAGGTTAAGAAGCACGGACGCATTGCCGAGGCGGCAATCTGCTACACCGGCGACATCACCGACCCCAAACGCACCAAATATTCACTTAAATATTACACATCTCTTGCTAAAGAACTTTCCGAAGCCGGAACTGACATAATAGGCATCAAAGACATGGCAGGACTGCTGAAACCCTATGCGGCCAAGGCGCTCATAAAGGCCATTAAGGAAGAGACAGGCATGCCCGTCCACTTCCACACCCACAACACCAGCGGAAACGCCGAAGCGGCGGCTCTGATGGCTTTTGAGGCGGGTGCGGACATTATCGATGCGGCGGTCAGCTCAATGAGCGGACTCACCAGTCAACCCAGCATGAACTCCATCATGGCGGCTCTGGACGGTCAGCCCAAATCATCTTCACTCAGCAAAGACACCACCCAGCAGGTATCCGACTATTTCGACAGGGTGCGCAGATACTACTTCCCGTTCGAATCAGGGCTGAAAGCCTCCACAGCAGAGGTTTACATCCATGAGATACCCGGCGGCCAGTATTCGAACCTGATAGTTCAAGTAGAGGCCATGGGGCTCATCGACAGATGGGAAGAGGTTCGCAAGATGTACACAGCGGTGAATGCCGAGCTGGGCGACATCATAAAAGTAACCCCATCCTCCAAAGTTGTTGGCGACCTTGCGCTGTTCCTTGTCCGCAACAATCTGACAGTGGACGACATCTACACCAAAGGGGACACGCTTAACTTCCCCGATTCGGTGGTCTCATTCTTCAAAGGAATGCTCGGCCAGCCCTACGGCGGATTTCCCAAAGAGCTTCAGCGCATAGTCCTTAAGGGCGAAAAACCTCTGGAGTGCCGCCCCGGCGACCTCCTTGAGCCTTACGATTTCGAAGCGATGCACGGCGAACTTAAAGCCAAATTCGGCAGAGAGTTCACCGCCGAAGAGCAGATATCAAACGCTCTGTGTCCGGCTGTGTTCAAAGAATATGTAATGTTCGCAAACGAATACGGCGATGCCTCCATTTTCGACACGAGAGCTTTCTTTTATCCCATGCATCAGGAAGAGGAGATCGAGGTCGACATAGAAGAGGGAAAAACACTCATCATCAGATATATAAACATCAGCGAACCGGACGAAAAGGGACGCAGAAAAGTATATTTCGAACTGAACGGCCAGCCCCGCTCGGTCACAGTTAAAGACGAAAAGCTGTCTTCGGTGATAAAGTCCAACGCCAAAGGGGACATATCAGACCCGAAAGACGTATGCGCAACCATGCCCGGCAAGATAACCAAAATGAACGTGAAGAAGGGCGACAGTGTTAAGAAAGGTGATATCCTGCTCATCACAGAAGCCATGAAGATGGAAACCAAGATTGCGGCAGCCATCGATGCTGAGGTGGGAGATATCCTGCTTCAGGAAGGGGACAAAATAGAGTCGGGCGATCTGCTCATCCGCCTGACCTGATAACTGCAACTGCTCAAACAGAAGCCGCAAGTTTTTTATAGGAAAGCCCGTCAGAAGTGACGGGCTTTTTCATTTTTTCCGTCATTCTATTTGACAATTAATTATAAATAGACTCATACAGCCTTCGGCTAGCGAGGTAAAACGAAGAATCTAATCATGAGACCCTTCGCATCCGCTCAGGGTGACTCTATTTTTCCGTCATTCTGAACCCGAAGGGTGAAGAATCTCACCAACGAAGAGCTTACGACACAAAAAAGCCCGTCTTTTGACGGGCTTTTGACACATGCTTAGAATGACCAGCCTAAGTTGAACGTAAATCCGTCCGCATCATCAGCAGTCATATAGGTTACACCGCCTCTGAGACTGCTCAGATAGCCTTTTGTTTTGCCGCCCTTCTCCTTAACGGTCACTTTTGTGAATCCGTATGAGAAGCCTATTTCATTGTACTGGTCAATATACAGATCGGAGCCGAAATATCTTGTGTCGGTAACAAACAGTTCCAGCGATGTGGTTTTTGCCTCGCCGAAGGGCAGAGAAAGCCTGAGACCGTTGCGCAGAACCGTGTTTTTGATATCGGGGTCGATATCGTAGTCATCCCTTGAGAAGGGGATTGTTTTATAATAACCCGCCATGTTGCCCAGTGTCAGGTCATATTTGCTGACGTGGAAAACATATGAGCTGGTGAGTGAACCTGAAACTATCTGTCCCACTGAGCCGAGATCTATTGAACCCACTGCGCCGTAGCCGATAGCAGGAGTGAGTCTCCAGTCGTCGTTGACCTGATATCCCAGAGCAATTCCGAGGCCGAGGTTGTATGCAGTTGAATCCTCAACCGTCACCTGCGACATGGGGAGTCTGATCGCCAGAGAGTTCTTTGAGCCGTTGAAACGGATGGTATATGCCAGAGGCAGAGCATATTCCTTGCTCTTAACGCCGTTGACAGTGTAGTTGCTGTATTTTGCGAACACGGAGATCAGGTTTGCGTTCAGCTCGGGAGCCTGCTGTGCGTTGATCTCTATCACACTTGCTTCGGGGCTGACAGCCATGTCATAGTCCATGGACGACATACGGCTCATCAGAGACGAAGGGTTGCCTGCGATTGGGTCTGAGGGGGTGTCGGACGCCAGTTTCTGCATAACTTTTGTCAGTGCGCTCTGTCCGTCCTTCTTAAACCAGTCTTCGAGCTTATCGGAGCTTTCGTCCCTGTCTGCGCCGTCAAATTCCTCGTAAACACCGGCGGAAGGGATGCTCAGAATATACTTGTTAGAGTTGGGGGCAATGGTGAGTGTTGCGGGCAGACCTCTGAAATTGATGGTGAGGTCGGCTCCGGAAGTATTCTCATCGAATCCGGGAAAATAGGGAGATATCTTTTCCACATCGAAGTTATCGAAAAGATCCTCAACTTTTGAGAAGTTAAGACTGTAGGAATCGCCTCCCGATTCCACTGTGAGGTCAAACAGTCCTGCAAAGGCCGAAAAAGGCAGCATAAGCGTTAATGCCGCAGCTAATATCAGTTTTCTAACCGACATACTATCCTCCTGTTATGGTTCTCCATAATTTTACCACAACACAAGGGATTATCAAATGCCACTGAAAATATAACACACGGGGATTAAAAGGATATATTGTTGAAATTAAACGAATTTTATAAAACCGACAACTTTCTCCGCCAGCGGCAAAGGTATTTTGCACATTGATGAAAGCTTCTGCGGCGTAAGTGTCTTTTCGTTGTGGATATCCGGATAGACCTCAAGAATTTTTTTAAGGGATTTTTCGCCCATACCTTCGATATCCAGAAGGGGCGATTTTTTGAAGTCTTTCAGGGCGATTTTCCGGCTGTATGTGATGGCAAATCTGTGCGCCTCGTCCCGTATCTTCTGTACGAACAGCAGAACGGGGTTGTTCTTTTTCAGGTTCAGGGCGTTCTTTCTGCCCGGCAGATGGATGGATTCGATGGAGTCCTCCTGCCTGTCCTTCATAAATTTTATTGAGCGACCCTTGGAGATGGATATGAAATTGACGCTCATCCCCTGCTCCTCCATGGCTCTCAGAGCACTGTTCAGCTGACCTATGCCGCCGTCAACGATATACAGGTCAGCCATAGGCTCGCTGCCCTCTTTTATGTTCTCGAACTTACGGCTGAAAAGCTCGTAAATCGATACGAAGTCGTCGTTCTCTGCGGATTTTATGCGGTATTTTCGGTATTGCGGCGGCGCAAATTCACCGTCCACCGTAACAACTGAAACGCCCACTGTGCCCTTGCCGCCCAGATGGGAAATGTCCACGCATTCCACCCGTTTTATCTCGCCCTCATAGTCGGTTATCTCTTTCAGGCGCAGGCTGATATCCTTTCTGCGGCTGAGTTTTTTCATATAAAGTTCGGTCTGCACCTTGCCGTTCTCAAGCCCCAGAGCATAAAGCTGGGAGAAGCCCCGCTTTCGCAGAACAACCTTGCGGCCTGCGCTCCGCTCCACTGCATCGTGGAGGGTTTCGGTCTCTTCAAGGCCGAACACTGATATCATCTCCGGAAAGCTCACAACGGACGAGTAGAGCTGTAATATGTATGATTCCAGCACCTCTTCAGGGTTCTCATCCTCAAATATATCCGTGCGGCTGCCGATCAGTTTTCCCCCACGGACAAAAAGAACTGTGATGCCCGATACGTTTTCAAAAGTATGGGGCACGAACACGTCGATGCTCCGCTTGTCCTCCGCCAGAACCACAGTCTGCTTTATGAACAGCTTTTCTATGTTGCGTATCCTGTCCCTGAGTTTCGCCGCCTCTTCAAAATCCATCCGGTCGGACAGGCGCATCATCTCCGCCGTCAGACGCTCTTTTATGCCTTCGTAGTCGCCGTTGAAAAAGTCCCGAACCTCTTTCACCATGTCCGAGTATCTGTTGCGGCTGATGAGGTTTTCGCAGGGACCCAGACACTGCTTTATCTGATATTTCAGGCAGACCCTGCCCTCTTTGAACTTGGTGTCAGTACAGGTGCGCAGGGGAAACGCCCGCAGAATCTCCTCGGTTATGCCTCTCAGGGCGGCAACCTCAGTATAAGGCCCGAAATACTCTCCCGCATGCCCTGATTCACGGGTGATAAGCAGTTTCGGAAATTCGCCGTCGGTTATGCGGATATATGGATAGCTTTTGGAATCTTTAAGCCGGACATTGTAGCGGGGTTTTTCGGTTTTTATGAGATTGTTTTCCAGCAGAAGGGCTTCGGCCTCGCTGGTTGTGACCACAAACCGGAAGTCCCTTGCGGCTTCCAGCATCTTCAAAGTTTTCAATGGTTTGTGTTCTAGATCGGTAAAGTATGACGAGACCCTGTTCTTGAGATTTTTTGCCTTGCCGACATACAAAATCTCGTCATTCCTTCCGATGTAGAGGTAGATTCCGGGGTTCTCCGGAACGTCTTTCAGCTCAGGCTTGAACATCAGCCGTTACAGTCGCATTTGCCCTGATCGTAGCCATAGACGCTAAGGCAGCCCTTACGGTAGTTCTCAAGGTCGTTCTCAACGATGCCGTCTTTCGCCTGAAAAACGTGCACTCCGTGATCCATAAGTTTGTGGAGTGCGCCGGGGCCGATTCCGCCCGTAATAACCACTTCCACACCCTGATTCGCAAGCTCTATGGAAGGGTTGCAGGAGCCTGATGTCTGAAGATCCTGAGCATATATCAGTCCGGCCTCGTTTGTGTCCGTTTCATAGGTTATGAAACAGGGAGCCGCACCGAAATGGTGTGTGATGACGCTCTTCATGCCCTGAAATGCGTCAACAGGAAAGCATAACTTCATAATTAACCCCCTCTGAGGTTCAAAATTACTCAAAGGGGGTGATTTGTCAAGAAATAACCAATATTTAAAGTGCCTGAACTGTCAATGCCCGCAGGAGTGAGTACCGCCGCCGCAGAGATTTTCATTTCCGCCGAGCTTTGTCAGCCTGTTCTGCATAAAGTTCTCTGCATCCATTTTAACGGCACCGTCCTTCGCCTGATAAACACTGACTCCGCCGTCCATAAGCCTCAGCATTGCCCCATGGCCTATGCCGCCAACAATGACCGCATCCACACCTGCCCCTGCAAGAGCCGCCGCAGGGTTACATGCCCCATGCTCGTGCACAGCATTTCTGTTATTGATGAACCCTGTCCGCTGTGTGTCGGTATCAAATGTCACAAAACCCGGCGCAGAGCCGAAATGTCCGTAAATAGGGCTGTCCAGCCCACCGTCCTCTTCTACAGGAAAGCAAATTTTCATAGTCCACCTCGTTGGTTTCATTCACAACCTACAAGATATGGGCATATGCCAATAAGTCAAGTATTTATTTAATTTACTTAACTTTAAACCTCTCCATACTTCTTTTCAGCGAGTCCGAAATCTCTGCCAGTCCTGAAGAATTTTCAGCTATATGATCCGCAGTGTTCTTAACTTCAGATGAAATGTTGGCAACTCCTCTGATGTCGTTGTAGATCTGGTCGCTGGTGGCTGCCATCTCATGGGTGGCGGATGATATGTTGCCCACCATGCTCTGAAGTTTTGCGACCTCCTGCTCCAGCTCGCTCAGAATCTTTGCGACATGCTCGGAAGAGGTAACTCCGGTGCTCACCTGACCTGTGACCCCGCCCATGGACGACGTCACCCTGCCCACCTCCGTTCTGGTTCCGGCAACGAGGGATGATATCTCCGTTGTGGCCTGCTGTGTCCTTTCGGCCAGCTTTCGCACCTCGTCCGCAACAACAGCGAACCCTCGCCCGTTCTCTCCTGCTCTTGCCGCCTCTATCGCCGCATTGAGAGCAAGGAGGTTTGTCTGGTCGGCTATGTCGCTTATCACACCCACAATGTTGTTTATCTCTTCCGACTTCCTGCCAAGTCCCTGAACCAACTCAGCTGACTCATCCACTGTGTCTTTTATTCTCATAACGCCGCTGAGTGATTCCTCAACGGCTCTTTTACCTGAGTTCACTTTTTCCCATGTGAGTCTGGCGAACTCTGATATATCGCTGAGGTTCTTTGCTATATCGTTAGTGGTACTGTTCATTTCCGTTGCCGCAGTGGCTATGACGGCTGTGCTTCCGGACTGCTCCGCCATTCCCGCCGAAAGCTCCAGAGCACCGGATGAGAGGTCACTGCTGGACGTTCGGAGAGTATCCGCTGTCAACTTAAGCTCCCTTATCATCCTGCTGAGGCTTTCGGTCATCTCTTTCACCGAATAGACCAGACTGTCACTGTCCTTTGCAGAAGTGCTTATTTCAGCCGTAAAATCACCTCCGGCAACCCTGCGCATAACGCCTATGACATCATCCGGCTCGCCGCCGAGGCTTTTGACAAGTTTGTTAACCGTTACAAAAACTATGATTATTATAGCCGCCGTGGCCAGAACAGCTATGATGAAAATCGTTGATTTGAGCACATCGAGCACCGAGAATATCTCCGAAAAGGGGATCTCCGCACCCAGAAGATATGTGTAGTTAAGTTCGTCAATTTTAAGAGGTGTGTAGATTATGAAATGGTCACTGTCAAAATCGCTCACGGACACACCCTTTTCCAGAGCCTCTCCGGCTTTGGGGGATTCCAGAGGTTTGCCCTCCAGTTCCTTATCTTTATGGGCAAGAAGTGTGAGATTTCCGGAAGCGAGGAACGCAAAACCTGTGTCATAGATACTGATTGCAGATACCATATTCTCAACATCATCCAGAAGCAGGTCGACACCCGCAACACCCACAACCTTCCCGCCGGACTTGAAAGGATAGGCCACAGTGACCGTCATTATGTCCTTTCCGTCAAATGAATAGGTGGCGGGTTCGGCAATATACGGCTGTCCGGTTTTCAGCGGTTTCTGATACCAGTCGCTTACCGAACCGCTCTCATACATTGAAGTGGTGAACGATCTTGCTATTTTGCCCTTGTCCCTGTAAGGCATGGGGCAGAACTGCCCCTTCTCGTTTGTTCCGTCGGCCTGTGTTCCTGCCAGTTCGGCATCTTTTCCGTCATAGGCGTTCGGTTCCCAGACTATCCAGACATCAAAGAACTTGGGGTTCTTCTGCAATACCCTCTCAAGCATATCCAGCACTTCACCGCGGCTCACTGTGCCTCCGTGGGAGGTCAGAAGTTCCGCTGTGTCCGACAGGGATTTTGAAACCGCCAGTGCCTCGCCGACATCCGCTTTAAGCTCGTTTCCGTACCTGTGTGAAAGGTTTTCGGCATCGCTAACGGCTATTGCCTGAATATCCCCCTTCATAAGGTTGTAGATGATAAGGTCGGCGGCTATGAACGCAGCAACCACTGAAATAATGACCGGCAGTAGCATCTTCATTCTGAAGGACAGTTTCATGGGATCCTCCGCTTGTGTGTTAACTGGATGATAATATAAAACATTCAGCAATTTCGCAGGTAGTTGTCAGAGACTTGTTATGTATAGATTTTAACACCGACATTTGGAGAATCAATAAAAAGACGGGTCGGACAAGTCCGTACAGGCACAAAAAAAGCCCCGCATCAAAGATACGGGGCCTTAAAACCTTCCGGTTTAAATGGTTCTTAAAGGGCTTTTGCGGCCTTCGCAAGTTCGATACCTGCGTTGATCGCATTTTTGTTCAGCTCTTCCGTTCCTTTGGGAACTCTGGAAAGAACTGCCTTCTCAAGGGTTTCGGGTTTAACGAAACCGCATATCTCGTTCAGTGCGCCAAGTGTTACAACGTTTGCAACCATAGCCTTGCCGACTTTTTCAGCGGCAGTGCGGATGATAGGCATCATGTACACTTTCCAGTTGCCTGCGGGCACTGTTTTAACCATGAGATCGTCCAGAATAAGAATTCCGCCGTCTACAAGGTCTTTAGAGTATTTGTCAGCTGCTTCCTGAGTAAGAGCCACGAGAACATCGGGAGCCATTACCTTAGGATAGTAGATCTCTTCGTCGCTTATGATAACTTCAGCTTTGGACGCACCGCCTCTTGCCTCGGGTCCGTAGGACTGAGACTGGATGGCTTTTTTGCCTTCGAGAACGGCAGCGCCGGCAGCGAGGATGATCCCAGCTGTGATCATACCCTGACCGCCTGAACCGCTGAGTCTGATTTGATGTCTAGCCATTATATCACCTCTTAGCTCAGCCCGACGCTTGCGTCGTATGCTTCAACGTATTCGGGCTTGGAAACTTCATGCAGAACGCCGATGGGGAACTTGTCCGCTTTATCTTCGTCAGACATTTTATCCCACTGTGCAACGTTTACAGAATGATCTTTCTGCCACTCGATCATGCCTGCGGGGCTTGCAAGTTTGTTCTTGCGTCCGTAGCCTGTGGGGCATCCGGCGATGATCTCAACAACAGAGAAACCTTTGTGCTCAAGAGCCTGCTTCATCAGCTTTTCCATGGGAACAGCATGATAAGTTGTTGTTCTTGCGACAAAAGTAGCGCCAGCACCGATAGCCAGTTTGGCAATGTCGAACTGGTTGTCTGCGTTGCCGAAGGGCGCAGTTGTAGCACGGGCAGATTTAGGCGTAGTGGGTGAGTACTGACCGCCTGTCATACCGTAGATGAAGTTATTGAACACGAAGCAAGTGATGTCGATGTTACGACGGCAAGCGTGGATGAAGTGGTTTCCGCCGATAGCCGTCATGTCGCCGTCACCGCCGAGAGCGATAACTTTCAGATTGGGGTTTGCAACCTTAACGCCGGTTGCGAAGCCCAGAGAACGTCCGTGTGTTGTGTGGAGTGTGTTGAAATCCACATAACCGGGAAGACGTGATGCACAACCGATACCGGATGTCATAACAACGTCGTCCTTTTCCCAGCCAAGGCTGTCGATGGCACGGATCATAGATTTCATAATGATACCGTAGCCGCAGCCGGGGCACCAGATATGAGGTATTTTACCTTTTCTGAGGTATTTGCTGTAATCGTAAGCCATTATTTGCCCCCTTTGATTTTGTTGAGGATTGTAATGGGGTTGATCGGCTCGGAGTCGATCTGGAATATTCCTTCGACTTCGGGCATGCCTCTCATCACTCTCTCAACTTCCAGAGCGGTCTGGCCGAGGTTCATCTCAGGCACGATCACTCTCTTCACTTTGCCTCTGTATTTGGCAAGGTGTTTATCGGGGAAGGGCCAGATTGTAAGGGGTCTGAAAAGACCTACCTTGATGCCTTCCGCTCTTGCAAGCTGAACTGCTTCTTTTGCGGAACGGGCAGTTGAGCCGAATGCAAAGATAAGTATCTCAGCATCGTCACACAGAAGCTCTTCCACATGAACTATTTCGTCGTAGTGGTCGTCCACTTTCTTCTGCTGGCGGATCTCGTCAGCCTGAGCCAGTTTACCGTCGTTTGAGGGGAAACCGTCGGGAAGGTGGTTAAGACCGGTTATGTGATAGCGGTAGCCTGAACCGAAATCGGCCATAGGAGCTACGCCGTCAGCTTCGGGTTTGTAGGGCAGATAGTCTTTAGGGTCGCAAGTGGGACGCTTGCGGTCGATGACCTCAAGTTCGCCGGGTTCGGGTATCTCAACTGCCTCTCTCATGTGACCGATGATCTCATCTGTCAGCAGAAGAACGGGCATACGGAATTTTTCAGCGAGGTTAAACGCTCTCACTGTTTCGTTGAGCTGCTCCTGAACTGTTGAAGGAGTCAGAGCGATACAGGGGTGGTCTCCGTGTGTTCCCCAACGAGCCTGCATAACGTCAGACTGTCCGGGACCTGTGGGCAGACCTGTTGAAGGGCCGCCTCTCATAACGTTAACGATAACGCAGGGAATTTCGGTCAGATAACCGTATCCGAGGTTCTCCATTTTGAGAGACATACCGGGGCCGGATGTTGCGGTAAGTGATTTTTTTCCGGCAATAGAGCCGCCAAGAGTCGCTGCCATAGCAGCCAGCTCGTCTTCCATTTGGATAAATCTTCCGCCCACTTTGGGCAGCTTCGCAGCAAGTATTTCTGCGACTTCAGTGGAAGGCGTGATAGGATAGCCGGCGTAAAAACGACATCCGGCGTAAAGAGCACCTTCACATACAGCTTCATTCCCCTGAAGGAACTTTACTTGTTTAGCCACAAATTCCTCCTAATATTATTTCTTATAAACTTCGATAGCAAAATCAGGACATCTTAACTCGCACTGCATGCAGGCGATACATTTGTCGAGATCTTTTACGGCGGCCTTGAAATCTTTCATTTCAAGGGCGTCAACAGGGCAAAGTTCTACGCAAATCTCGCAACCCTTGCAGAGATTGACGTAAATTTCAATTTTTTCTGCCTTAGCCATTTACCTCTCCTTATAGACTTTCGTAATTTCCTCATCCCTGCGGGAAATCACGCTATCGCTACGATTCAGAACTGCTTCATAACTTATGAAGCTCCGGCTTCTTCTCCCCGTCAAACAAATCTGCGGTTAAACCGCTGTATGTAATAAAAAATGCTCCCTTATCTACCCAGAACCTCGGCAACTTTTCTGCCGATGTCCGCTGGGGAATGAACCACATGCACTCCGCATTTCTGCAAAGCTTCCATCTTGGCTGCGGCTGTGTCGTCGCCTCCGGAGATGATAGCTCCTGCGTGTCCCATTCTTTTACCCTTCGGCGCAGTCTGTCCGGCTATGAAGCTGACCACGGGTTTGGAAAAATTCTGTTTGATCCATTCCCCCGCCTTAACTTCCGCCTGACCGCCTATCTCGCCGATGAGAACGACGCATTCTGTCTGTGCGTCATATTCAAACATCTCAAGCAAATCTATATATTTCAGCCCTATTATGGGGTCGCCGCCTATGCCTATGCATGTGGACTGGCCGAACCCGTAATCGCTTACCTGCTTGACAGCTTCATATGTCAGTGTTCCTGACTTGCTGATGATTCCTACAGTTCCGGGGGTGTGTATCTCGCCCGGCATGATGCCCATTTTGCACTCTCCCGGAGTAATGACTCCAGGGCAGTTCGGACCTACAAGCATAGTGCGGGATGTTCCCGTCTTCATCATTCTTTTAACCTTGAGCATATCCTTTACGGGAATGCCCTCGGTGATGCACACGCAGAGGTCGAGGTTAGCGTCCACAGCCTCCATGACAGCGTCTGCCGCAAATGCCGGCGGAACATAGACTATCGATGCGTTGCATCCTGTTTTTCTGACGGCCTCCATCATTGTGTCGAACACCGGAGTTCCGTCTATCTCAGTACCGCCCTTACCGGGGACAACCCCCGCAACAATGTTGGTTCCGTATTCTTTCATTCTGGCCGCATGGAATCTTCCCTGTGAGCCGGAGAGACCCTGAACGACCACTTTTGTTCTGTTGTTTACCAGTATGCTCATGTGACCCCTCCCTACTTCTTAGCCTGACGTTTGTGAGGCTCGCTCTTGGCCAGCTCAACAGCCTTCTGAGCCGCATCGGCCATCGTATCGCCTGTTACGATGCTGATCCCTTTGGTTGCCGCTCCGTCTTCGAGGATCTTTCTGCCTTCCGCAACATGGGTTCCGTCCAGCCTGACAACTATGTGTCTGTCGCTCGGAACCTCATCCGCCGCTTTCAGAACACCCTCGGCTATGAGGTCACAGCGGACTATGCCGCCGAATATATTTACAAATATCACCTTGACCTTGGGGTCGGTGAGAATGATCTTGAACGCTTCCCGCACCTTGTTAACGTCTGCGCCGCCGCCTACGTCGAGGAAGTTTGCAGGCTCGCCGCCGAAGGACTTTATGATGTCCATTGTGGCCATCGCCAGACCCGCTCCGTTTACCATGCAGCCTATGTTGCCGTCCATGCTGACGTATGACAGGTCGAATATGGACGCCCGAACCTCCTGAGGTTCAAGCTCGCCGTAGTCCTTCATCTCTTCTATCTTCGGGTGTCTGTAAAGAGCGTTGTCGTCAACTGTCATCTTTGCGTCCAGACACACTATCTCGCCTTCGCCTGTTACAACCAGCGGGTTGATCTCAAGCATCATGGCGTCGTGGTGCACAAAACACTGATAGAGCTTCTCTGCCACATCGGCAAACTTGTTCAGCAGATTGGACGGAAGTCCTATCTTCTTCGCCAGCTTGCGTCCCGTAAACTGGCTCATGCCGAGCACGGGGCTGATGTGTTCCTTAAAGATCGCCGTGGGGTTGTTCTTCGCAACCTCCTCGATCTCCACTCCTCCCTCCGAACTTGCGATTATCATGTGCTGTTCGGAGTCTCTGTCCACGAGAAAACTGAGGTATATCTCCTGCTTGATATCCGTAGCCTTCTCTACCAGTATCCTGCGGACAATCTTTCCTTCCTCACCCGTCTGCTTGGTGACAAGTTTCATACCGAGCATTTTGGTGGATTCGTCGTAAACGTCGCCGTAAACGCTGACCACTTTCACACCGCCGGCCTTTCCCCTGCCGCCTGCGTGAACCTGAGCCTTGATCACCCATTTTTCGCCTTTCAGCGCCTTTGCCACCCTGAGAGCGTCGCTGGCCGTTGAGGCCACTCCGCCGTCAGGAACGGGAACACCGTAGGATCTTAAAAGACCCTTTGCTTGAAATTCATGCAAATACATGGCTCGCCCTCCTTTTGTCATCACGGATTTGGAATATAGCATTTATGTTCATAAATACCTTTTTAGCAAGCCCTTTTTGTAAAGGACGAGCCATGTTATTTAACGTTTATTACAGGTCAAAAATTCTTAACTTATGCTTACTTAAGGAAGCTAAGTCTCTTAAGGTCTTCAACGAGGCCTTTAACTGAGTTTACAGAAACGTCGAACATTTTCTGCTCTTCAGCATTCAGGTCAACTTCGATGATTCTCTCAACGCCGCCTTTGCCGAGAACAACGGGAACGCCTACATAGTAGCCGTTAACGCCGTACTGGCCGCTGAGTTTTGCGCATACTGCAAGAACTCTTTTCTGGTCGCGAAGAACAGCCTCAGCCATCTGGATAGCTGAAGAAGCGGGAGAGTAGAATGCAGAGCCTTTCTTAAGCAGAGCAACAACTTCGCCGCCTGCCGCTTTTGTGCGCTCAACCATTGCAGTCATAACTTCCTGAGCTTTTGCTTCGCTGCCGTATTTCTTAACGAGCTGCTCCATAACCGGAACGCCGTTCACGTTTGCATAGCGAACAAGGGGAACCATAGTGTCGCCGTGGCCGCCGAGAACCATTGCGTTAACGTCTTTAACAGACACGCCGAGTTCCCATGCGATGAAAGTTGCGAATCTTGAAGAGTCAAGAACGCCTGCCTGACCGTAAACTCTCTCAGCGGGAAGTCCGGAAACTTCCTGAAGAAGTGTAACCATTGCATCCAGCGGGTTGGAGATAACGATTACATGAGCTTCGGGGCAATATTTGCCGATGTTCTCAGCAACAACTTTGATGATGTTTGCGTTTGTAGTGAGCAGGTCGTCTCTGCTCATGCCGGGTTTTCTGGGAAGTCCGGCTGTAACTATAACTATGTCGGCGCCTTCAAGACATGCGTAGTCGTTAGAACCTGTCAGCATAACATCAAAGCCGTCAACTCTTGAAGCCTCAACTATGTCAAGCTGTTTGCCCTGGGGCAGGTCTTCAACGATGTCGAACATTACAACATCGCCAAGCTCTTTAAGAGCTGCCAGCTGGGAAAGTACCCCGCCGATGTTACCGCCGCCCACAAGAGCGATTTTAGGTCTGGAGAATTTAGTGCACATTTAAGCCCCCTACGTTATTTTTGGTCATTTTTTTAAAAAAAGGCGTCCGCCCTCTTATTGCGGACGCCTGAGCTGCATTATATAGAGTCGATGATCTTGTTCAGCGTTGCGCTGGGTCTCATTGCTGCAAACGCTTTAGCCGCATCGGGTCTGTAGTAGCCGCCTACGTCTGTGGGTTTGCCCTCAGCCGCAGCTATTTCAGCCGTAATTGCAGCTTCGTTGTCTGCCAGAGCTTTTGCGATGGGTGCAAACTTGGCAGCTGTCTCTTTGCATTTTGTCTGAGAAGCCAGAGCCTCTGCCCAGTAAAGAGCAAGATAGAAGTGGCTGCCTCTGTTGTCGATCTCGCCTGCCTTTCTTGAAGGTGCTTTGCCGTTCTCAAGGTGTTTGCCGATTGCGGCATCCAGAGCGTCGGCATAAAGCTGTGCCTTCTCGTTTTTGAAAGTGGCTGCTATGTGCTCCAGAGAGGGAACAAGCGCACAGAACTCACCCAGAGAATCCCAGCGGAGGTGACCCTCTTTCAGGAACTGGGAAACGTGCTTGGGAGCGGAACCGCCCGCACCTGTCTCGAAAAGACCGCCGCCCTGCATCAGGGGAACGATTGACAGC
The DNA here is from genome assembly GCF_004339245.1 of Seleniivibrio woodruffii. NCBI lineage: Bacteria > Pseudomonadati > Deferribacterota > Deferribacteres > Deferribacterales > Geovibrionaceae > Seleniivibrio > Seleniivibrio woodruffii. The sequence goes on from NZ_SMGG01000005.1 coordinate 295,535, forward strand.
ATTTTTGCAGAAGTTCCAAGCTCAAGGATGGGGAACAGGTCTGTCAGGTAGTCTCTGAGAACGTTACCTGTAACAGAGATTGTATCCAGTCCCTTTCTTGCTCTCTCGCAAGAAACTTTTATAGCATCTACAGGAGTTTTGATGCTTATGTCAAGACCTGTAGTGTCATGATCTTTCAGATATTTCTCTACTTTTTTGATAAGCTCTGCGTCGTGAGCTCTTCTTGCATCCAGCCAGAAGATGGCGGGAGAGCCGGAAGCTTTTGCTCTGTTAACGGCAAGTTTCACCCAGTCCTGAATGGGAGCGTCTTTTACCTGACATGCTCTGAAGATGTCTCCGGTCTTAACGTCCTGAGAAAGGAGTGTCTTTCCTGCTTCGTCAACTATGCGGATAACGCCGTCGGCGGGAGCGAAGAAAGTTTTATCGTGTGAGCCGTACTCTTCGGCCTTCTGAGCCATCAGACCTACGTTGGACACTGAACCCATTGTTGCGGGGTCGAATGCGCCGTTTTTCTGACAGTCTTCGATGATAGCCTGATAGATGGTTGCATAGCATCTGTCGGGGATTGTGCATATGCAGTCGTGAAGCTTGTCGTCACGTCCCCACATCTGGCCGCCGTCACGAACGACAACAGGCATGGATGCGTCGATGATCACATCGTTGGGAACGTGCAGGTTGGTGATGCCTTTTGCGGAATCAACCATTGCAAGCTCGGGCTGAACTTCATAAACAGCCATAATGGCCGCTTCGATCTCAGCTTTTTTGTCAGCGGGAAGTTTTGCAAGTTTTGCGTAAACGTCGCCCAGACCGTTGCTGGTGTTAACGCCTATCTGCTTGAATTCAGCCGCATATTTCTCAAATACGGTCTTGTAGTATACTTCAACGCAGTGGCCGAACATTACGGGGTCGGACACTTTCATCATTGTAGCTTTAAGGTGCAGAGAGAAGAGCACGCTGTCTTTCTTGGCGGCTTCGATGGTCTCTGCGTAGAAAGCACGGAGTTTTGCAACGTCCATGTGTGTGGAGTCGAGTATTTCGCCTGCCTGAAGAGACAGTTTGTCTTTCAGAACCTGAACGGAACCGTCTTTGCCCACGAACTCGAACTTGACTTTTGTGGGAGCGTCGACTGTAACAGCTGTTTCGTTGCCGTAGAAATCGCCGTCTTTCATGTGAGCAACACGTGTCTTAGAGGGCACGGGCCACTGCTTCATCATTCTGTGGGGTTTTTTCTGTCCGAATTTTTTAACGGATGCAGCCGCCCTTCTGTCGGAGTTACCCTCACGCAGAACGGGGTTAACAGCTGAACCCAGAACTTTTGCATATCTTGCTTTGATCTCTTTTTCTTCTTCGGTTTTAGGCTCTTCGGGATATTCGGGAACATCGTAGCCCTTTGAGCGGAGTTCGGCGATTGCCTCTTTAAGCTGGGGGATTGAAGCTGAGATGTTAGGAAGTTTGATTATGTTTGCTTCAGGTTTCTGAGTCAGCTCGCCCAGCTGAGTCAGGTAGTCTTCAACCTTCTGGTCGTTTTTAAGTTTTTCGGGAAAGTTTGCAAGAATCCTTCCTGAAAGAGAGATGTCTCTTGTTTCAACTGAAACATCTGCGTTCTTTACAAACTGCTGAACGATGGGGAGCAGTGAGTAAGTCGCCAGTGCAGGTGCTTCATCAATTTCGGTCCAGATGATGAGTTGCTTTGACATGATTTCTCCTTATGCGATTGTTATTCGTCTAAAATCCTCTTCTCTTATCGTGTGGCTTATTGCCCGTTAATCTCTGAATTTTACATCATATACAGCCGTGTGTCACATATTCAATGACATCCGCATCATGCGAAGGTTCAACCCCCTCTCCGCAGAGCCGCCGGAAACCGTATTTCTTTATCCTGCGACTTCTATAATGCTATTATTTTTTACAACTGTATACAGTATACTTTTATATATTTTACTCAGGTTTTGTCAAGTATTATTGCCCTTTCCTATGATAAAACATTATTTAGATTTCATTTTTCCCGCAACCACAATCTTTTGCAACCGGAAAAAAATACGGGGCGGAATATCGGCCTTTTTTTCCTCTGAAATGCCTGCCAAAAAAGAATTATAGGGGATATTGAATATCTCAATATCAAATTGAAATATTGTTACAAAACTGACGACAGGACGCTAACTTCGTTCTAAAATAGCGATATGACCATCTATTTTCAAACACCGTTCGTCTTAAATCGGACTTGAGACCATAAAAACATCATCGGTTCGAAATAGGGCTTATATGGCAGGCTTGAGATAGTTGAGATTAATTCTGTATTTGTCACCATCCTTAATTAGTAAATTTTGCGAAACAAGATAATTAAGATCATTCGCCACAGTCCTGTCAGACAACTTACCATAGATCACTTTAAAATATGATGTCACAAACAATTGCTCTTTAGAAAATTCAGACTCCCTTTCTATATCCAAAAGAACATTCAGTAGATTAAACTGACGCTCTTTAAGCATCTTCTTCTTATATGCAAAATCCAGAAAATCCCTCATTGCAAATCTCTTTGCAAACTCGATAGCCTGCTCCTTACGCTCATAAAGAGCTGTTTTCATGATATTTAAACAGAACAATATAAACTGTGATGCATCATCTGCCTTATGAGAATTTGAAAAAGCGGCATAGTACTCATCAACTTGCCTATAATAGTAATTAGACAACTCTTTCAAAAAGAACCCATAACCATTATTGGCAAGATAGAACCCCTCAAGAATCCTTGCCGTACGACCATTACCGTCACTAAAAGGATGTATTTTTGCAAAATAGTAATGCAGCAAGAACGCCTTAACAAAGACATGAATGTCACTCGGTAATTTTTGAAACCATTCGATAAAAGCAGACATCAACATTTTTATGTCATCAAAACACCTAGGCGGAACATAAATACCACCATGAGATTTGTCGCCAACCTTGACTTTTTCTTTTCGATAGTACCCCGGAAGGTTGTATTCATGCGGAATATCTTTGGTAATATATTGATGGAACAATTTGCACAAATCTTCTGTTATTAAAAAATCTTTGTTTTCCCAATTAACCAAAAACTCATAACAAGATTTCAGATTGAAAATTTCACGCTGATAAATATTAGTAATCTCGCCACCATTTAAAACCTCACCAACCTCTTCTTCCGTAAGTGGATTACCCTCTATAGCGGCTGTACTCATTATTGAACGGATTATCAACTCTTCATCAAGCCTGTAAGAAACAGGAAATACACGCAGATCCATCATGAAATCAGCAAGAGTCCGAACCTCTGCCACAAGCGGATCAATAACCAACCTGTCGTAATCGGCAGAAAAAACAAATTTTCCGGATTTATAAGTCATTATTTCCAATTTATTTTCCATAAATTTTTCCATACTTTTTTCTTTAAAAATAAAGCTTTATATAAAGCATGTCAATATTTCTTTCCATATTATTTTCCGAAATACCTACAAACAATCCGATCTCTCAACCCCTAACTCTTAATCTCAAGCCGAAGTGTCTAATACTGACAGAGATTCTTCGTTTCACTCAGAATGAAGAATACGAACACCAAACCAAAAAAAGCCCGCCGTTTGACGGGCGGGCTTTTACTATCTGAAGGTTATCGAACCTTAGAACGCTACTGATTCAACATATGAAAGTTCAAAGTCGCCCATTTTGTCGAACTCAAGATATCTGTATATCTCGGAAGCCTTGGGAGCAACCTTGGTGCTCATATATTCGAAGTATTTCTCAACAGAGGGAATTTCGCCCAACATACCAGCAATGGCCGTGAGCTCGGCGGAACCGAGGAACACGTTTGAACCGTCGCCGATCCTGTCGGGGAAGTTACGGGTTGAGGTTGAAAGCACTGTCGAGCCGGGAACAACACGTCCCTGGTTACCCATGCAGAGTGAACAGCCGGGAACTTCCAGTCTTGCGCCCACAGCGGAGAAGATGCTGTAGTATCCTTCCTCTTTAAGAACCATTTCGTCCATCAGAGTGGGAGGAGTCAGCCACAGGCGTGTTTTTGAGTAGGGAGCACCTTCCCATATTTTGCCTGCCGCACGGAAGTGACCGATGTTTGTCATGCATGAACCGATGAAGGTCTCGTCTATCTTGGTTCCTGCAACTTCGGAAAGGAGTTTGACATCGTCGGGGTCGTTGGGGCATGCAAGGATGGGTTCCTTGATGTCCGCAAGGTCGATCTCGATGACAGCCGCATATTCAGCGTTGGCATCTCTTTCCAGAAGAACGGGTTTTTTCAGCCATGCCTCGCAGTCGTCGATACGCTTCTGCAGAGTGTTGGCATCCTGATAGCCGGCCTTTATCATCTTTTTCATCAGAGCTATGTTTGACTTGATGTAAGCCGCAACAGAGGCCTCTGAAAGTTTTATAGTACCGCCTGCGGCAGAACGCTCTGCAGTTGCATCGGTAAGCTCGAACGCCTGCTCAACGGTAAGATCGGGAAGACCTTCCATCTCAAGGATGCGGCCGTTGAACACGTTCACTTTATTCTTTTTGGGAACTGTAAGCAGTCCCTGTTTGATAGCCCAGTAGGGGATGGCGTTCACAACGTCTCTGAGTGTGATGCCGGGGTTCAGTTTACCCTTGAACTTAACAAGGACTGATTCCGGAACATCCAGAGGCATGAAGCCCAGAGCGCCAGCGAAAGCGACCAGACCTGAACCTGCGGGCAGAGAAAGACCCATGGGGAATCTGGTGTGCGAGTCGCCACCTGTTCCCAGTGTGTCGGGGAGCAGGAGTCTGTTCAGCCATGAGTGGATAACGCCGTCGCCGGGGCGGAGGGCAACACCCTTTCTGGCTGAAACGAAATCGGGAAGGGATTTATGCATTTTAACGTCTGCCGCCTTGGGGTAAGCCGCAGTGTGGCAGAACGACTGCATGAACATGGGAGAGAGGAACTCAAGACAGGCAAGCTCTTTTATCTCGTCTCTTGTCATGGGGCCTGTGGTGTCCTGAGAACCGACAGTTGTCATTAAGGGTTCGCAAGCCGCACCGGGAAGAACGCCGGGAAGGCCACAGGCCTTGCCGATTATCTTCTGAGCCAGAGTGTATCCCTGACCGGGTTTCGCAACGGGGTTCTCGGCAATTGTGAACACTGTGGACTCGCCAAGACCGAGAGCCGCTCTTGCCTTAGCAGTAAGCTGACGGCCGATGATGAGGTTAAGACGTCCGCCCGCTCTGTACTCGTCTTTCAGAGTTGCGGGTTTGATTGCGAAAGTTGAGAGCACTTTGCCTGATTCGTCTTTTATTTCGCCTTTTTCAGTGTTTATAACAACCACGTCGCCGGTGTTGAGGGAGTCAACGTTGCATGCGATGGGCAGACCGCCGGAGTCCTGAGTTGTGTTGAAGAAGATGGGAGCGATAACGTTACCTATGATGGTTCCGCCATTCTTTTTGTTGGGAACAAACGGGATATCGGAACCGATTCTCCACATTACTGAGTTGCAGGCGGATTTTCTGGAAGAACCCGTACCCACAACGTCGCCCACAAAAGCAACTTCAAAGCCTTCAGCTTTGAACTGCTCCATCAGCGCATTGCCTTCGGGGAATCTTGTTTCGCCCATTGCAAGTGCGTGAAGAGGTATATCGGGGCGGCTCCATGCGTGTTTGGCGGGTGAGAAGTCGTCAGTGTTTATCTCGCCTGCCACTTTATAGATCTTAACTTTGTATTCTTTGCGAAGTTCGGGTCTGGATGTGAACCACTCGGCATCAGCCCATGCCTTAAGAACGGCCATAGCGTTTGCGTTGGATTTTGAAAGAGCCACAACCTCATCGAATGCGCCGTAAACAAGAATTGTCTTTTTAAGGGCTTCAGCGGCGTCGGCACCCAGTTCGGCATCCGTCAGCAGATCAACAAGGGGCTTAACGTTGTATCCGCCGAGCATTGTGCCCAGAAGGAATACTGCTCTTTTTTTATCGATAAGGGGGGATTTTGTTTCGCCTTTGGCAACTTTTGCAAGCCAGTTCGCCTTAACTTCCGATGCAGGGTCAACACCGGGGGCGACTCTGTTTTCAATAAGGTCTACGAGTTCTTTTGTGGCAGAGGGCTGCTCGAGGAGCTTGCAGACTTCCGCAGTAAATTCGGGTGTCAAAGGCAGAGCGGGAATTCCCTGTTTTGCCCTGTCTTCAACCTGTTTCAGGTAATCCTGCATCATTGACATAGACATTCTCCTGTATTTAAGGACGCAATACGGCCTTTCGTTTGTATCAGATTGTATTCTGTATACAATTTTCCTTTTCATTTGTCAAAATGTTTTAGAACATTTTTCTAGTGATTTCAGATTTGACTTAAAAGACAACGAAGGACACCGCAAGCAAACACCCAAAAAGCCTATCCAGAGCCTGTTTCAATAAACCATGCGGTTTTAAACACCATTACCATTATCGAAACAAGTGCTAAAAATTCAGAACACTGACTCAAAATGACGCAAAGAGAGCGGGAAGTTAAATAGTATGAATGGTTTCAAAATTGGTTAAAGAAACTTAATCAGCGCAGAAATGCAACGGCACGGATCGGCGAACCGTCACCCTGACGGATTTTCAGCGGAAAGATACCTATGTCGAAATCTTTCCCCGACAGCCTTTCCAGCCCTTTCAGGTTTTCGGCAACGAAAAGTTCGGCATTAAAAAGGACTTTGTGGATGTCCAGAGTGAAGCAGTCAACACTGTCCATAGAAATAACGTCCACGGCGATGCCCTTCACGCCTGTGGAGATAAGGAAACGGGCGGCATCTTCATTCATAACGGGAAAATCGGCGAAATACTGTTCTTCGCCCCAGAATCTGTCCCAACCGGTCCAGAAAACGGCAATTTTTGCTGATCTCAGCTCTGTTTCATAGGGTTTCAGGTGTTCGGGAGTGATATTGCCCTTCACATTTCTGAGGTCGATAAGACATCCTTTTCCGCAGAGGTCGTTTATATCGATTTCCGAAAGGGTTCTTCTGCCCGCAACGATATGCGCAGGTGCATCCATATGGGTTCCGGTGTGGGATACCATGGTGATGAGCTTTTCGGCGAAACCATGCTCCTCTATTGTGTTTGCCTGTTTCAGGCTGGGTGCCTCCGTTCCGGGATAAACGGGCATTCCGTCTGTGATTTCATGTGTAAGGTCAAGTATTTCCATAGGCGGGTTTTAGGCTGAATATGAAGGAAAGTCAAGGGGAGAATGAGATGTCGTCACTCTTCGGCTTTGCTTCAGAGTGACGGAAAAGAAGCCGTCTCTGCGAGCTCTGGCGAAGCAGTCTTCTAAGCACAATAAACTTGGAAGATCGCTTCGTCACGTTGTTCCTCGCAAAGACAACAAAGGGTTCCCTAGCTTACTGTTTAGAAGCGAGCAGTTCAAGGCGGAGTGTAAAAAATCTCTTGAAGTGTACGCATGTTGTACATGAGAGAGATTTTTTACGCTCCAACGATGAAATGCGAAGTTTATAAGCAGTAATTTTACTTAGGTCCGGTCATGTTCTCCGGCACAACATATTCATCAAACTGCTCCTCCGTCAGATACCCCAGCTTAACAGCCGTCTCTTTCAGAGTGGACTTTTCGGCGTGGGCGGTCTTGGCTATCTTGGCCGCCTTGTCGTATCCGATGTAGGGATTAAGCGCCGTCACCAGCATCAGCGAATTTTTCAGGTTGAAGTCAATTTTGTCCCTGTTGGCCTTTATGCCCACAGCACAATGCTCGTTGAAAGAAAGCATTGCATCCGACAGCAGCTTTGCCGACTGGAGGAAGTTATATATTATGACGGGTTTGAACACGTTCAACTCGAAATTGCCCTGACTGGCGGCAAAACCGATGGCAGCATCATTGCCGAACACCTGGCAGGCAACCATTGTGACTGCTTCGGACTGGGTAGGGTTCACCTTTCCGGGCATGATTGAGCTGCCGGGTTCGTTTTCGGGGATCTCAAGCTCCCCTATTCCGCATCTGGGGCCGGAGGCCAGCCAGCGGATGTCGTTTGCAATCTTCATAAGGTTGGCGGCCAGCGCCTTCATAGCTCCGCTGACACCCGTAAGGGCATCATGGGAGGTAAGCGCCTGAAACTTGTTCGAGGCCGACTTGAACCTCTTTCCTGTGAACTTGGAAATCTCCTCCGCCGCCATTACAGCCAGCTTGGGATGAGCGTTAAGCCCAGTTCCCACTGCCGTGCCGCCTATGGCAAGCTCACGGACGTGCTCCAGAGATTCGGTTATCTGGCGTGTATTCGTATCCAGCATTGCGACGTAGCCTGAGAACTCCTGTCCCAGCGTCAGCGGTGTTGCATCCTGAAGATGTGTCCTGCCTATCTTGACTATCCCCGCAAACTCGTCGGACTTTGCCTGAAGAGTATCCCTCAGAACAGCGATGGCCGGCAGCAGATCGTCCTCAACTGCAATAACGGCGGCGATGTGCATTGCTGTCGGAAAGGTGTCGTTTGAGCTTTGGGACATGTTCACATGATCATTGGGGTGGATGAGCCTGTCCGTGCGGAAGTCGCCTCCGAGGATTTCAGTGGCTCGGTTGGCTATAACTTCGTTTAAATTCATATTGGTCTGGGTTCCGCTCCCCGTCTGCCAGACGGAAAGGGGAAACTGGCCTTCCAGTTTTCCGGCTCTTATTTCGTCACAAGCCTTTGCTATAGCTTCACATTTCTGTTCGTCAAGCTTACCCAGACGGTTGTTGACAACAGCCAGTGATCGTTTCAGCACTGCGAACGCATCTATGAGGTTGGCGGGCATTTTTTCCCAGCCTATTTTGAAATTCTCAAGGCTTCTCTGGGTCTGTGCCGCCCAGTAAACATCTATCGGCACATTGATTTCGCCCATTGTGTCCTTTTCTTTCCTGTACTGCATAAAAACCCCCGAACTGATTATATGATTAATTATACCCTTTGTGCCTTTTTTATCCATAGAAATACTTTCCGGCGGAATTATAAAACTCCGTTCATTAATTACCCTTGTTTTTTAACCGTCTTTTGAGTAATAATATCGGGTATTTTGGTTAACTTTTAGGCAAAACCTATAATATCTATTGCGAGGTGGCTATGGAACTCAAAAACGCAATGCTTGAGCTGATCCGCAGAGCATCCACCGACCTTTCCCCCGACGTGGAAGCGGCACTCGTACAGGCATACGACAGAGAGGACGACGGCACTCCCGCCAAGAACGTTTTCGGAACTATCATTGAAAACGTAAAACTGGCCAGAGATGCATCAACACCCGTCTGTCAGGACACGGGTTCGGTTATTATGTACATCGATTTTCCCGTGGGACACTCCGAAAAAGTCTACAGAGAAGCGGCAGAGGCCGCAGCTATGGAAGCGACAAAGCTTCAGTATCTGCGCCCCAACGCAGTTGACCCCATCACAGGCAAAAACTCCGGAAACAACGTCGGCGTGAACGCCCCCTACCTCCACTTCCATCAGTGGGACAAGGACGAGGTCAGAGTCCGTCTGATGCTGAAAGGCGGCGGTTCCGAGAATGTCGGCGCACAGTATAAACTGCCCGACACAACCCTTAAGGCCGGACGTGACCTTAAAGGTGTCAAAAAAGTTGTCATTGATGCCGTTAACAAGGCTCAGGGACAGGGATGCGCACCCGGGATCATCGGCGTCGGAATCGGCGGCGACAGAGTGACCTCCTATGCGCTTTCAAAAGAGCAGTTCTTCCGCAAACTGGGCGAACCCAGCTCAAACCCCGATCTTGCCGCTCTGGAAAAAGAGCTTTATGAAGACCTTAACAAACTCGGCATAGGCCCCATGGGCTTCGGCGGAAAAACAACCTGCCTCGGCGTAAACATCGCCGCACAGCACAGACACCCCGCAACCTTCTATGTTGCAATCTCCTACACCTGCTGGGTTTACAGAAGAAAACAAATGATCATCAAAGGAAGCGAGGTGACCTATGATTAAGCTCACAACACCCATTTCTGAAGAGACCGCAAGATCTCTGAAAGTGGGCGATGAGGTTCTTCTCACTGGAACCATAGTCACCGCCAGAGACGCAGCCCACAAGCTGATGGTTGAAGAAAAGCCGGATTTCCCCCGTCCCTATATGAAGGACGGAGTCATATATCACTGCGGCCCCGTTGTTAAAAAACACGAAGACGGTTCATACAGCTTCGTAGCCGCAGGCCCCACAACATCCACCCGTGAAGAGCCTTATCAGGCTGCGGTTTGCGAGGAGTATTCTGTCAGAGCCGTCATAGGCAAAGGCGGAATGGGTCCCAAAACGCTGGAGGGTCTCCAGAAGGTGGGCGCAGTGTACCTGCACGCCGTGGGCGGAGCCGGAACACTGATAGCCAAGAGATGCACAAAAGTGGAAACCGTTTTCAAACTTGAAGAATTCGGAACACCCGAGGCGTTCTGGGTAATTCAGGTCGAGGATTTCCCCTGTGTTGTCACAATGGACAGCCACGGAAACTCACTGCACAAAGAGATAGCGGCTAAATCTGATGAGGTCGCTAAGGAACTTATGGGTCTGAAATAACCTCTGAAGCCCGCCCCTCAAAAGGCGGGCTTTTTTTTTGCACAGATTCTCAACATTTTTTCATCATATATCCCCTACCTATTATCAGAGGTAAAATATTTTTAATTAAGCTGATTAGCAGACATATCTCTGTGAATATCAGCTAATTGCGATATTCCCGCTATTATTGAATTGTTAACAAAAGCCCCTCAGAGGACTATCAAAAATGGTAGGTCGTGGCAATATTTCCTGATTTATTAATACTTTCCAAGACAAAAGACAACTTTATTATTTATAAAAACTATGATATACATCCCGTGATAGTAAAATATCTTATTAACAATTCAACTGTTGAGGTAAATGATGTTTGTTCGCACGGCTTTGGCGGTGACCCTTGCGGTTTTCACTGCGGCTCACGTCTGGGCGGCAGAAAAGAAGACAACACCGCTCAGGGACATTCTGAATGAAATTTCAAAAACAAGTCCCGAAATCAGAGAATCCGTTAACGTTTTCGACAGTGTCAACGCTGAACTTAAGATGGCAAAAACCGGCTACAATCCCACAGTTTCCGCCTACCTCTCCGGAGGCAAAGAGATAACCGACGGAGTGGACACCGACGGCGAGCGCAAAGACCTCAACTCCACCAGCGCGTCACTCACCCTGCGGCAGAACGTTTTCAACGGAAACGGAACGGCGAACTATGTCAGAGAGACTCAGGCCAGAGCAATGTCGGCATCATACGACGTCCTCAACGTTGCCAACAAGATTTTCCTCGCTGCGTCCGAATCATACATAACTGTTCTGCAGGAGAAGGAACTTCTGGACATAGCCCTTGAAAACGTAACCACTCAGGCGCAGATTCTGGAACAGATAAAAGAGAAGACAAAATCAGGATTCGGAAAACTCTCCGACCTTACAAACGCTCAGGCAAGACTCGCTCTTTCCAGAGCCAACTATATATCCCAGCAGCAGAACCTTAAACAGGCCATAGTCAAATTCCATCGTCAGGCCGGACGCTTCGTAACTCCGGAAGAGTTCGTTATGCCGGAACTGACCTACTCTCTGCCGAAATCAGCAGACGATATGGTGGATATAGCCTTCACAACCTACCCCGCAATCAACGTTGCCGACTATAACATTGTCGCCAAAAAGTACGGCAAAAAGCGTGTGAACGCACAGTACTACCCATCGGTGGACTTTGAGCTGAAAGCCACCCACAACAACAACACAGGCGGAGACGAAGGCTCAACCGACATTCAGTCGGCCATGCTCTCCCTTAACTATAATCTTTACGACGGCGGCAAGCGAAATGCTGAAAAACAGCTGCGCAGTGCCGAAATGATGAAGGAATATGAAAGAAGCTACGTCGAACGCAGAAACCTTATCGAAGCTGTCAGGCTGGCATGGAACATCAAAGAGGCGGAGGATGCAAAAATCCCCTTCCTTAAAGATTATGTCGAGCTGACAGGCAAAACAAGGGACGCTTTCGTTGAGGAGAACAGGCTCGGCCGCAGAAGCCTCAACGAGGTTCTGAACATGGAGAACGAATACAACTCATCAAAGGCAACCCTTGCCAGATCAAAATATAACTCAATAATCGCTTATTTCAGACTGCTTCAGGCAACGGGTCTTCTTCTGGCTGAGTATGACGATGCACTGGCCGGAAAGGTCGGACTGCCCGAAAAGAAACCCATGAACAAGCTCGAAAAATACGGGAATCTGGATTTCAACAAGGACAAGGACGAAGCTGACGATAAAAAAGACCAGTGCCAGCAGTCTGCAGCCGCCCAAACAGCACCCTTCGGCTGTGAGAACACGGAAGGAGTTGAGGTTGGCTACACCATCCCCGACTATTTCGCACCCTACATAAAGCCTCAGGTGAGCACTCCCGCATCCGCACCTCAGGATTCGCTGGAAAGCATCAGTTCCGACAGCCTGGGCGAGCCGGAAAAATCATCCGATGCAGCGGCAAGAACGGCGGCAAAACCCGTGGCTGTTAAACCCGCCGCAAAAACTGCAGTACCTGCGGTTCTGCCCCCTGCGAAAATGATAGATCCGGGCAGAAAAGAACAGACGATAACCCTGCCGGGAAACTCATTTAAACCCAATACATTCGATCTCACAGACGAGGCCACGGCCACCCTTCTGCGCATCGCAAGGGAGCTTAGAACACTTAAAACACCCTACACCCTGAAAATATATGCCCATACTGACGACTCTCTGACTCCCGAACAGGGCAAAGATATGACAAAATTGATGGTTTTTGCAGTTCACAACAGATTTCTTGAGCTTGGAATACCGAAAGGTGCTATGCTCGGATACGGTAAAGGCGGTTCAGAACCCCTCGTGCCCAACGACTCCGAAACAGCAAGAGCCAGAAACAAAAGGGTTGAGCTGAAAATAATAACAAACTGATGTAGGTGCTATGCGTTTTAAAACTTTGACAGCCGTCATTCTGATGAGTGTGTTTGCGGTGTCAGGCATTCTGTCTGCTGCGTCAAAGTTTTACGTCCCCGATGCCGTTTTCGACCAGTACCGTAAGAAATACGGAGAACAGGCGGAAACAAGACTTAGTGCCCTGCTTGAGCTTATGGACGGGCTGACCGACGCTTCTGACGACAAAAAAGCGATAGAGGTCAACAAGTTCTTCAATCAGGTCCAGTATCAGACGGACATTAAGACGTGGGGGCAGAGCGACTACTGGGCGAGCAGGCTGGAGTTTCTGGGTGTGGGCATGGGTGACTGCGAGGACTACGCCGTTTCGAAGTTCCTAACCCTTATCCAGCTGGGAGTCCCTCAGGAAAAGCTTTTCCTGACATACGTTAAGCGGGGGGACAGAATCCCACATGGTTGTAACCTATTACAAAGAGCCGAACACCGTGCCCTTTGTTCTGGACAACTTCGAAAAGGCCATATTGCCCGCAACAAAACGAACCGACCTTGCTCCGGTCTACAGCTTCACGGCAAACGACCTCTTCCTTCAGAAACAGCAGGGTCTTGGAAAAAGGGTTGACCCGTCTCAATCCAAAAACCTGAACAAACTCAAAGCAATAGATCTTGAAATCGTGAAGAGGTAGGAAATGACGCTTTTCAGACAGATTCAGATACTCATAACAACCATACTGATAGTGATGCTTGCGGCTGTGCTGAAGATAAATTTCGACAACACCACCGAGTTCATACGCAACCAGATGTATTCCAACGCAAAGAACACTGCAAACTCAGTTTCGCTGTCCCTCAGCCCCTTCACAAACGACACCGCCATAATGGTAACCATGATAAACGCCATGTATGACGGCGGTTACTACGAGGAGATACGCCTCACGGGGAACGACGGCAAAGACATATACAGGGTGCATCAGGAGCCGAAGATAGAGGGCGTGCCCGCTTTTTTCGTTAAACTGGTGAAACTGGAAACACCCGCCGCAGATGCTCAGATATCTAACGGATGGAATATAGCGGGGAAGCTCACCGTCAAGGGACACCCCGGACTCTCATATATTCAGCTCTGGGACAGCTTTAAATACCTCTGCCTCTCCTTCATCGTGATAGGCGGCATAGCTGTGGCGTTCAGCCATGTGATCCTCAAGTTCCTCCTCTCAGCCCTTGTGAACATCCGCAAACAGGCGGAGGCCATTGGCAACAACGACTTCATGATAAACGAGAAAGTCCCCCGCACACCTGAACTTAAACAGGTGGTTCTGGCAATGAACCAGATGACGGGGAAAGTTCAGTCAATTTACGACAGAGAGATAGACACCCTGAAAAAATATCAGGAACTGCTCTACAGAGACCAGCTGACGGGGCTTTATAATCGCAAATACTTCGTAAACAAGCTTACAGAATACATAGAATCCGAGTCAAAAAACTCCGACGGCGAAATAGCCCTCATCTCATTCGAAGGCATCGACAGAGCCATAGCCGAAGTTGGACACCCCAATATGCGCCCCTTCTATGATGCTGTTGCGAAATACATGAACGACAATTTTTCATCGGACGGCTGTCTGCCCTCATGCTTCAACAGGCAGGAACTGGCCGCCATAATGCCCGCCCTCAATCAGGAGGATTCGGCATTCAAGATTAACGGCTTCATAAAATGGGCTAAGGAACTGATAGCCGCAAACGACAGACTGGCGGACATCATAACCGTTAAAGCCGGACTCACTTCATACAGATACGACGAGACCACAGCAAAGGTGCTCTCCAAAGCCGACTACGCACTCACTGTGGCCAAGAGCATGGAAACAGGGGATGTCAGCCGTTTCAACGACAGCTCCAACCAGATGGTTCTGGGCAAACTGGAGTGGAAAAACATGATAGAGACAGCTCTGGCAGAAAACAGATTCATCCTGACCTCTCAGGCGGTAACATCACCCACGGGCGAATTGCATCAGGAGATATTCGTAAACTTGAAAGACGAGAACGGCAACATCCAGCGTGCGGGCTTCTTCATGCCCATGGTGGTTAACCTGAACCTCGCAAACAATCTGGACAGATACGTTCTGGAAAAATCAGTGGAATACCTCACCGCAAAGCCTGACAGCACACTGGCAATCAACATCACCGACGTGTTCCTCAACGACAGGGCTTCATTCTCGTGGTTCCGTCAGCTTCTGCTCGGCAGCAAACACCTGAAAGAGCGCATAACATTTGAAATATCCGACAACGCAATAAACAACAATGCCGACATCTGCCTAGACTTCGCAGGGCTGATAAAGGGTCTGGGATTCACCTTCGGGGTGGACAGATTCGCAATGAGCCCCAAGTCTCTGGAAAATCTCCAGAAACTGAAGCCGAACTACATAAAGATAGACTATGACTATCTGATAGGTTCCGGCGAGGACGCAGACACAGCAATCCATTCGCTCCAGACAATTACAGAGAGCCTCGGAATAAAGCTCATCGCCACCAAAGTTGAGAACAGCGAGCTTAAAACTGCTCTGGAAAACAAAAATATCAAATATTTTCAGGGACGTGGTATCGCCGATATCACCCCTCTGAATAAGTGACGGAAGTCAGAATATGAACAGAGATATAGCTATTGATCCGCTGATGCAGTGTCTGGTGACGCTGACCAGACTGAACAACAAGCCCGCAAGTGCGGAGGCGCTGGCCTACGGTCTTCCCCTCGACCCCGAACAGAAGACCCAGTCGCTCTTCACCCTTGGCGGAGCAAAATCTAATTTTTCAAGGGCGGCGGGCAGAGCGGGATTCAACTCCAGACTGGTCAAACGTGAACTGAAAGACATCCCAAACGTTATTCTGCCGGTAATACTGCTGCTTAAGAACAGAGATGCATGCGTGCTCACAGACATAGACTTTTCCGAGGGCGTGGCGGAGATAATCGTTCCATCCGTCGATGAAACCCCGCAGGAAATCTCAATAGAAAAACTGGAAGAGGAATACATGGGATTCTGCTTCCTGCTGAAACGTGTTTTCAGACAGGACAGTCAGGGCGAAACCGCCGACACAGAGGAGAAAAAAGAGGACAAGCACTGGTTCTTCGGAACCCTGTGGCGTTTCAGAGACCTCTACACAAACGTTTTAATTGCATCCGTCCTCATAAACATATTTGTCACCGTCAGCCCCCTGTTCACCATGAACGTTTACGACAGGGTTATCCCCCCACAACGCCGTGGACACCCTCTGGGTTCTGGCCATAGGCATGTGCATCATCTATATTTTCGACATCACCATAAAATATCTGCGGACATATTTCCTTGAGATAGCCGCCAAAAAGAGTGATGTTATCCTCTCGTCCATGATTTTCGAGCAGGCGCTTAATATCAGAATGAAAGAAAAGCCCAAATCCGTGGGTTCTTTCGCCAGCAACATCAAAGAGTTCGACAGTATCCGCTCATTCTACGCTTCAAGTGCGATAACGGCGTTCATAGAACTGCCCTTCGTACTCATATTCATAGTGGTGATCTACTACATCGGCGGCATAATAGTTCTTATCCCTCTGCTGATAATGGCAATAATCATCGGCTACGGTCTTTATATCCGCAAGCCTCTGCAAAAGAGCATCGAAACTACTTACGAATCCTCCGCCAAGCGGAGCGGCCTTTTAATAGAGGCTCTGTCTAACCTTGAAGCGGTAAAAACTTTCAACGCCAGCAGCTATATACAGTGGAGCTGGGAAGAGAGCACAGGAGACATATCCAACAAGAGCATAAAGTCACGCATGCTTTCAAACTCGCTCACATCCGTATCCGCATTTCTGGCGCAGATAGGCAACATTTTTGTGGTTGTGGCGGGCGTTTACTTCATTAAAGAGGGCATGATGACAATGGGTGCGCTGATAGCCACAGTGATGCTGGCTTCCAGAACCATAGCTCCCATGTCGCAGGTGGCCTCTCTGCTGTCCAACTATCAGCAGATGAAAACCTCGCTTCAGGCTCTGGACGCTCTGATGCAGAAGGACGTTGAACGCCCCGAAAAGAAAGGGTTTCTCCGCAGACCCACCTTCAACGGAGCAATAGAGTTCCACGATGTGACCTTCTGCTATCCTGACGAACCACAGCCCGCAGTAAAGAACGTCAGCTTCACCATAAAGCCCGGTGAACGCATAGGCATCATAGGAGCTGTCGGTTCAGGCAAATCAACCCTCAGCAAGCTTATTCTGGGGCTTTATGATCCCGATGCGGGGAGCATCTTCGTTGACGGAATAGCCGTCAAGCAGATAGACCCTGCCGACCTCAGACACAACATCAACTACGTTCCGCAGGATGTAACCCTCTTTTCGGGAACCATACGGGACAACATAATATTCAAAGCGCCCCACAGCGACGACGACGCAATCCTGAAAGCGGCGCAGACGGGCAACGTTATCTCCTTCAGCGACAGACACTCGCTGGGTCTGGACTTCCATGTGGGTGAAAAGGGAGCGAACCTTTCCGGCGGACAGAGACAGGCCGTTGCCGTTGCCAGAGCAATGCTCACCGACAGCCCCATAGTCGTCATGGACGAACCGACAAACGCAATGGATTTTGCATCGGAGAACAAGGTCATTGAAAACCTGAGATCTGCAACTCAGGGCAAGACCACAATAATAATAACCCACAAGCCCTCTATCCTGTCCATTGTTGACAGACTGATAGTCATGGACAACGGATGTGTTGTTCTGGACGGGCCTAAAGATGAAGTTATGCAGAAACTGGGGGGCAAATAATGGCGAAAGACAAAAAAAGCCGCCTCAGTGCGGAAGATATCGAGTTTATGAAAAGCCTCAACGCCGCCGTGCTCCAGAAAAGCTCCGGCAAGATGAACCGCCTGCTGTACATTATGGCGGCACTGGTGATCATCTTCATAGCGTGGGCGAACCTGACCTACGTTGACGAACTGACGAGGGGTCAGGGCAAGGTGATACCCACCCACCAGATTCAGGTGGTGCAGAACCTTGAGGGCGGCATAGTCCGCAAACTGTTGGTGCGTGAGGGCGACCATGTCAAACAGGGTCAGGTGCTCCTTGAGATCGACGACACTGGTTTCGGCAGTTCCTTTAAAGAGGGCGAATCAAAATACTACGAACTGAAAGTGCGCATTGCAAGGCTTCAGGCGGAAGCATCCGGAAAACCCATGAGCGTGGATCCGCAGATAGAGAGCAATTATCCGAACCTCGTAAGCTCCGAAATAAGCCTGTACAACATAAACAGGCAGAGACTGGAAAGCGAGCTGATGGTTCTTCAGGAAAGGCTGAGCCAGAAACAGACGGAATATTCCGATGCTCAGAACAGGATAAAGAACCTCACACAGAGCAAGTCACTCATTCAGCAGGAGATGTCGCTCACCAAGCCGCTTTACGAAAAGGGACTGGTTTCCGAGGTTGAATATATTCAGCTGCGTCAGAGACTTCTGGAAAACCAGAACGAAATAGAATCACTCAGAAACACAATGAGCTCCGCACTCTCCAAAATTGCGGAAGCCAAAAGCATGATAAACGAGCAGACTGTGAAATTCCGGAGCGAGGCTCAGGATCTGCTCAGCCAGAATCTGGCGGAACTGAACAGAACCTCGGCAACCCGTGTTGCCCTTGAGGACAGGGTGAAAAGGACTCAGGTGCGCTCTCCCGTTGACGGAACCGTCAAACAGATGATGGTGAACACCGTTGGCGGGGTTGTCAGACCCGGAATGGACATCTTGGAGATAGTTCCTGCCGAGGGCAACCTGTTGGTGGAGGCCAAGGTAAAACCCTCCGACATAGCGTTCATCTATCCCGGTCAGGAGGCGATAGTAAAATTCACCGCATACGACTTCGCCATCTACGGCGGGCTTAAGGGCAAAGTGACCCACATAAGCGCCGACACCATAGAGGACGAAAAGAAGGAGAGCTACTATCTGGTGAGGGTTAAGACCGATCAGGGCTTTCTGGGCGACGAACACAACAAAAAGGACATAATGGTGGGCATGACCGCCATGGTTGATATAGTTACAGGTAAAAAAACCGTTATGCAGTACCTGCTTAAGCCCATTCTGCGGGCCAAGTACAATGCTCTGCGGGAGAGATGATTATGATAATAGCTGTGAGCTGTGACAGAAATTTCTGCAAAACAGTGGCGGGTATCTTCGGCGAAGAGAATACCG
This sequence comes from Seleniivibrio woodruffii, assembly GCF_004339245.1. NCBI lineage: Bacteria > Pseudomonadati > Deferribacterota > Deferribacteres > Deferribacterales > Geovibrionaceae > Seleniivibrio > Seleniivibrio woodruffii. The sequence goes on from NZ_SMGG01000005.1 coordinate 314,582, forward strand.
TATCGGTGGGTCTGCTCTCAAGTCTGAACAACAGGCACAACGTTGAAGAAACAGACGTTGCCATTCTCGATCTGGCCTATCTCACCCCCACAGACATAAGAGACATCAACTGCGGCGTTGCCATACTCAGCCCCACCCCGAAATATGAAGAGGCTCTGAGGCTTCTGAAAATGGGTGCGAAGGCCTACGGCAACAGGTGGATGCACCCTGACAACCTGACACAGATGGTGGATGCCGTGCGGCAGGGGCAGATCTGGCTTCCGCCGGATATCATCAATAAGCTGATAACAACCCTCCCCGCAGACAGCACCCCTCTGAACCTTACTCAGGAACTCTCGGAACGGGAGGAAGAGGTGGTCAAACTTGTGGCCCTGGGCAAAAGCAATCAGGAGATAGCAGATTCTCTTAATATCACCGTCCGTACCGTTAAAGCGCACCTTACATCCATTTTTGCCAAAACCGGACTTAGAGACAGACTGGCGCTGGCACTTCATTTTAAATAAAGCATATCTGACCGGAACTTTTTAAGGCAATTCTCTCAACTCCATATACTTTTATCCCAACAGAAAAAGCCGCACCCGAGAGGGATGCGGCTTTTCAAATTTACCTTTAACAGCAATTATTAATCGCCTTGATCAGTATAGTCCACCTTGATCTTATGCTGTTCGTTGTTTATCTCTATGCTGACATCTATTCCGTTCACGCTGGAAGTGTAGGTGTTGGTTCCTGACTTTGTCCAGTCGCCGGAAAGAACAACCGTATCCTCACTGCCTCCGGTTATCTGGAGATTATGAGTTGTGGTGTCGGAGATGTTAAGCACATCCTGTGCGGACAGTGTGATCGACTGCACTTTGCTGTGGTTCGCCAGCTGGAGTCCGTCCAGATCGCTGAGTTTGCTGAAATCCAGAGAGCTTCCGCTGTCGAGAACCGAGAAAACGTTGTCGCCGTCAACATGTCCGGTGGCTGAAACGGGAGCCACATAGAAGTTCGCACCGTTTGTGGAACCTCCGGAGAACACTACCGAGCTGAAATCTCCGGCTGTGTCTATCGTAAACTTGCCCGAAGTGAGAGTTCCTGTGCCAACCTGTGCTCCGGTGTCGTCATATGCCGTCCATGTTGAAGACGTTGTCACAGTGCCGGTTATGTTGAACGTGGCCTTGTCAACCTCTTCACCCAGACTGAAAGTGAGTTTTTCGCCTTTTGCTATGCCGTCGTCGCTGGTTGAGGAGGTATTGGTGTCAACTCCGTATCCGTTGGCCGACTCAACCACTCGATAGCCGGAACCTGCGCTGAGGGACAGATCCACAAGAGTATCCACAACATGATTGCTTGTCAGACTCAGTGTTCCTGCATAGTCCTGATCGTTGGCTTCGAAGGTGTATTTAAGCAGTGAAGTTATGTCTTCGGGAACATCCGTTCCGGCTGTGAACACATAGGTTCCGTCGGCATGTATCACAACAGAACCGTTGTCTCCGAGGCTGATAGTGTGCTCTGTGACAGCATCCGAGAACTCATATCTGTGTCCGGCAAACGTCACGGCCGTCAGATGGGCAGTTATGCCGTCGGGCAGGTCAACATCGTTGAACACACTGCTCTCTCTGCTGTTCTTCTCGGCCGCCGCCGCGATGTCCGCTTCCAGAGTGTCATCCGGAACAACGAGAACGTTGTCCATGTAGTTCTGGTTCTCGGCACTCCATGCAACAACTTTAAGCTGTGCGCTGTCTGTTCCGCTGCCTATTCCCACAGAGTAGACCTCGTCCACAGGGGAGCTGGTCAGCCATGTGCGCCATTTTGTAAGATCGCTGGCGTCAACCTCTTCCCCTCTGGTGGGTGCACCGTCGGACACAAAGTACACATGGGTGTAGTCTGCACTGGGCGGAGTGGACGCTTTATATATCTCTTCCAATTTAGCAAGGGCATCGTCATAGTCGGTGTACATGTCACTCTTAAGGGCAAGGATGAAACTCTTGGCATCGGCAACGCTGAGCCATGTGCTTCCGTTCTTGGAAAGAGCGGTGGCATCGGTGGAGAATTTCACTATCTGGATGCCGCCTATATCGCCTTTGCTGTCATATTTTTCAATAAGTTCCACAAGAGCATCTTTCAGCACTGTCAGCCTTGAATCCTTTGTGCTGGTGATTATCTCGTCCATACTCTTTGAAACGTCTATCATGAACATCAGGTTTGCAACGGGAACGGATGTCGTACCCTCGTTGATAACAAGACTTCCGGCAGAAACTGACACATCGTCCGCACCGTTGATGCTTACGATGAGCTTCGCCGTGCTGACAGAAGTTCCGTCCGTCAGGCTGTATGTAAATTCCTCTTTAACGACATCGCCTTTGTTGACGTTGTCAAGGCTGGTTCCGTCATTATCAAGCTCGTAACGGTATGATCCGTCCGCCTTGATGTAAAGGGTTCCGTAGGTTCCCTGAACTGCCGTTTCGCCGTTTGCCGCAACCGTTGTGTCGCCCACTTTTGAAATGTGCAGGTCTGAAACAGCCGTGTCGCTGTCATAGTCTTTGCCGTATACAGCGTCGGTATCGGTGATGACGTTGCCTGTTGTTACGGATGCTGATATGTCTGTGACAACCTGAGGATCTGTCACGGAAACCAGAGCAATGTCCGGCTCGCCTGAGCCTGTGGGGATTATCTTAAGCCCTTCGATGTCCTCCGCCTGAACAGTCCATGTGCCGTCCCTGTTGTCGATGCCTGCGCTGAGTTTGCCGTTGGCAACCGCAAGAACAACGTATCCGTCTTCGGAAAGTGTGCGGCTGGTCTCAACATCCACAACATATTCGTATGATGCGGAGGAATATCCGCCGTAGCGTATCTCTTCGATGTTGTTCGCAACTATTGTACCTGTCCAGGAACTGTTGGTGGAGTAGATGCTCATCACGCCGCCGTTGTTGACCACACGGTAGTCGCTTGCTGTTCCGGGAAGGATGAGGACGTCGTATCCTGCATCACCGTTGACGTTGACATATCCGTTTATATTGCCGGATAGGTAAACAACGTCGTTTCCGCCGCCTATGTTGACGTTTACGGTTGAGTTCGCACCGACGTTGACTATCTCAACATATCCGTTTCCGGTGTCGCCGTTCACATTGGCGTTTATTCCGGCGGGAACTTCTTTGATAACTGCGTAGCTGCTGTTAACCGTCACATTCTGGTTCATTGCCACAGTATTGTATACGGTGGGCGTTGTGTAGCCGAGTTTTGCAGGGGTAACATCCTGATTGATGTCCGTTCCCACTGTAACTTTTGTCACTTCCGCATCCCCTGTGATAACCACGGGGTTGATCTCGGTGACGGCTGCTGTGTTGCTTGCCGCAACGGGTGCATCATCTATCACAACAACATGAACAGTCGTTATGACCGTGTTGCTGTTTTCCGCTCCGTCTGTCACAACCACTTTGACGCTTCTGTCGGCATCATCCTGACTGTCGGTGCTGAATCTGATAAGCTCAATGGCCTTCTGATAGTTGGCTATTGAGGACTCTCCCGTAAGGGTCACGGTGGTTCCGTCCGCAGACAGAACAGCTGTTATTCCCAGTCCGGTGAGAGCTCCGATGCTCAGTTTGTCGCCGGACAGAGGATTCTCTATCTGTATGGTTGCGCCCTTCATTGTTGTGTTGTCCGGATCGGTTATCACTGTGCCCAGTGCAACGCTGACAGCGGAGCCGTGCTCTGTGAAGGTCACTGACTGGCTGCTGATGCTGACAACGGGAGCTATATTGTCGTAGTTCACCGTTATGGATACTGTTGCGGTGTCTGTGCCGCCCTTTCCGTCGGAAACGGTGTAGGAAAATGAATCTGTTCCGTAGTAGCCCCTTGTGGGTGTGTAAACAAGTTTGCCGTCTGCGCCGATGGTCACTGTTCCGTGGGCAGGCTGGCTGACAGCGGAAACGCTCAGCGTGTCGCCGTCAAGGTCGGTGTCGTTGGCACGGACATCAATAACCACACTGCTGTTCTCGTCAACAGTCGCCGTGTCGTCGTTCGCCACAGGGTTGTCGTTAACGGATACAACCTGCATTGTGATCAGAGCGGGTGCACTGCCGGTTCCTGATTCATCCGTCACAACCACAGAGAACTCTCTGGCTGTGGTGTCGGGGTTTTCGCTGGTGCTGTGGAACAGGACAGCTTTAAGAGCCTGCTCATATGCATCTGCGGAGGCCGCTCCCGTCAGAGTGACTTTGGTTCCGCTCACTGTTGCCGTTATTCCCGCAGGAAGTTCGCCAACGGTCAGAACGTCACCCGCTTTGGGAGATGTTATGCTGATCACCATCTTGCTCATTGTGGTGCTGTCCACATCGCTTATGGAAACATCGCTGGCTATGGATGTCGGGCCGTCATTCTCTGTGTAGACCGCTTTCTGAGTGGTCACTTTGAACACAAGGTCGTTAAAGTCGCCGTCATAGCCTGATGTTCCATATTTAAGATCTTCAACGCCCACAGTGCCGTCCGCCTTCTCGATGAAGTGGTCAAGGCCGTCGGAGTTGAGAGAAGTATCTGAGAAAAATACGTTATTTGAAACAGTCTGCCCGTTCAGCTTCAGCACGGGATATGTGCCGGAGTTGTCAAACGATACGGTTCCGCCTGTGAAACTGGAGCCTACGTTGGTGACTATGAAGAATTTAACATCAGTTCCCTGATAAGTCGCCAGAAGCTCGTTTGCGGCCGTCCTGTCGGAGTTGAGCAGGATAAGCTCGCCCGCAACGGGGTTGCCCTCTGCATCAACTGTGTAAACACCAAGTGCGTTGGTGTAGCTTCCGCCGTCACTTACAAAGTTGACAGCAGTTTCGTTGTTTACAGCGGAAATGACAGGAGCGTCCGCCGTTCCGTTGACGGTTATGTTTATAGTGCCCACTGTGGATGCGCCCTGGCTGTCGGTGACTTTGTAGTATACTTTGTAGCTGACCGACTGACCCGCTGCGAGATAGTCATATCCCTGTGCGGCGCTCATGCTGTATTTGCCGTTTGACGGGTCAAATGTGAAGCCTGAGGGCAATGTCTGGTTGTCGACCAGAGAGAAGGTGAGCGTGTCGGGCTTGTCATAGTCACTGGCTGTCAGGGTTCCGCTGACCTTGTTGCCGTTCTCGCTGACGTTCACAGTTGCGCCGCTTGTGAACGGTGCATCGTTGGTGCCTATTATGTTGACAGTGACGCTGGATCTGGTGCCGTCTGCCGCCGCAACCTCAAACACATCCTGAATCTGCTGTCCGGCAGGCAGGTTGTTGTAGGTTGAATTGGCTGTGAAAGTCCAGTTGCCATCGGCATCTATGCTGAATTTACCGTATTGTCCGGCTGTGTTGGTCTGCGCCACAAAGGAGGCTGCGCTGTCAACATCTGTGATGTCGAGTCTGCCGCCTGTGGTGAGTATTGAGTTGGTTTCGTAAAGGGTCGCTGTTTCAGCTTCAATTACTGCTGCGTCATTCGTACCGTTTATTTTTACGGTAACGGTTGATGTAGTTCCATCAGCCGCCGCAACAGTGAAGGTTTCTGAGTATGAGTCGCCCACGTTCAGCTCATTGAAAGCGGAATTGGCGGTAAACGTCCAAGCTCCGTTCTCGTCTATGCTGAACTTGCCGTATGTACCTTCCGTATCTGTCTGAGCAACGAACACAGCAGGGTTATCCACGTCTGTAATTGTGAGCTGGCCGTTGGTGGTAAGAGCGGTATCAGTTTCAGTAAGAACTACTGATTCACTGGACAGGATGGCCGCATCGTTAGTTCCGTTTATTCTGACGGTTACTGTTGACGTAGTTCCGTCAGCCGCCGCAACAGTGAAGGTTTCTGAGTAGGAATCGCCAACATTCAGTTCATTGAATGCTGAATTAGCGGTGAAAGTCCATGCGCCGTTCTCATCTATGCTGAACTTGCCGTATGTACCTTCTGTGTCTGTCTGAGCAACAAACACAGCATGGTTGTCCACGTCTGTGATTGTAAGCTGACCGTTGGCTGTAAGAGCGGTATCAGTTTCAGTAAGAACTACTGATTCGCTTGAAAGAACTGCCGCATCATTTGTACCGTTGATTCTGACGGTCACTGTCGATGTCGTGCCGTCTTCTGCTGAAACAGTGAATGTTTCAGTGTATGAGTCACCGACGTTCAGCTCGTTGAATGCTGAGTTAGCTGTAAACGTCCATGCTCCGTTCTCATCTATGCTGAATTTGCCGTATGTACCTTCTGTGTCTGTCTGAGCAACAAACACTGCGGGGTTATCAACGTCTGTGATTGTCAGCTGACCGTTAGCTGTCAGTGCTGTGTCAGATTCTGTAAGAACTACTGATTCAGAAGAAACCACAGCTGCATCATTAGTGCCGTTGATTCTGACGGTTACTGTCGATGTAGTTCCGTCCGCCGCTGAAACAGTAAACGTTTCAGAGTAGGAATCGCCGACATTCAGTTCGTTGAAAGCTGAGGTAGCAACGAAAGTCCAAGCGCCATTAGCATCTATGCTGAACTTGCCGTATGTGCCTTCCGTGTCAGTCTGAGCAACGAACACAGCAGGGTTGTCCACGTCTGTGATTGTAAGCTGACCGTTGGCGGTCAGTGCAGTATCAGATTCGGTCAATGTAACTGATTCAGAGCTGAGAACTGCCGCATCATTTGTGCCATTGATTCTAACGGTCACTGTCGATGTCGTGCCATCAGCCGCTGAAACAGTGAAAGTTTCTGAGTATGAGTCACCGACGTTAAGCTCGTTGAAAGCTGAATTAGCGGTGAAAGTCCATGCTCCATTCTCATCTATGCTGAACTTGCCGTATGCGCCTTCCGTATCAGTCTGAGCGACGAACACTGCGGGGTTATCAACGTCTGTTATCGTAAGCTGACCGTTGGCTGTAAGAGCGGTATCAATTTCTGTAAGGGTTACTGATTCACTAGACAGGATGGCCGCATCGTTAGTGCCGTTTATGCGTACAGTAACGATTGATGTAGTTCCGTCCGCCGCTGAAACTGTAAAGGTTTCTGAGTAGGAGTCGCCGACATTCAGCTCGTTGAATGCTGAATTAGCGGTGAAAGTCCATGCTCCGTTCTCGTCTATGCTGAATTTGCCGTATGTGCCTTCTGTATCTGTCTGTGCGACAAATACAGCAGGGTTGTCCACGTCTGTGATTGTAAGCTGTCCGTTGGCAGTGAGTGCAACGTCTGATTCAGTCAATGTCATGCTTTCAGAAGAAAGAACAGCGGCATCGTTTGTGCCGTTTATGCGTACTGTAACAGTCGATGTCGTACCATCGACCGCTGAAACTGTAAACGTTTCTGAGTAGGAGTCGCCCACGTTCAGCTCGTTGAATGCTGAGTTGGCAACAAACGTCCATGCGCCGTTCTCATCTATGCTGAACTTGCCGTATGTGCCTTCCGTGTTAGTCTGAGCAACGAAAACAGCGGGGTTATCCACATCTGTGATCGTAAGCTGACCATTGGCTGTAAGTGCCGTATCGGATTCTGTAAGAACTACTGATTCACTGGACAGGATGGCCGCATCGTTAGTGCCGTTGATTCTAACAGTTACTGTCGATGTTGTACCGTCAGCCGCCGCAACAGTGAAGGTTTCTGAGTAAGAATCGCCCACGTTCAGTCCATTGAATGCTGAATTAGCGGTGAAAGTCCATGCTCCGTTCTCGTCTATGCTGAACTTACCGTATGTGCCTTCCGTGTCTGTCTGTGCGACAAACACTGCGGGGTTGTCTATGTCTGTGATTGTAAGCTGACCGTTGGCTGTAAGAGCTATGTCAGATTCTGTCAGTATTACGCTTTCAGAAGAAAGAACAGCTGCATCATTCGTGCCATTTATGCGTACTGTAACGGTTGATGTAGTTCCGTCTTCTGCTGATACAGTGAATGTTTCAGTGTATGAGTCACCTACGTTTAGCTCATTGAAAGCGGAATTGGCGGTAAACGTCCATGCTCCGTTCTCGTCTATGCTAAATTTGCCGTATGTGCCTTCCGTGTCTGTCTGAGCAACGAACACAGCAGGGTTGTCAACATCTGTTATCGTAAGCTGACCGTTAGCAGAAAGTGCTGTGTCAGATTCTGTAAGAACTACTGATTCAGAAGAAACCACAGCCGCATCGTTTGTGCCGTTTATGCGTACTGTAACAGTCGATGTCGTACCATCGACCGCTGAAACTGTAAACGTTTCTGAGTAGGAGTCGCCCACGTTCAGCTCGTTGAATGCTGAGTTGGCAACAAACGTCCATGCGCCGTTCTCATCTATGCTGAACTTGCCGTATGTGCCTTCCGTGTTAGTCTGAGCGACGAACACTGCGGGGTTATCAACATCTGTTATCGTAAGCTGACCGTTGGCGGTAAGTACCGCATCGGATTCTGTAAGAACTACTGATTCACTGGACAGGATGGCCGCATCATT